>CALMSO010000063.1 GCA_937872385.1 uncultured Saprospiraceae bacterium
AGACCCCGGTCACCGGCCGCGTGTATGTAATGATTTCTGATAAGGAAGACCGTGAACCACGTCTGCAAATTGGCACGCTTGGCATTCCGTTTTTTGGCGAAGACGTAGAAAACTTAGCTCCGGGAGCCGCCGCCGTTATTAATCAAAACACCTTTGGCTACCCGGTAGCTACCCTGCGCGACTTGCCGCCGGGCGAGTATTATATTCAGGGTTTTGTAAATATTTACACCGAATTCAAGCGCGCCGATGGCCATACCATTTGGATGCACAACGACCAATGGGAAGGGCAGCGTTTTAATGTATCGCCGGGCAATTTGTACAGCGATGTGCAAAAAATCACTATTGACCCAAAGCGCAAAACGACCATCCGGTTAGATTGTAAAAATGTAATACCACCCGTAGAAGTACCGGCAGACACCCGTTGGGTGAAGCGTATCAAATTCAAAAGCGAGACGCTGAGCCGTTTCTGGGGACAGGATATGTACCTCGGCGCTACAGTGCTGCTACCCAAAGGCTACGACGAAAATGCCGCGCAATATTATCCGGTGAATTATATCCAGGGACACTTTTCGCTGAGCGCACCCAACGGCTTCAATGAAACCGACCCCGGAGCTGAGGCCTCGCCCCGCGAAAAAGCGGGCTACGAGTATTATAAATTCTGGACAGCCGACGACACGCCGCGCATGATATTGGTTACTTTTCAGCACCCCAGCCCGTATTACGACGATTCGTATTTTATCAATTCGCCCAACAATGGGCCCTACCGCGACGCCATCATGGAAGAACTCATTCCGGCAGTGGAGGAGCAGTTTCGCATCATCCGCGAGCCGTATGCGCGCATCCTGTCGGGAGGTTCTACGGGAGGCTGGATTGCACTGGCCATGCAGTTTTTCGAGCCGGAATTCTTTGGCGGCGCCTTCTCGCTCTGCCCCGATCCGGTGGATTTCAACTACTTTCAGGCGGTGAATATTTACAAAGACAAAAACGCTTTTTACAAAGACTATGGCTGGGTGCAAGTGCCCACGCCCAGCGACCGCTTCACTGATGGGGTGGTGCGGCTCACCTATGAGCAGCGCAACCACTACGAACTCGTGCGCGGCACCAAAAACCGCTCCGGCGAGCAGGTGGATATCTTTGAGGCTACCTTCGGGCCCATCGGGGAAGATGGCTACGCCAAATCTCTTTTCGACCCCATGACCGGCGAGATAGACCCCGACGTGGCGGCCTACTGGCGCGAACACACCGACCTCAACGAATACCTCAAACGCAACTGGGCGAAAATCGGGCCGAGCCTCGTAGGCAAAATCCATATCTATATGGGCGACATGGACACCTACTACCTCAACCCCGCCGTGAAACTCATGGAAGAATACCTCGAATCCACCCAACCCTACTACGCTGGCTCCGTGACCTACGGCGATGGGCAGCCCCACTGCTGGGGCCCCGAGCGTACCGAGCTGCTACGCCTCATGACTGCCCAAGTGCAGCGCATGAAACCCAAACGCTAAAAAACAACACGCCATACACCGCAAAACAGGGCTTGGGCACCACACCCAGCCTCTGTTTTGCATGGGTACTACAGCCCTTGGAAATACGAAAGAAACTTGTTATTTTTATGCAGCTATGCGGAGGCGTGGGTGGCGGCTATGTACGGGATGTGGTGGGTTGATGCAGACGTTCCTCGTAAAAAAAACTGAAAAATGAATAAAATTTTCGGAAAAGGATTAAATCAGATAAATCAAGCAATTATTGAATTGATAAACAAAATTGACAAATGACGTCTCAATAAAAACGAAAGACATTGCATAGTCGCCTATGCCGTCAATGCTCAGCCCACAAAGCCAACCCAAGGCGGCACAGCACCCATACTAACATTCTCAGTTAAACCACACAAAACACGATACCATGACACCATAAATAAAGATACCGCTTCGCAAGCTTGATGAGTCGGTTATTCGAGACTTGAAAGAGAAATATCCTGAAGCTAAAATAAGCGTTGAACTGCATCAGGACAGAAACAAAGCGCCTTTGAGTGCGGCATATTTTCGAGTTTGCCGATCTGCTTTCCGAGAAACTATATGCATTAGACGGACGGACGTATCTACTTTTAATAAAATACCATCTATTGAGTATCAAGTAAATAGGATATTGTTATTTGGAACGACTTTTACATTTTGATAATCAATCGCCGAAATTCATGATATCCTATCTGAACCAAGAAACTTTTTTAATATGCATCATAAAATCTTGTTTCAAGAACGCCAAAAATTCAATCAATGGTGGGTCATCACCTTGCTGGTGGCGATTAATGCCCTATTTTTGGTGGTGGTTTATATGGAAATAACGGGTAATCAGCCTTTTGGTGAAGGGGCTGGCGGACGCACGGCACTGCTACTCAGTGGTGCGATGGTTGTTTTACCGTCTTTATTATTTCTGTTGCTGCGGCTTGATATGCTGATTAAAGATGATGGGATTTATGTTCGGTTTTTTCCGTTTCATCTTTCTTACCGGTTTTATGATTGGGCGCAGATTCACAAATTATACGTAAGGCAATATGCAGCGATGGCGGAATTCGGCGGTTGGGGCATTCGGTTCAGCATTTTTGGCAAAGGGAGGGCCTATAATGTGTCTGGTAATCAAGGGCTACAAATCGAATTTCGGAATAATAAAAAACTACTCATCGGCACGACTCGCCCGGCGGAAGTGGAAAAAATACTTATGGATATAGAACGGCACAAACCTTGAGGTAATTGAATGTAAGTATTTAATTAATAGGCAGTTAAAAATTCAGTTTAAATTTTATATTAGAAAATGTAAAGATTGATTTTTGGTGATAATAAGTACTCAGACATAATAAAATATATATTATCTTGCAGCCAAAAAGATGGGAAGAAAAGTCAAACAACTGAATTTAACGCTG
>CALMSO010000064.1 GCA_937872385.1 uncultured Saprospiraceae bacterium
ATCCGCCTTAGGCGGACTCCGAAATCTACCACTGCGCCAAGCGCCAAACCGTCAATAGATATTAAAAATCAAAAAGATATTAACAAAAGACATCATAAAACAGCGAATCAATCAAAATAAGCCTCTTAATGGTCAGACCTGACTAAATAAAAACAACTATATTTTCCACCTGAAAGTAATACTCGCCATCTCAGCCAGCGCCTTGGTGAGGAGGAGTGTTATTTTCCTGAATTGCTATAATTTTACTTACTTTTGGTTTTTATTACTTATTTTAAAATGGCATTCAATGATTTATTATAAAACAAATACCAACTGGTTTGGCGATATCCAGCACCTGATGCGTAGCTGGACGATGGTGCGCATCGTGCGCAGCGTACTGGCGATGGGCTTTTACACGACGGCCCTGTGTATCATAATAGAATGGTATGATCTGGAGCAATATATTGCTATGAATATTTCGGCTTTTTCCCTTTTGGGGATTATTTTGAGTATTTTTTTGGTGTTTCGTACCAATTCGGCCTACGACCGCTGGTGGGAAGCGCGTAAGCAATGGGGCGCTTTAGTAAATAATACGCGCAATCTGGCGATTTATGCCCACGCGATGTTTCCAAAAGAGAATAATGAAGTGCGGCATTTTATGGCCAAGCATATTGCCAACTTTTGTATTGCTATGGTCGAACACTTGCGCGAAGGCGTGCATCTCGAAAAGCTCATCTACCTGACCGAAGAGGAGCTGGCTGTTTACAAAACCAAAGGCCATGTACCTAATTATATCGCCTTTCAAATTTTTGATCGGCTGGCGGCCGCACACCGGCAAGGCGAGATAAATGAGGGAGATTATATCAATATTAAAGCACAGCATCAGGCATTGCTCGATATTTTGGGAGCTTGTGAGCGCATCAAAAAGACGCCGATTCCTTTTTCTTACGCGGTGTATCTGAAGATTTTTATCTCGGCTTATGGCTTGCTATTGCCTTTTGCACTTATTACTACGTTTCACTTTTTCACCATTCCTTTGGTCATGTTCATTTTCTTTTCCTTGCTGGGCATCGAATTGATGGGACAAGAAATCGAAGACCCCTTCGGTTTGGATTGTAATGACTTGCCTACCGGGGATATTGCGCACACGATTAAGGTCAACGTATTTGAAATTCTCGAAGACCGTTCCGGAATTGGTAAAACCCGCGAACTCGAATTGTACCAAAAAGTGCACTAATGCTATTGCTTGACCAACTTGATTGTTTTGGTAGCGTTTTGTTGTTTTAATACCAATAAATACATGCCCGCTGTGGCTTCAAAGGAGACAAAAAAGCGGTTCATACCAACGACCGGGCGGTCAAAACGGCCCGCTTGCAGGGTTTTGCCGGTCAGGTCGGTAATGGCATAATCCATAGGTGTACTGCGCTCGGCTTCCCATTCTATGGTGAAGCCTTCGGCAAAAGGATTTGGATAGATGCGCAGCCCCTGCTCGTCGAGAGGCATTTCATGGGTAGAAGTGACCGGACCAATACTGCCTGTCCAGCGATAAACGCCCCCGTTGGAAGAGCTGAGCACGCGCCCGCCGCCCCAGCCCTGGGTAGGGGAGAGGAAGGTTATTACTTCTATTGGGCGCGGGGTGGTCATCTCCCAGTCGTCGCCATCATTAAGTGTATAGGCAAATCGAAAATCATTGTAAAACATATCCGAGCCTTCATAAACAAGGCCATAGGCACCATCCGAATCCGGGATTTTGGCTATTTGATAATAGACAAAGGACGCTGGCAGGGAGGTGATCTCCTCCCAGGTGAGGCCGCCGTCCCAGGTGCGGAAAGCGCGCCCATCGCTGGTAGCAATGCCTCGTCGAGCATTTGTAAATGCAACCGAATAGACGGGCACATCGGCACCCACAGAGAACGCTTGCCACGAAACGCCCCGATCGGGTGAACGCCAGACGCGCCCTCGACGTGTGCCAAACCAAATGGTATCGCCGGCTACATCGTAGGAGCCATTGCCATAATAAACCCAGACCCCTTCACCCGCTAATGGCGTGGGCAAAGCGGCAGCCGGTATGCGCGGCCAACTGGTACCGCCATTGGTGCTGCGCCAAATGCGCAGGGTATCTGCCTGCGGGTCGCCGGTGGCAGCGCTGCCGTAGGCAAAACCAACCGATTGGTCGAAGAAGTGCACGGCCTGCACGCCATTGTTTAGATTGCGGAAAGAGCCGACCTGTTCTACCCAATTGATACCGCCATTGCTGGTTTTATAAATACGCCCCAAGCGCTGGGTGCCGAGATCGGCCATAGTGACCCAAGCGTTGTTCTGGTCGAGTGCGAATATACTGATGGCGGTGAAATCAGCGCCGTTAGTCGGGTCAATCACACCACTTTGCCAGGCAACGCCGCCATTGAAAGAACGGGTAAACTGGCGGGCTGGAGCCGTAAACGACGGATGAATCGTCACAGCCCAGATTGTGGAAGCATTGGGTGCTGACAAGCCATACACGCTGCGCGGAAAGGTGGTGATATTGGAACCGAGGGATTGCCACTGCGCGGATAGCCCAGTAGCAAACAATAGGCACAATGTGGTTAATGCAAAGGGACGTAAGCTTCTCATGGGGGGTAGAGATTTTTCGTTGTGTTGTGTAAATTTCTATAACGCCATAAAGATAAAGCGCTTTTCTAATATTATGTTAAAATACGAAGCGTCGAAGTATTTTTTTACTCCGACGCTATCGCACACCCGCTCTGACAAGCCGAGCCGGGCTTCGTTTTGATCTATTTAGCGCGTTGCATCACCATTTTTTCGGTATTGCCGCGGCCTGGGCAGTCGTCTTTTACGCGAGTGGCGGTGAGTGTGTCGCCATTGATTTCAATGGTATAAACACCTTTTTGCTCTGAGGGGCAGGAATAAGCGCCCTCGACATCCCACAACGTGCATTGATTACCATCCATCGTGTATTTACCTTTCACATCAGCGGAGCCTTTGTTGCCAAAGTCCACTGAGTAGCTATCGTCCGTAAAACTCATTTTCAGCACGATTTGACTTCCGTCTTCATCGGTGTAGTTGTAGAGCCAATCGCCAGCCATCGAATTTTGGGACATAGCTGCGAGCGGTAGCAGGAAAAGCAAGCCGAGCAGTAATTTGAAGCTTTTTTGCATAATCTTGAATTTTGGGTTTTAAATAATTGTTGTAAAAGTACGCAATTTTTGCAATAATAAACCCCTTTATCGCTTGATTTTCAATATTTAGCAGCTGGCCAGGGTATGTTTGTACCATCGGCAGTTGCGTATTCGGGCTGCGCAGAATATCTTTGCCCCGATTGCAATTCCCCATCACCATCAATGAATACGCCTGTGAAACTTTGGCTGCTGAAAATATATCGCTATTGGAATATCCGGTTTTACCATTTAATCAAATGGACTTCGGAGCATATTTCGCAGCGCAATTATTTGATTATTGTCAGCATTATCATTGGATTGGTAGCCGGATTGGTAGCGGTATTGCTCAAAGTGCTGGTGCACACGGTACGCGAATGGATGTATGGCAACGACCCCACGAGCGGGCGGCTGGGCTTCGTGTTTTTTCCTTTGGTCGGCATTTTACTAACGGTGCTCTACGTGCGGTTTCTGCTGAAAAAACCTTTAGGCTCCGGGCTGAGCGATTTGCTGTACGCTATTGGTCGCAATAAAATCAAAATACCGCTGTACGATACCTACGCGCATGTCATCACCAGTTCTTTGACGGTGGGTTTTGGCGGCTCGGTAGGTTTGGAGGCTCCCATTATTCGCACTGGCTCGGCTATCGGCGCTAATCTGGCGGATTTGCTGCGCGTGGGGCGCAAAAAGCAAACTCTTTTTCTAGCCTGTGGTGCGGCCGCGGGCATGGCGGCTATTTTCAATAGCCCAATTGGCGGGGTGGTCTTTGCCTTTGAAGTATTGTTGGTAGAAGTAGCGGTGCATTCATTCATTCCGCTGCTCATTGCGGCGGCTACGGGCGCGGTGGTAGCCAAACTTCTATTTTACGAACAACTTTTTTTCCTTCCTACCGATGGCTGGCGCTTCGAGGCTTTGCCTTTCTATTTTCTCATTGGCGGCATTTGCGGTTTCGCGGCAGTGTATATGATTCGCACTACGATTCGGATGAAAAATTATTT
>CALMSO010000065.1 GCA_937872385.1 uncultured Saprospiraceae bacterium
AATACTCCCATCTCAACGATCAGTTTCACCTGCTGGGCGGCGACGATATGCAAGCCCAAGCCGAGCGCGTACTGAAAGGATTGGGTTTCAAACAAGCGGATTTCAATCGGCAAACGACGGAATTCAGCGGCGGCTGGCAAATGCGCGTAGAGCTGGCCAAAATGCTGCTGCAACGCCCCAATTATCTGCTCTTGGACGAACCGACCAACCACCTCGACATCGAGTCCATTATCTGGCTCGAAGGCTTCCTTGAAGACTATCCCGGCGCGGTGATTACCATTTCGCACGACAAGCAGTTCCTCGACAATGTGACCAAACGTACCGTTGAAATAGAACTCGGCAAGGTATTCGAATACAAAGCCGCTTACAGCCAATACGTGGAGTTGCGCAGGGACCGGCGCGAAAAACAGCTCGCTGCCTTTACCAATCAACAAAAACTCATTGCCCAGAAGGAGCGCACCATCAATCGCTTCATGGCTAAGGCCACCAAAACGAGTATGGCGCAATCCATGCAGAAGCAGTTGGACAAAATCGAGCGCATTGAAATTGAAGATGAAGATACCGCCGGTATGAATTTGCGTTTTCCGCCCGCGCCGCGTTCTGGGCAGGTTGTAGTGGAAGGCCACCGGGTCAGCAAATCTTATGGACCTAAACCTGTGCTACAAGATGTACACATCAAACTCGACCGGGGCGACCGGATTGCTTTTGTTGGGCAAAACGGACAAGGTAAAACCACGCTGGCCAAAATGATTGTCGGGCAGATACCCCTCAGCGGAGGCGAACTGAAGCTGGGACACAACGTTTCCATTGGCTATTATGCTCAAAATCAAGCCGATGTGCTCGATCCTAAAATGACCCTCCTCGAAACCATGGAGGCCGCCTCGCCCCCCGAAATGCGCACCCGGCTGCGCAATATCCTCGGCTCCTTCCTTTTCAGCGGAGAAGATGTGGACAAAAAAGTGTCGGTGCTTTCCGGTGGCGAGCGCGCCCGGCTGGCGCTGGCCTGTATGCTGCTGCGGCCCTTCAATTTGCTGGTGCTTGACGAACCGACCAATCACCTCGACATTATTTCCAAAGACATCCTCAAGCAGGCGCTATCCGATTTCGACGGTACGATGATTGTGGTATCGCACGACCGAGAGTTTCTTGCCGGGCTGACCAATCGCACTATTGAATTCCGCGACCATCAGCTCTTCGACCATATTGGCGATGTCAATGCTTTCCTTGAAAAACGTGCCTTAGACAATATGCGCGCCGTAGAAATGAGCAGCAAAAACGGCAAAACCACCCCTACCCTGCCCCATGCCCCTCAAGCACCAGAGAAAAAAGAAATTAGCCGCGAAGAGCGCAAACGCCTCCAGCGTAACCTCCAAAACGCCGAGCGTGCTGTAGAGCGCCTCGAAGCTGAAATCAAGCAGATGGAAGTTGAAATGGCTGACCCCGCTTTCTATGAGCAAGCCAAAGCCGCACACATCCTGGAGCTACACGGACAAAAGAAAAAAGCCCTCGATGCAGCCATGGAAGCTTGGGAAGCCGCACAAATGGAAATGGAAGAGGCGGAGGCCTGAATGCGTATTTTGTTTTTCGAAAAATTTCCGCGAAGCAAAAAATCAAAAATGAACGCCAGCCAGCCCAGTGTTGTACGATGGCACCGAGCGTAGCGAGGTATCTTGAACAACGTTTTGCCGCTACTCGCAACAAGTAAGGATTTTTAGCACTTAACTTCCTACGAAGAACTGAACTTCAAATTTGGTGCTTTCCTGTTCTATGAAGCACGCACCCCTGCTCGCGTATAGATACTGGTGTGTACCGCTATTCTACTTTATTTGGTGTTTTTTCGTCACTTCGTCACAAAAATCATAGAGCTTTTTAGCATCTTCCGCAATATTTGATGATTGGGATGAGGGTACAATATGACAG
>CALMSO010000066.1 GCA_937872385.1 uncultured Saprospiraceae bacterium
GTTACTTATGATGAACCAGATTCGGGTAATTGACAACCGCATAAGATCAAAATTGTGCTGGAAATGAACGATTAAATGATGCAATGAAAGTGTGTAACCATTAAAAACAGGAAACCCATGAATCGGGCGAATATCAAGATACTGTTGGTGGACGATGAGCCGAGCATCCTGACGGCGCTGAATTTTTTGGTGCAACAGCAAGGTTATCAGGTGTTTACGGCGCAAAATGGGGCGCAGGCGCTGGCGGCCATGCACACACATCGTCCCCACATCGTGGTGCTGGATGTGATGATGCCCGGGATGGACGGCTTTGAAGTAGCACGGCAGATTCGGCAGCAGGAGGCGTTTGATGATGTGCGTATCATTTTTCTGACGGCTAAAGGTGCGCAGCAGGATCGTTTCACCGGTTATGACAGCGGCGCAGAAGTGTATCTTGTAAAACCGTTTGATAATGAGCATTTTGTAAACATGGTAAATGAATTGGCGGAGTGGGGGTGAGTAGAGGTTGAGAGGTGGAAGGGTTGAGGGGTGGAAAAAAATTTACTTTCTTAAATTGATTAATCTAACTATTTATATGTTTCAAAAAAATGGTAAGTATGACACAACGAATCAGAACCTTTGCAGAATATCAAGCTGCTTATAAGAAGAGCGTCGAAGCGCCGGAAGTATTCTGGGCAGCGCAGGCGGATACCTTCCAGTGGCACCAAAAATGGGATAAAGTATTGGACTGGGACTTCCGAGCTTTGGATGTAAAATGGTTCATCAATGGCAAGCTAAATATCACCGAGAACTGCCTCGACCGGCACCTCGACACCCGCGGCGACCAAACCGCCATCATCTGGGAGCCTAATAATCCCGCTGTGCCACATAAGACCTACACCTACCGCCAGCTACACGCCGAAGTGTGCAAAACTGCCAACGCCCTCAAGTCGCTCGGCATCAACAAGGGCGACCGCGTGTGCTTTTATATGCCCATGATTCCGGAACTGGCTATTGGCGTGCTGGCCTGTGCGCGCATTGGGGCTATTCATTCTGTAGTATTTGCCGGCTTTTCAGCCAATGCCTTAGCCGACCGCATCAAGGACGCTACCTGCAAAATGGTCATCTGCTCTGACTTCAATGACCGCGGGCCTAAGCACATCCCCGTGAAAGCAGTGGTGGACGAAGCACTCGCTATGGATTGCGATAGCATCGAAACCGTATTGGTACATCAAAGTACCGAGCAATCTGTACCTATGCACGCTGGCCGCGACCGCTGGTGGCATGAGATAGTAGATAACCAAAGTGCTGACTGCCCAGCTGAGGTCATGGACGCCGAAGATATGCTTTTTATCCTTTATACATCTGGCTCAACGGGCAAGCCCAAGGGCGTAGTACATACCTGTGGCGGTTACATGGTTTATACCAAATATACATTTGAAAATGTATTTCAATACGACCCTGGCAACATATATTGGTGCACTGCCGACATTGGCTGGGTGACCGGGCACAGCTACATTGTATATGGGCCGCTGCTGGCGGGCGCTACCACCATCATGTTTGAAGGCGTGCCTACCTATCCTGACGCGAGCCGTTTCTGGCAAATTTGCGAAAAGTACAAAGTTACCCATTTCTATACTGCCCCGACGGCCATACGCGCCTTGCAGGCTATGGGCGACAAATATACGCAAGGGCACGACCTGAGCACGCTCAAGGTGCTCGGCAGTGTGGGCGAACCCATCAACGAAGAGGCTTGGCGCTGGTACCACGACCGGATCGGGCAGGGCCGCTGCCCCATCGTGGATACCTGGTGGCAAACCGAAACCGGCGGCATCATGATTTCACCGCTGGCTGGCATCACGCCGCTGATTCCAACTTACGCAACGCTGCCCCTGCCGGGCGTGCAGCCCTGCTTGGTAGATACCGATGGCAATGAACTGCTCGACAACGACGTAGAAGGTATGCTGTGCATCAAGTATCCTTGGCCTTCCATGATTCGCACCACCTATGGCGACCACGAGCGGGCACGCATGACCTATTTTTCTACTTTTGATAACAAATACTTCACCGGCGACGGCGCTCGCCGCGACGCACAGGGCAACTACCGCATCATCGGGCGCGTGGACGACGTGATCAACGTTTCCGGACATCGCATTGGTACTGCCGAGGTTGAAAATGCCATCAACCTACATCCCCAAGTGGTCGAGTCGGCTGTAGTAGGCTATCCGCACGACATCAAGGGGCAGGGCATTTACGCTTACATCATCACCGCCGAGCCGGTAGCCGACGAGGAGGCTTTCCGCAAAGCGGTGCTGGAGGTAGTAACCAAAGAAATCGGGCCGATTGCTAAACCCGACAAAATCCAGGTGGTATCGGGGCTACCCAAAACCCGTTCTGGCAAAATCATGCGGCGCATCTTGCGCAAAGTAGCCGCTGGCGAAACCGACAGCCTCGGTGATACCTCCACGCTGCTCAATCCCGAAGTGGTGGAAGAAATCAAGGAAGGCGCCCAAGCGGTATGATAGCATTTGAGATACCAGATTTCAGATGCCAGACGCGAGATGCAAAACGCCAGAAAGAGAAGTGATTGGCGGTTGGGTGGCTTTACATTTGATGCGACTATCGAGTGAACCCCGAAGGGGTGAAATTTTTATAGATAGTTGATAATCAATGCTTTTGAACCCCATCGGGGGTGACACCGTGCCGTATGATAGGTCGCCCCTATGGGTTATCTTTTATAGATGCCTAACGTTTTTAACTATTTCAATCCGATATTCGC
>CALMSO010000067.1 GCA_937872385.1 uncultured Saprospiraceae bacterium
AACCCTATTCCCCTATTCGCCCCATCACCCTTTTTAACCCTTTCAACTTTTCAACTCTTTTCAACCCTATTCCCCTATTCGCCCCATCACCCTTTTTAACCCTTTCAACTTTTCAACCTTTTTTTCAACCCTTCCCCTATTCGCCCCATCACCCTTTTTAACCCTTTCAACTTTTCAACTCTTTTCAACCCTTCCCCAATTAACAATTAACATTGACAAAATAACAATGTCCCATTATTTACTACATTTACATGATTTTAACAATTGATTTTCAGTAATTTACAAAACAAAATCAACCCATTCAGTCTTCAATGTCTAAGTCGCGTGGCACTTCGCGGCCCTCGCGCTGCGGCGAATGCGGCCGGTCAATCAGTTGCTCTTCGCCCGACGTGGAGACAATATTGATGCCGCACATTTGTAAAGCTACCGAAACCAATAAAAAAAGAACAATGCCCATCAGCAGTAGCCGGAAAGGGCTGCGACGCGCAGGGGTAGGTGGGGGCGGGTCATTTCTGCGACTCATGGCTTGCGTTTTAAGTGAACCTCGTAATCAGGGTTTTTGTATCATTGTGACAAATATCACTGCAAAATAGTTGACGACTATCGAATTTTGTACTGTCAAATGTAAAATTTTAAAAACATGGCACAAAAAGTTTCTTTCAAAGAATTGATTAATGGCGACAAGCCGGTATTGATTGATTTTTCAGCCGAATGGTGCGGCCCCTGCAAGGCGATGGCACCTATTCTCAAGGAAGTGGTCAAAGGTATTGGCGACAAGGCAACCGTCATTAAAATAGACGTGGATCAAAACCAAGCGCTGGCCAACAATCTGCAAATCATGGGCGTACCCACTTTTATCCTGTTTAAAAACGGAGAAATCAAGTGGCGGCAGTCGGGTATGCAATCGGCCCAGCAACTGATGCACGTCATCGGAGAGTTTGCCTGAGCAAGCACCAAATTGGTGAAGCATTAGATGCCTTCCGAGGCGTCCTATTTTATTCATATTTAAAAAATTCCACAAACAAAACAAGCAGATTAACATGGAGTTAGTAGTAGGTAATCAGGGTTTTTTGGAGTTCATCAGTCAGCCCTGGCACTGGGCAGTAGGCGGCGCAGCTATTGCGTTGGTATTGTTTTTATTAAACTGGATGGGGCATAGCTTTGGCGTATCGAGCACTTTTCGTACGGTATGCGCCATGGCGGGCGCGGGCAAGAAAATTCCATTTTTCAATATGGATGTAAAGGCGGATGCCTGGCGCACCACTTTTGTGATTGGTATTTTGTTGGGCGGGCTTATTGCGGGCAATTTCTTACGCAGCCCCGAAGCAGTGCAAATTTCCCAGTCCACGGTTGATTATTTGTCCACACTGGGGATTGCCTACCCAGCGTCGGATGCCAAAGGGCTGGGCTACGTACCCACTGATTTGTTCAATTTTGGCAATGTAAAAGGCGTATTAATGGCGATCGTCGGTGGCTTTTTGGTCGGTTTTGGCGCGCGTTACGCAGGCGGGTGCACGTCGGGGCACGCCATTACAGGCTTATCGCACCTACAATTGCCGTCTCTGCTCACCGTCATCGGTTTTTTCATCGGCGGCATTCTGATGACTTGGTTCATTTTCCCGTTTTTGATGCGATTATAATAACTGCATCATAAATCAAACACTTTATTACATTGCAATTTAATAAAATTGAACATCAAATCATTATGAAAAATATACCTTTTCTCATTGTCGGCATCTTTTTTGGTATTGTTTTAACCAAATCTGAGGTCATTTCGTGGTTTCGTATTCATGAAATGTTTCGTTTTGAAAGCATTCACATGTACGGCGTCATCGGCACGGCGGTAGCCCTCGGCGTCATCATTATTGGTATAATGAAACGCTACCGAACGCTCGACTTCAGCCCCACCCCGCTGAGCGTGCGCAGGCACCTCATTTCCGGCTCTATTTTTGGGCTGGGCTGGGCGCTGGCGGGCAGTTGCCCCGGGCCCATGTACACCCTGCTGGGCAGCGGCTACTGGATATTTTTACTAATCATTCTCAGTGCTATTGCAGGTACTTACACGTATGGCTTGCTGCGCGATAAACTACCGCATTAAGTTCTATCAAGATATAATAATCGGGTGATTTTTTGTTTCGAACGGGGCGGGCCACATCATACAAGCCCGCCTTTTTTATACCTTTTTATATGGCTTTTAGATTGTAATATCGAATTCGGTAGCAAACAGCGAAAAGCAAACAGTTCAATTTTATAATGATAAGCCACTGAGCTATCAAAACACACGTCTTTTTTATTGAAATTCGTATAATGTTTATTATAAATGATGTAAATAAATAAAGCCAGAAACAAGATGCGAGTTATATTATACACTGCAATGTTTTTATTACTTGTACCAGCAATACTAATAGCGCAGGCAGGCGAAACATCTGAAAATCAGCAGGTAAAGAAAAACAATGTAAAAATTGAACCCTTCCTGATGTTACAATTATGGAGTAGTTATTCAATCGGGCAAACCCTATTTGATGCAGAAAAAGCGCAATATGAACCAGTGGACGATCGCTTCAATATCATGTTGCGACGGGCGCGTATTGGTTTTCGGGCGCAGCCTTATGAAGGGCTGGAGTTTACAGTAGTTACAGCTTATGATATGATTGGGCGCGACATTCACTCGGCGCTGGTTGGTGAACCTAATAACGGCGCCATCCCCAAATTAGGCATCTGGGATGCTTATTTACAATGGTCGGTGCATAAAAATTCAGAAGCATTTAACATAGTAGCGGGTTATTTTCGGCCACAACTCAGCCGCGAGAGCATTACTTCCGGCTGGTCGGTCAATTCGATGGAAAAATCCATGTCGCAAAATTATATTCGCAAACATTTAGTGGGTACGGGCGTCGGACGGGCCGCAGGTCTTAATGTAGGCGGACTGCTGCTGCATCATAAAATAAATTATAATATCGGTATTTTTAATCCGGTTTTTCATAGTAATAATGGCAACTCAACCGGCGTACACTATGCGCCCCTGCTCAGCGGGCGGGTAGCAGTGAATATCGGTGAACCAGAAATGAATCGTTACAAAGTTGCTTATGATATTAATTATTTCAACGAGCGGCACGGCCTCACGCTGGCAGCCGGTGCTGCCTGGCAAGGGCGTACGGATTTATTTAGTGAAAGTTATATGACTTCCGTAGATATGCTGCTTAATCTCGGCGCTTTCAACTTAGACGGCGAATGGAATCAAATGTGGCGCGAAGGGCGGCGAAGTCTTGAAAATGAGCACTTTATAACGAGTTATGCCACCGGACATATTCGCGCAGGTTATAATGTAATGATTGATCATCGCTTTTTTATTGAGCCTTCTTTTATGCTGATGCATTTCGCCGGAGCACTCGATGCTGAAGGGCAGGAAAACGCGCGCGCACTCAACAGTCATTCCGGTACCGAAACTACTTATGATGCGGGTGTCAACTGGTATTTGAATCGTAAAAATCTCAAGCTGATGTTGCATTATACTTGGCATACGGGGCAGCCAGGCGCGGCCGGAGCAGGCGCAGCAGTGAATACTTTTTTTCATCAGAAAGATGTCGGTGCCATCCAACGCGGCAACTGGCTGGGGCTGGGTATGCACGCTATTTTTTGATAGTTTTATAACGTAATAAATTGAAATCCAGCGTTTAAAAGTTATAAGAATATTTTAAAATAACAAACCGCTCTGCGTAAGCTTGCCAATAAGGCCAATCTCGCCGAGCGATGCTTTTCGAGAAAAATTGTACAAATACGAAAGATGTCCTATCTTGTCTTCGCTAAAATACTTTTCTTCCACTTTGAAATGGTATAATTGTAAAAAAGGACATCATGGAAACAAGATTTATGATAATAATTTTTCTGTTGGTAATTACAGCTTGGTTGCCGATGAATGCACAAACAGCTATATATGATACCGGTGGTGAATTGATGCCGGAGCAGGCTGCGTATAATGTCACTTTTTATGATTTAAAAATACAGGTTTTCCCGGACGAGCGGCGCATCACAGGTCTATTGCGCACCGAAGCGCAAGTTATGCATCCGATGTACTGGGTAGTACTCGACCTCGATACCTTGCTGGAAGTGAGCGGTACTTGGCGCTTTAATGCACAAGGCAAGCGCGAGTTGCGCCCTTTTCGGCGAGATGGCGGTAAACTCTGGGTGGATCTTGGGCGCACACACCAGCCGGGCGAGCGCGTGAGCGTGGAGGTGGCCTATGGCGGCAAGCCCCGCGTGGCACCTCGTGCCCCTTGGGACGGCGGTTTCAGTTGGGCTAAAACTTCCTCCGGTGCACACTGGATTGCTACCTCCTGCCAAGGCGAAGGGGCTGATATCTGGTGGCCAGTGAAAGACCATGTATCGGATGAGCCTGATTCGATGGCCCTACACGTGCGGGTGCCCGATCCATTGGTCGTAGCCTCCAACGGGCGGTTGCGCAGCACCGAAGCACATAATGATGGCACGAGCACTTACCATTGGTTTATTTCCAATCCGATTAATGTATATAATGTGGCGCTAAATATTGCCCCTTATCGTACGATAGAAGGAGTAATGGATTGTGTAACGGGCGAGCAATATCCGGTGATATTTTATGTACTACCGGAAGATTATGATAAAGGACAAATCCTGTTTCCGCAATTTATAGAGCATTTGCGCTTCTTTGAAGAGTTGCTGGGCCCCTATCCTTTTCGAGCAGATAAATATGGCGTGGCGCAAACGCCCCACCTCGGCATGGAGCACCAAAGTATCATTGCGTACGGTGCCAATTTTAGTAATAAATCTATGACGGGCGGCCGCGACTGGGGCTTCGATGCCTTACATCAACACGAACTGGCGCACGAATGGTGGGGAAATTTAGTGACCAACTCCGACTGGCGTGATATGTGGATACATGAGGGATTTGGCACTTACATGCAGCCATTATACGCAGAGAAATTGCAGGGTAAGCAAGTGTATCAAGATTATATGCAAAGTATGCGGCGGTTTAGTAATAATATGCCGGTGGCGCCACGCGCTTCACAAACGGGCAAGGAAATTTATCGCGCACCTATTTATGCCAAAGGCGCCTGGGTGCTGCATACGCTGCGGTTTTTGATGGGCGAAGAGGCTTTTTTCCGGTCTTTGCGTCGCATGACCTATCCTGACCCGGCGATGGAAAAAATTACCGACGGGCGGCAGGTGCGTTTTGTAACAACCGATGATTTTTTACAAATTTGCGAAGCAGAATCGGGAATGAAACTCGACTGGTTTTTCGAAGTGTATTTGCGACAAGCGGCCTTACCAAAATTATATTCCAGAATAGAAGATGGAGTGCTGCGGTTGCGCTGGGAATCGCCAGTGCCGGATATGCCCTTCCCGATGCCCGTAGAAGTCGAAATCGGTAAGCAGCGGCGGCGCGTACAGGTGCCTGCGGAGGGTATTACCATCAAATTGGATAAAAAAGACAAGCCAGTAGTGGACCCTGATGGGTGGTTGCTGTTTGAAACAGGGCGGTGAATAATTCGCTATTTGCAGTTTGCGGTTCGCTATTCGCGGTCTATTATCTAAAATAATATTAGTGGCATTTAAAATAATCGAAGGGTTCGAGGCAGTCTTTGCAGCGGTAGAGCGATTTGCAAGCGGTAGAGCCAAATTGGCTGATCATCTCGGTGTGCTCGGAGCTGCAAAGCGGGCAGGCCACTACCGGTTCGGCGCCAAAAAGTGCACGTTTGCTCACGCTGCCCACGGGCGGAGCGATGCCATAGGCGCGGAGTTTTTCCTTGCCGGCTTCGCTGAGCCAGTCGGTCGTCCAGGCTGGGCTAAGGACGGTAGTCACTTTCACTAGGTCAAATCCTTTCTCTTGCAGGGTCGCTTTAATGTTGATTTCAATCGTATTCATAGCCGGGCAGCCGGAGTAAGTAGGCGTGATAATCACTTCCACGGACTCGTCGTCGTGCATAATAACATCGCGGATGACGCCCAAATCCACCACGGTGAGCACCGGGATTTCGGGGTCGGTCACTTCTTCCAAAATCGCCCAGATTGTTTCGGTAGCGGAGGTAGTAGTCATTATATTTACAAATTGCGATTTTTATACCAATAGTGCATAACTGCATTTTTTTACATTGCGCAAAGCATTAAACAGGCACTTAATTTTAAAAATAGTAAATAATTCGAGCCCTTCAATCTGCTTTATTTACCATTACGGACAGTCCACCGGATAATTCGGATCGTTTTTATTTGTCTTAAAATAACGATTTCCATTCAAGAAAGTTTTACCATCCTGAAACGAAAGGCGGTACTCATTGGTAGAGCCATCTTCAAAATAAAGCACCAGCATGGCGCCGCCCTGCCCGTCGCTCAATACATCCCAGCGCCCGTTGCCCTGCCCGCTGCCGCCACTATAACCAAAAGCTCCGCCCGTATCAATAGACAAGCTGGAGCTACGGCTGTATTTGAAATAACCCGCCCGGCACAAGTGAATATATACACTGGAGCTACTACCACCGCTGCTGCCGCTGCTGTACGACGACAAGTACGACAGCCGCGTATCTTGCAGGGCTTCTTTCCATTCATTCACCACCGGCGGCACCACCGGTTTGGAAAATTTGACGCTTTTCGCAATCAAATGCGCCAGCTCCCGATAGCGAGCGCTAAACTTATCCGACTCGGTCATGGACATAATGGTGATGCCCGCACCGTGCGGATTGACTAAAGAAGCGATGTAAGCTTTGGCTTGCGCCCCTTGGATGCGACCGGAAAATTCCGCACCAATGCCATTCGTGCCAATGGTTTCATAATTGCCAGAACGTTGCAACATGATGCCTTCTTCCATCAGGCCAGCGTCCGCTTCTGCCTTGATTTCTGCAATCGTGCTGTACTCGTGTTGCATCATTAAAATCAGCCCAACCTCCGTATTCGAGCCAAGCACTAAAGCTGCTTCTGCTTCTTGGCCAAACCAGCCATTAGGAATGGTAAATTGCACTCCAAGATCTTTTCGGTCAATAAGGCCCGTGAGCAGCTGAGCCGAAGCACTACTAATCATAATTGCCAGGAGCAACAAAGTAATGATATAGTTTTTCATAATTCGGATTTTAGGTTTAAACCAATTGATTATTTTTTGATTAGAGTCGGGGGCAGCGATTAACAAAATAAATTTACCTAATTACACACTATTTTATTGCAAATTACGTCCTCGCGATAGCTTTTTCAGGGTTTCATTTCTTTTAGTTTTTTTTAACAGCCTGTAAATAAAAAACAAAGGGATGAGAGTAAGAAGACCCCAAGTGTTTTTCAAGGCGCTGTAAATTATAATGCCCGCCATGAACCCTATTAATCCAGCATGCATTATAGAAGATGACTTCATTTTTTTTGTTTCTTCCAACAAGTCTTGGTCTGTCAATTCAGATAGTTCTTTTTCGCTCATTGGTATTAACTTGGTTTTGTTTTTGACTTATTTACTTGCAATGCTTAGATATAATGTTTTTATTACGAAAATTATTAGCAGCATAAAAGTTATGCCAAGTTAACCCATAACAGCGTCCCATTTTTTACCACTTTCATCCGCCATCGCCTTTGGTTGCTGGCTTTGGGCGTTCCGATTCGGGAATTTCCCAGGTGAGCGTGCCCGTGGGTTGCATTTTTTCGGGAATGAACACCCGTACTTGCACTTCTTCGCGCGACGTGCCGCCCTTGAGGGTGCCTAATGGCTGCCGCGTTTTTTCTTTGGACGATAGCAGCAGCGTATGGCCCGCCAGCTCGGCAACGACTTCGTAGCGCCCCTCTTTGATGAAGTGCGTGAGAATATTTTCCGAAGCATTATATAGGCTTACCTTCGTTTCGACCATCACCGTATTGCCCGCCCACAGCTCGGTTTCGTACGCGCCGTAGAGGTCGAGTTGTAGGGCAAATGCTGTATCAAGTTCAAAAACCTTATGTATAAAACGCTGGTTTTGAGCGCTTAAAAAAGTAGAAGCCAATACGATAAGCCCTATAATGTATAAAGAGCGCATAGGCAAAATGATTGAATCAAAATAATGTATTAAAGGTTGCATAGACAGCCAATTAGTCCGCTACTTTTTTAAAACGCTTTGCCCATCGTGCTGTTGTCGGTTGGGGTTTTTATTTTCACCGACAGGTTGTCCGGCGCGAAGACGAGGAAGCGCACAGTGTCCTCCAAAGGCTTGCCGCCAATGCGCACCGTTTTGTCCATTGCCGGGGCAATGATAAAGGTTTGCCCGTCTTTATTTTCGGTAGTCAGATTATAACGGCCAGCGCTGATGAGCGATTTGAGCACCGCTTCGCTGCCGTTGTTCAGCATAATGGATATTTGTACCCGCAGCAGCGGGCTGTCCCAAGTTTGTAATGCTACCGTGCCGGGCAGGTCTAGGGTCACGGTTTCGTTTTTTTCAAAAGCGAAAGACTTTACGAGCGTTTTTTCTGCACTTTGCGCCAGCGCGAAAGGCACAATCAGCAGGAGGAGCAACAGGGTTTTGGCAATGCGTAATGTTGTTGTCATAGCGACCTCCTTTATTTTTTAGTGTGTAATGAAATTAGCCTATCGCCATGTTTCCTTCAGTATCGGCTGCCTATTTTATTTCGATATTTACATCAATAATGACGTAATATACGCATTTCTCATGAAAAAGTCAATGACTTTTGGCAGTGTTTGCTGTTAGGTGCACCGCTTCGTGAATACGCAGCAAGCGCTCTAACAATCCTTCGAGTTGGTTGAGCGGTAGCATGTTAGCACCGTCGCTTTTAGCTTCGGCGGGGCGAGGGTGCGTTTCGATAAAAAGTCCGTCTGCGCCCACTGCTATGCCTGCTTTGGCGATGGTTTCGATGAGTGCCGGCCGCCCTCCGGTGACGCCGCTGGCCTGGTTGGGCTGTTGCAAGGAATGGGTACAGTCGAGCACTACAGGCGCGCCTAAGGCTTGCATGACGGGAATGCCGCGAAAATCCACGACCAAATCTTGGTAGCCAAAAGTAGTGCCGCGCTCGGTGAGCAGCACGCGATTGTTTCCGGATTGTATAATTTTGTCTATAGCGTAGCGCATAGCTTCGGGGCTGAGGAATTGCCCTTTTTTTACATTGACCACCTTGCCGGTATCGGCGGCGGCTACCAGCAGGCTGGTTTGTCGGCACAGAAAAGCCGGAATTTGCAGTACGTCCACGTAGCGGGCGGCCAGCGCGGCTTCTTCATCGGTGTGAATGTCGGTAATGACCGGAATGTCGAAGGTATGGCTCACCTTGCGCAATATTTCTAACCCGGCTTCATCGCCAATGCCGGTAAAAGAATCGAGCCGCGAACGGTTGGCTTTTCGATACGAAGCCTTGAAAATCAACGGAATACGCAGGCGATCGCTGAGGTCGCTGAGGGTAGCGGCTACTTCGAGGCAAAGGGCTTCGCTCTCTACCACGCAAGGGCCGGCGATCAGAAAAAAGTGCCCGGCGTCGGTATGTTTTAGGCGAGGAATATGCAGTTGATTCATATAAAAACAGTCGGTTGATTTTTTATAATTTGATGTTTTTTGCTAAATAAAAAGGATTAAAAAACGAATTCATTACAAAAAGATTTACTAAACCAAAAAGATTTAGCAAAGATTACTCTGACAGCAGCCGCAGCAGCACACCGTTCGTCCAGCCGAAGCCATCTTGCACCGGGTATTCGCCGCCGCCAGCGAGCAGTTCCATATCCAATACATTATATTTTTCGACCATTTTGCCGGTGTTTTTATAGACACGCACATTGAGATCAATCCAGCGCTGTTTGATGCTGTCTGCCAATGCGTTAAAACCATAATTACGCAGCCCTTGAATGGTCATCCATTGCAGCGGTGCCCAGCCGTTGGGGGCATCCCATTGCTGGCCGGTATTGGCGAGCGTAGTTACTACGCCGCCCGCTTTCAGGAAGTCCCGCTCAATGACTTTGGCCACAGCCGCAGCTTGTTCTGGGCTGGCTATTTTAAAAAACAAGGGGTACATACCCGCCAACGACAGGATGCCCGTTTGCCGATCGTTGATAAAATCGTAATCCTCAAAAAAGCCGCTGCGTGGATTCCAGGCGTAGCGCAGCAGGCTCTCTGCCCGCCGGATGGATAGCTGCCGGTAGAGGTTGGCGTTGTCGGTATTGCCTTGCAGGGTATATGCTTTTTCGAGCGTTTTTTCGAGATGATACAGCAGGGCGTTCAAGTCCACAGGAATGATTTCTGTGGTACGAATGGTTTCGAGGGTTTGCCCATCTTTCAGCCAGCGGCTGCTGAAGTCCCAGCCCGACTCGCAGGCGGCGCGGATATTGCGATACACCTCTGGGCGCGGGCGATTGCTCTGAGCGGCGGTTTCAAAATCTTCGCGGAAACTTTCGGGGCGGGGCTTGTCGCGCTCGTCCCAGTAGCGATTGAGCATGGTGCCGTCCTTAAGCGTTACGTAGCGCTTGTTGGTGACCATCCCGACGCTGAAGTCGTTTTGGCGATCTACCCAGAAGTTATATTCCTTTTGCAACTGTGGCAGGTATTTGCGGTAGGTGTCATCCCCTTTAAGCTCAGCCAGCAGCTCCACCATCAGCGCGAAAAACGGTGGCTGGGAGCGGCTCAGATAGTAGGTGCGATTGCCATTGGGAATGAAGCCGATGGTATCAATCAGGTGCGCAAAATTGTCCACCATATTTTCAATCATATCGGTTTTGCCAGCTACTTGTAGCCCCAGCATCGTAAAATAGCTGTCCCAGTAATAAATTTCGCGGAAGCGCCCGCCCGGCACCATGTAGGGATGGGGGAGTGGAATGAGCGAACCGCGGTCGGATATGTCCGGTTGGCGGGTCAATACCTCCCAGAGGCGATTGATATGCTCCGCAGGACTCAGGCTGGTATCACTCTGAAAAGTAGCGGATTGCATGGGCGGCATATTAAAATATTGGGTCACAAATTCCTTGAGCGCACGAGGCTTCATGCGAGGATTGGCAGCAAAGCGCGCCAGAATGGTATCGGTAGGTACTTTGGGAATACAATCCGCAAACGTTTTGCCATCCGGAAAAACCTGCGCCATTTGCACATACTCGAAAAGTGTGCCGTAGCGCTGATCGGGCGACATAGACTGGCGCGGGTCATCGAAAGTCGTTTCGGCAGGCTGGGCGCGTTGGCAAGCTATTGCGTATAACGAAAAGAGTACCAACCAAAGATACTTGCTGTTCATTTGCAGTTTGTTTTGCTGCGCAAGTTATAAAAAAAATGGAATATAGCAGCCGAGATTCGGGCAGGCGGAGAGCGCGCTGCGGCCCTACCCGCAGCGCGCTGCATTCGGCGGCTAAAGCGCGCCGATACTTACTTACCGAACTTCCGCAGGGCTAAGTCGTACTGGGCGTTTACTTCGTCCCAGTTCACGACATTCCAAAAAGCGCCCACGTAGTCGCCGCGCCGGTTTTGGTACTTGAGGTAGTAGGCGTGTTCCCATACGTCAATGCCCAGAATGGGGAAACCATAGTCTTTTTTGGCAATTTTGCGCATCAGTGGATTGTCCTGATTGGGCGTGGAAGTGATGAACAACTCACCTTTGCGATTGACGCAGAGCCAAGCCCAGCCCGAGCCGAAGCGACCGGCCGCTGCCGCGTTGAACTGCTCTTTCAGTTTATCGAACGAGCCGAATTTCGCATTAATAAAATCTGCCATGCGCCCCGTTGGAGCACCGCCGCCATTGGGTTTCATCAATTTCCAGAACAGGGTGTGGTTGTAATGCCCGCCGCCGTTGTTGCGCACCGCTGCATCGCCAGGTTTCAAGGCTTCCAGAATCTGCTCGATGTTCATATTGGCGTAAGCCGTGCCGTCCACGCCCTTATTGAGGTTGCTCACGTAGGCATTGTGGTGCCGCCCGTGGTGGATTTCCATGGTCATTTTGTCAATATGCGGTTCCAGCGCATCGGGTGCGTAAGGCAGTGCCGGCAGCTCGAAATTGCCCGGTACAAAAGGCGCTGCTGAGGACAAATCTGGAGTTAAAGTATTGGAAATCAGTTTGAAAGGATTAACCAAAGCGGCAGCCGTAGCCAGCGCGCTCGTTTTCAGAAAAGTTCGCTTGTTCATAAGTGGTACTTGTTTTTATTACTCAAAATCTTATTTTGCTTTGAAATTGTTATTGCAGTAAAAGCCCTATTCTAATAAACCGATACGAGCGAGAAGGTTGAGTAGGCTGCTTGTTTTTTCCAAAACGAAAGCGAAAAATCCTATGTAAATGCCCGTACATCTAATCGGAACAGACTGTATCTTTGTGGATGGGTCTTAGGTGATGGGACATTATAAACTGCAAACTGCAAACCGCGAATGGCGAGCAGCGAATAGCGAGCAGCGAATAGCGAGCAGCGAATAGCGAGCAGCGAATAGCGAATTTTATAACAATTTGACAAACATGGCATTACAACAAACGTTTAAAACGAATATCAACTGCGGGGCTTGCATCCGCTCGGTGACACCTTTCCTGAATGAAATCAGCGAGATTGAAAACTGGGAGGTGGATATTCAGCATCCTGATAAAATCTTGACCGTGACGGGCAACGTGAGCGTGGAGATTATTGTACAAACATTGGAAGAAGCTGGTTATGAGGCGGTTGAGAGGGTGGATGGGGGGAATAGGGGAATGGGATAAATAAGACAAAATGTGTAAATTGGGAATAAAAAATGGCTAATCAACACATAGAATTGCAGGTAGAAGGCATGGATTGCAATAACTGCGCTATGAGCATCACGCGTTTTCTAGAGCGCAAGGGATTGCAGGAGGTGTATGTCAATTTTCAAACAAAAGAGGTGCGCTTCCGGCCGGACGAAGCGGTGCTGACGCTGGAGCAGGTGAAAGCGGGCATTCAAAAGCTCGGTTATACGGTAGTGGAGCCCGAGCAGCCGCAAGCCTGGTGGACCCTGGAGCGCAAGTTGCTCATCAGTGCGGTGCTTACTGCGCCTTTGCTGCTGGGGCATATTTTGATGTCGCTGGGGCTGCATATTGGTTTGATGCACAATGATTGGTTACAATTTGCCATCGCGCTGCCGGTCTTTCTCATTGGGGTGTTTCATTTTGGCAAAAGTGCCTGGAATGGCTTAGTGCGCACGGGTGTAGCCAATATGGACGTGCTCATCTTCACTGGTAGCACCGCTGCTTTTATTTACAGCTTGATAGGTACGCTGCTCAAGGAGCCGAATTATATTTTCTACGAAACCGCCGCCACTATTATCACCTTGGTGTTGTTGGGCAACTGGTTTGAGCATCGAGCAGTGAAGCAAACGACGACAGCCATTGGCGAACTTACGCAATTGCAAGTAGAAAAAGCGCGGCGCATCATGGCTTCCGGGACGATTGTGACCATCAACCGCGAGGAGATACAGGTGGGCGACCTGCTGCAAGTAAACGAAGGCGATAAAATACCCACCGATGGGGTTGTAATATCTGGACAGGCAGCCGTGGACGAAGCCATGCTCACCGGCGAAAGCATTCCCATAGAAAAACATCCTGGCGACGCACTCATTGGCGCTTCGCTGCTGCAATCAGGCAACCTACAAATGCGCGCTACGGCGGTCGGCCGCGACACGGTGCTCAGCCAAATGATTGAATTGGTAAAAACCGCCCAACAAGATAAGCCTGATATTCAACGACTTGCGGATAGAATCAGCGCTATTTTCGTGCCCGTAGTGCTGGGTATCGCTTTGCTAACCCTGCTCATAGGGCATTTCGGTTTTCAGCTCAGTTTTCAGCAGGCGCTGATGAATGCCATTGCGGTGCTGGTTATTTCCTGCCCTTGCGCCATGGGGCTGGCCACGCCTACGGCCGTGATGGTGGGTGTGGGCCGATTGGCCCGAAACGGTATCCTCATCAAAGGTGGGCAAACCGTGGAGGTATTTGCGAATGTTAAAAACATGGTCTTCGACAAAACGGGTACCTTAACTACTGGCGACTTCCACATTCAAGGTATTGAATACCATACCCCCGACGAGGCTTTAGCTAATGCTTTGATTTACAAGCTCGAACAGCACTCTTCGCACCCTATTGCCCAGTCGCTGGTGCGCGAAATGGCGGGCCGCGCGAACGGCGTTACCTTCGACAATCTACAAGTGCAGGAGCAAAAGGGCGTGGGCATCTTCGCTACCGATGGGGCGGGCAATGCCTATCAAATCAAGGCACATCAAACACAGTCACATAGCGGCTCGCAGCATTTGGCGCTCTTGCGCAATGAGCAACTCTTAGCCACTATCGAAATATCTGATACCCTGAAACCAGGTGCGGCCGAAGTAATTCAATCTTTGCAAAAATCTGGTATTCAACCAATTATACTCAGTGGTGATAAACAAACGCGCACCGCAGCCATTGCAGACCAACTTGGCGTAAAGCTATTCCACGCCGAAAAGCTACCCCAAGAAAAACTGCGCATCATCGAATCGCTCTCACAGCAAGCCCCCACCGCGATGATCGGCGACGGCATCAACGACGCGCCGGCCTTAGCCAAAGCCACCATTGGCGTATCGCTGAGCAACGCTTCGCAAGCCGCCATTCAGTCGGCACAAATTGTACTGCTCAATGGCAACCTCGAGCACCTACCCAAAGCCTTGTCTATCGCCCGGCACACGGTACTCACCATCAAGCAAAACCTGTTTTGGGCATTTTCGTATAATATTATCGCCATTCCCATTGCCGCGCTGGGTTTCCTCAACCCCATGTGGGGCGCCTTGTTCATGGCATTTTCGGATGTGGTGGTCATTGGCAATTCCATCCGGCTGCGAAAGAAGCGGATAAAGTGAGGGCATCGGGGATTGTATAAATGTTACTTAATGCCACTTCAAATCAAGCGCTCATTGCGTTTTCGTATTTCCTTTTGCACTTTTTGCCAGGCACCACCCAACAAAACAGTACAGGAAATCAGCGTGCAGCCCAGCCCCAGCAAGGGTAGCAGTTTGTCGGACCAAGACAGCTTGTCGGCGCGATTGAAAAACAAACTAACAAGCAGGGTATAACCGATGAAAATCCCTATTGCTACAGCCGTAATAGCATTGCGACGGCGGATGAGGGCATCGGTAGTATGATGCTGCGATGTGCAGGTCTGGGTATTCATCTCAAACATGATATTAAGGGATTAAAAAGGTAAATAAATACGCATGGTATAATGATGCCTATTCACTGTGTTGTAGTTTTTTATTTAGTTTATTCCAATAGTACAGCCCGACAATTACAGCAACCAACAACAAGATTGTAATAATGAGCAACAGCCAAGGCGAGTCTGACAACAGCGTTCTTATACTTTTGCCATACAAAAATCCGATGCCGAAAAAGGCGCCGCCCAATAGTAGCAGCCCGATACGAATTAAGGTTGGGTTATTCATGATGTTAAAATTTTATTGGTTATTTAATGTTTTACATAATAAGAGTGGTGTCTTCCTGCATCATGGGTAGCAACAGATACCAGCTCAGCGCAGCGAGATACGAGGCAAAAGGATGCTTGTCGAAGTGCGTGGCGGTAGTAATGGCTGGCTTTATGCGGTGATTATTCAACTTGATGCCACAGGCAATCAGCAGATGTTCACGGTGCAAAAATTGTATCTCGGCCAAAGGGTTATTCACAATACGATATAATAGTTTTTCTCCTTTTATATCCGCAATGCCGTTCTGGCTATACCAGTTTTTGGCATATAAACGCCCGATAATTACATCATTTTCCTTGAGCACGAGCTTATTTTTGAAAAAACCTTCCCGGTCAATCACAAAAGCACCGGATTCACTTTCGCAATGCGCTGTCCAGGTGTTCTTTCGGTAGTTAAAAGTCATTGTTTGCAATGCTCGGCCATGCGCTGTAAGCGTGTAAGCATATATCGGATGCTGAATATTGGATGTCCATTGCATAATGGTATTATTTAGTACTTGTTTTTATAATTAAATCCATTCAGTTGTTTCGAGCAATTGCTTTTGCCAAGGTTGCCCAAGGTAGCGGGCCTTCTTTTTTTCCGAGCCTTACAATAATAATGTTTTTGTCAGGATAAAGGTAAATAAACTGCCCCAGAATGCCTTCTGCATAATAATCGGGCGCAGGCTGCACAAGATATTTAGTACCATCAGCATTATTATTTATACGGTGCAATCCATTCACGTAAGTGCTATCTGCGAGTGGCTGCGTATCTACTGTATGCCACCACTGGTACATATAAATAAAGTTATTTACTTCACTATTCATCACCGTTGAGCGGCGTACCCAGTCCTCGGATATAATTTGCTGCCCGTTCCAGGTGCCGTTATTTAAATATAACCTGCCGAATTTAGCAAAATCGCGTGCACGGGCATTGAGGCAACAAAAAGCTTTTATCGTGCCATTTTTTCGACTATCTATGCTCCAGGTAGCGTCGTACTCCATGCCCAGCGGCTGCCAGATTTTCTCTTGTAGCAAGGCGTCAAGCGGGCGGCCGGTAGCTTGTTCTACTATCATAGCAAGCAGTTGCGTATTTACACTGATGTACTCAAATGCCTGATCCGGTGCTTGCCGAATATCTTGCCGAGCGACATAATTTTTCAGGTTTTTACCATAATAATATTTAGCTACATCGCCAAAAGGGTTAAAATATCCTTCATTAAATTGAATACCCGAACGCATATTGAGTAAATGTTCGATAGTAATCGCACCAAATTTTACTCCATCTAAATTATTTAGATAAAGAGTAATCGGGTCGTGCACACTTTTGATACAACCCTCATCAATAGCTATGCCTACCAAGGCCGATACAAATGATTTAGCTACCGAGAACGATGGCACGATGGATGCTGCATCATATTTATCAAAATAACGCTCGTATAAAATACTGTCATTACGAATTACTAAATAAGCCAGTGTGCCCGATTTTTCCAAAGCCTGCTCAAAAGTATAGCTTTGATTTTTGATGGTGATTTCTTTCGGCAGTTTCAGCGCGTCTGTGCCAATAGCTTCTACAAAACGAAACGGCTCAATAGGCTTTTCAATAGTACGAGCAGCAAACTTTTTATAATCCTTTACATCCGCTGTATTCCAGATAAAAAAACGCCCCACATGACAGGAACTCAGCAGAATCAAAGGCAGCAAAAAGGCGATTTTTTTCATGGACATGATGTGATTTTATTTACCTATTCATTGCAATTTAAAAACATTTACCCCAATGGCATAACCAAAAACCCGATTCTGCTCATGGTGAATACGAATTTTATTACAAGCCATGCCGAGGTCTATCTGATACCAAGTAGTGCCGCCGTCGCGGGTTTCGTAGCCGCTATTCATCGTGCCCACGTAGCCATGCTGGGCATCCACAAAGCCAACGCCAAAAGGGCGTGCCTGAAAATCTTCGCAAAGGTCTAATTCCTGCCAGCTTTGGCCGCCGTCGGTGGTTTTGACAATGCGCTGCTGCTTTACAGTAGGATCGGGATTGTACGACTGAATAGTAACGTAGCCCACCTCGCGCGTCGGGAAAGAGGCTTTCCAAGTAATTTCAAAGGGTCGCGCCGACTGATACACTTTTTGCCAGCTTTGGCCGCCATCGGTGGTATGTAAAATAAGGGCATTGGACGTTTGTACATTGGCATCGGTAGCAGCGCAGGCAAATCCTTCGTTTTTATTAAACATTTTTATATCAAACAGCATGGCGGCATCGGCGTTCAAATCCGAAGAAGTAAATGTTTTACCATTATCATGCGATGTTATCATCATGGCTGGGCTGCCCACACGCCCTACCGCAAAAACATGATATTTATAATCAATTTTTCCACGATTAATATACTGTTCTTTTACAATATCAATAGCGCAAAGCCCTTTCACATAAGGCCCTTCGTAAGGTACGGGCTGCCAGGTAGCGCCGCCATCCACGGTTTTATATAATGGAATGGTGTCCTTTACATTCGGAAAATAATCGGTGCCCACCGTGCCCGCAAAGCCGCGCAAGCTATCTATAAAAGCGATGCAGCGAAAGAAAGTGCCCTGCTGTTCGAGTTGTAATTGCCAGGTAGTGCCTCCGTCGGTAGTTTTATAAATTTTGCCTTGCCCATTTACATACCAACCAATGTTTTCGTTTACAAAGTAAATATCATCCTGCTTACCGGGATAAGGCTCGGTGTTGAGTCGCGTCCAGTTTTGTGCGAAAGCGCTGCTGCATATAATAAAAAGCAGGCAGCAGAGTATGTAATAGGATAAAGAAAATGAATTTTGTTGCATGATGTAAATGTTTTGTAAAAACAGGGCTGCCGAATCCGGGTCGAACAGCCCTGACAGTATGCGGATTGTTTGGACGAATGGGTGGTTATTTACTTGAAATTATACATTTCCAAGCTTATTTAGGCACGTAAATCAGTTGCTTTTGCTTACTATTGATAAGTACCAAGCGTTCGTTATTTACTTCTACAATTTCATTTACACTTTCTTCGCCATCGCCGTCGTCGGTGCGCAGCAGTTGCTTTCCGTCATCGCTCAGGCGCCATACGCCGCTCATGCGCTGCCCCAGTATCAACATTTCGTAGCGGCCGTTGGCTTTGTACTCCACTGTGGCTGCGCGCAAACCGTCTGCAATCATGCCTTTTTGCGCCTCCAGCATAGCCGCTTGTTCCGGATTATTATTACGCACATTTTCAAGTACATCCTCCAGCGCCTGCGGCACTACGCTTTCGTCCATGCGCCATTTGCGTACCAACAGCGCAGCAAAGTCATCGGTAGCACCTGCGGCAGCAGCCTGCTCATCCACATTGGCAATTGGGGTCAGCTTGTAGCCTTTGGCGCGCAGCAGCGCGATAACGCCCGTTTTGCCCCCGAGGTGCGCCGCGCCCACCGCAAAAAAGGTTGGATTTTTCTTGATAAGCTTTTCGATTTGTGGTATCCATTTGCGGTTGCGATCTTCGAGCAGTGCTTTCTCAATTGCTTCTAATTCAGCAAAATACGTACCGGCAGATTCCTGAATACGTTCCATTTTCTGGTCTTTATATATCTGCACCATCTCTGCCATCATAATTTTCATTTTATCATAATCACGTACCCCTTCCACGAGCAAGGCCGCCTGTTGTTCGTAAGTCATTTTGTCGAGGGCCGCGAGTTGCTGCTGCGGCGTTTCGAGTCCCAATATTTCCGACTTTTGCGCCTGTGCCATTTGTACTAACACCTGCTCCCACGACGCCGGCTGGCAACCCAGATATTTAGTATAAAGAAAAGTAGTAAGCATAAACGGCTTAATAATGGCTACCTGCTCAAAGGGCATCCCGAGGCTATCTTGAAAAAAGCGGCTGACCAACTCATAATCGCTTTCATTTAGATAATCTTTCGTCGTTTTGCCATTCGTTAGCACCATGTACTGTTGCATTTCGGTCATTAGATTCGGGTCGTCAAAATCAAGCTCAAGCACCAATTGTTTGGTCATTTTCAACTTATTACGTATAGCATCCGTTACCATAAGATCTTCCGGGCAAAGCACATGAAAGGTGCCAAACAGATAAGATGGCTGCTTGAGGCCCTTGCCGGAAATTTCCCAAAGCAGGGTATTATCGGATTGTGCAAAAGTCGGTTGCACAGTCAGATATAATAATATGGCGGCAAATAAGAACATTACTTTTTTCATAATACGGTGATTTTTATTTTGTGTGAAATAGTAATTACTGCAAAAGTGCAGGCTTTGCTGTTAAATATGTATGAATGAATATGTAATTGAGCATTAATAAAAACTTAAACCCTTAGACCCTACACCATAAACCCTACACCCTACACCCTAAATCCAATAAACAGAACCTTAAAAATCCTTAATAAAAACTAAAATTCTGGTCTAATAAATTATAAGTCGCTAACTTTGAGCTATGAAAGCATCGGTCTATAAATTAATTTTGCTGCTCATGGCGCTCTCGGCGGGCGGTATGATTGGCCTGCAAACGGGGCTGCTGGTGCGGCGGTACCACGAGCAGCAGCGCAATTTCGAGTTTGATGTGCAGCGCGCCATGGTACTTACGCTAAGTACTTACACCGCTTGGAACAGCCACACCTCCAACGCGGAAGACGCTAATTCATATAATGCGCTTTATACCAATGCCGATTCTACATTTACATTTATGATTGCCCAGAGCGCCCAGCAATATCCGCTACTTGATTTTCAGGCAGATACGCTTTTGCCACAAATTCGTAAAGCGCAGTTTTTGCGTTTTAAGGAAGAACTGGAAGCCACGCGCCGCGCCGACAATAAGCGCCTGCACGAGTTTTATGTTTTTCGTACCATTCAGTATTGCGCTGATTGTAAGGAAGATAGCCTAAGCATTGCCGAGATTTTTCCGCTCGATTCCTTAATTCGACATCATTTAGCGTATAAAGAAATAACCACGCCTGCTCAGTTGGCATTTTATAATAAAAATCGAGGAACGTTTGCCTGGTTGTCGCCACATGATGCTGATACCGCAGCCTTGCGCGCGTCACCGTTTATTTATAATTTTAATCAAAACGAACAATTACATTTATATTTTCCAGATAAAGATCGTGTAATAATGGCTGCGCTGGTTATTCCCGCTGCATCGTCGTTAGTATTAGTATTGGTGTCGCTGAGCGCATTCTGGTTGGCTTTGCGCGTTATTTTTCGGCAAAAACAATTATCAGAACTAAAAAATGATTTTATTAATAATGTAACGCACGAGTTCAAAACGCCCATTTCCACTATTGCATTCGCCGTAGCCAACATCGAAAATGAGCAAACCATTCACCAACCGGAGTATATTCGTCAGTTTACTAAAGTGATTCGTGATGAAAACCGGCGACTAAATAGCCAGGTGGAAAAAGTATTGCAAACGGCATTAGCTGACCGCAAGGCGCTGGAATTGAAGCGCGAACCCGTGAATATGCACGAAATTATAAATGATTTGGCGGATGCTTGCGAACTTAAAATAAAGGATAAAGGTCTGATTAACAGAAAATTGAATGCATCACAGGCACAAATTACCGGCGATACTTTTCACCTAAGCAATGCCATTTCTAATCTGCTTGATAATGCCCAAAAATACGCCAACGGTACCATTGATATTACATTGAGTACCGAAAGTAATGATACAGGTATTATTATTCGAGTAGCAGATAAAGGGCCAGGCATCAGTAAAGAGCATCAGTCCATGATTTTTGAAAAATTTTATCGTGTGCCGCAAGGCAATGTCCACAATGTCAAGGGATTTGGTCTGGGTTTGAGTTATGTAAAAGAAATTGTAGAAAAACACCAGGGCAACGTACAGGTAAATAGCAAACCGGGGCAAGGTAGCATATTTACGATTTTTTTGCCTTTTGGCGGGCGATAAATTAAACTTTCAACTTTATACTGCCATGAAAATAAATAAGCAGCATATCCTTTTAGCGGAAGACGATGTTAATTTTGGCATGATGTTAAAAATTTTCCTTGAAATGAACGGCTTTTCCGTTACACTTTGTGCGGATGGGGAGCAGGCCGTGCAAGCTTTTCGGCAAGGAAGTTATGATTTGTGCATATTGGATGTAATGATGCCGCAAGCCGACGGATTCAGTGTAGCGGAGACGATTATTAACAGCCGGAAAAATACACCGTTTGTGTTTTTAACTGCCAAAAGTTTGAAAGAAGACCAAATTAAAGGGTATCAAATCGGGGCAGCCGATTATTTAGTTAAACCCTTCGACCCCGAAATTTTATTACTAAAAATTAGGGCATTATTGCGCCAGAACGGCACGCCCGATGCTGCTTTAGGTCTGCATCAAATTGGCAGCTATATCTTTGATTATGAGCGACGTACACTCGGATTGCAGGGCGAAGAACAGCGCCTCAGCCCCAAGGAAGCCGAGCTACTACAACTGCTTTGCGAGCGCCGCGAGGAGGTACTTTTGCATGAGGAAGCCCTATTGAAAATCTGGCAAAATGATGATTATTTTACTAAGCAAAGCATGAATGTCTTTATCACGCGCTTGCGAAAATATTTAGCAAATGACCCAATCCATCATATTGAAATTGAAAATTTGCACAGCAAAGGATTTATGCTAAAAGTAACTACAAAATAAATAAATAAATAAATATAACTATGCGTAACTTGTTTTTTTGTTTACTAATATGTTTCTGGCAAATAGCTGCGGCTCAATCGTCACACATAGAAGGTTCGGTAATGCTTGATTTACAAAGAAAAACACTTACCTGTGAATGGACATATAGCAATCTGCCCGAACGATTCGCGCTCGCTTTAAACCGAGATTTTGGAAAACCAGTAGTGAAAGATGAAAGCGGTAATATTATACAATTGAAGCGATTAAAAGACAAGGGCAAAACGACCGAAGCGCGCCAGTATGCACTCACCCCAGGCACATATCAACGTTTGTATATTACTTATAAAGGTAAACCAGGGTTAATTAATCGTATTGTTGCTAAAAATATTGCTGATTGGAAAGGTAATATTGCCTTCAACGGCTATTCCTTGCGGGCCAGCGAGCAATCCGCCTGGTATCCGTTATTATACGATACCGAGCAGGATAAATTGTACGACAATTTTACCTATCGCGTTGATTTACAATGCAATGAATGCAAGTCAATTTATTTGAACGGCGCGCCGCCGCAGCGTGGCCCCAGCGGAGTATTTGCCTCAGAAACAGCGGTTCCATTGTTATTATACGCCGGACAATTTGATTTTAGGCAACGAGGTGAAAATTATTATATTAATTCACCGCTGAGTGAAAAACAGGAAATTATACTAAATGAACACACCGAAAAAGTGAAGCGTTTTTATGAATTGAAACTAAATATTCCTTACGGCTCAGCGATTACACATTTAGCCACCACGCCCACCCAAAAGAATAAAGCTTGGCTTTTTGTGTCCTATCCAACTATTGTGCAGGTGGGCAACGACCGGAAAGGCATGGCAGGGTTGTTCAGGGAATCAGCGGAAGATAGTATCCAACTCACTCGGATATCGAATATTAATCATGAAATAGGACATTATTACTTTGGCAATGTTTTGATGCCTAATGATGTACTGTTTTGGGTGTTTTTGGAAGGTTTTACTCAATATATGTCGTTACAAGCGGGCAAGGAGCTGCTGGGGCTTGGTCTTTATGATGCCTGGATTGATTATTACATAACACAAGCCGAAAAACAGCTTTTCAAGCCTTTACATCAGATTACAAAACACGACGAGGTGGATGTTCGTTACCGATATTATTATATTCCATTATTATTAACAGCGATTGAAAAAGAAATTGGCGCGGATATGATGTGGCGTTGGATAGAAATTATACTCCAGTCGGGCCAGGATGTAAAGACGGATTACGCATTTTTTCAGAAAACCCTAATGGCAGCGGGCCTCGATGCAGCGCAATACGAGACCATAGCCCAGCAATACATCATGAGTGCAACGGCGCAGCGTAATGTGTTAGCTAAAGTACAGCAAAAATAATATAATTTGCGCCATTTTTAGCCATACACCAGCCATGTCTTCGCATCTGAATGGGCAGATTGAGACCGTAGGTAAATTCAAATAGGAAAATAGTAATTACCGCTTCGCGCCGTGTTGTAATGTGTGTAAATCTGATTTTGCCGAAGGGGTTACCATTGAACAGGCTGTAAAGCACTATTCTGGTAATTTTCGTTGCGCATCAGGTATGAGCGTTCGTATTTGAACCGGTTTTGGATATGAGCCTAAAGAAGTGTACAGCATTTGCAATCATTACATAATAATAGGACTGCATAATTCGTAAATGCCGTTAAAAAAAAATTGTGTTATGTGTTTGGGAATGGGTCGCTGGCGTGTAAATATTTGACGAGAGCAAATATGAGAAAAAAAATGTTTCTGACCAACAAATTTTTCCGAAATTTACGGTTATGAACATAAATACTATTGAAACGGGCTTTTTTAAGTTGGACGGCGGTGCGATGTTTGGCGTAGTGCCTCGCCGATTGTGGGAACGCCTGAACCCTCCCGATGCGCAAAATCTCTGTACCTGGGCGATGCGCTGCTTGCTCATAGAAACTTCCGACCGGAAAATTCTGATTGATACCGGCATTGGCGATAAGCAGGACGAAAAGTTTCGTTCCCATTTTGAACCACATGGCGCACAAACGCTGGCGAAGTCATTGGCGGCGCGCGGCCTTAGTCCCGAAGCTATTACAGATGTTTTGCTCACGCATTTGCATTTTGACCATGTGGGCGGAGCGGTATTGAAGGATGCGTCGGGCCGGTTAGTACCTGCGTTTCCTCGGGCGCGCTACTGGAGCAATGAAGTGCATTATCACTGGGCGATGCAGCCCAACGAGCGGGAGCGTGCGTCTTTCCTGAAGGAAAATTTTGTGCCGCTGCAAACAGCCGGGGTGCTACATTTTATACCGGTGAGCGAAGCGGACGTAGAGTGGCTGCCAGGTATTCGCCTGCGCTTTGTGTATGGGCATACAGAGGCTATGATGGTAGTGCTCATTCGCACTGAAGGGCGCACGTTGGTCTATTGCGCAGACGTTATTCCGTCTTCTTATCATATTGGATTACCTTATGTAATGAGCTATGATGTACGACCTTTGTTGACCTTGCAAGAGAAAACTCGCATCCTCGAAGATGCGGTAGCACAGGGGCATCTGCTCTGTTTTGAACATGACCCAGACGTAGCCTGCGCTACCGTAAAACAGGATGAGCGTGGCAGAATTATATTAGATAAAACCTTCCCATCCGTAGAAGCGGCGCTTTATTCCTGAGTTAATATCTGCCGAATGCGCTCCCAAGAAGCCGTGGTTGCCGCTTTGTTTTCGGGGCTGCCCGCGGGGTCGTCGCCTGCGCGCATGTAAGCATGGCCAGCGCCGGGATAGATTTCGTACTCAAAAGTTTTGTCTGCGGCTTTCATCCATTCTTCGGTTTGGGCAATGGTCGCATTTACACGCTGGTCGTTACCGCCATAAAAGCCATACACAGGCGCTTTGATACGCTGGAACACCTCAGCTTCGTTGGGTGCTGTACCGTAGAATACAAGCGCAGCGCTAATCTGGTCATTATTCGTCGCAAAACGAAAACTCTGCGAGCCGCCCCAGCAAAAACCCATAACTGATACCTGCCCGGTAGAGGCTGGCACCTGCGCAATGTAATGATATACAGCGTTTAAATCAGCTGTAACTTGGTCGGGATTGAGTTCGTAAATACCATTACGGGCTGCATCAGAGTTTTCAAAATCGTCGGTTTTACGTCGTTTTTCATCAAAATCGGACAACAAATCGGGCGCGATAGCCAAAAAACCGGCTGCCGCCAATTGGTCGGTGAGACTGCGCACCCAGTCGGTCAAGCCTCGGTTTTCGTGAATAACAATGACGGCTGGCGCGTTGTTGCTCACCTCCGGATACGCCACGAAGCAGTGTACATTACGTTCGCCATTAGCTACTTTGACCCACTCGTGGTGGCGCGGCGAGGCTTCCAATTGTTGCAAGGCAAAGTCTTGAGCCTTTAGAGCGGTAGGAATGCTGATAAGCAATAGCCAAAACAGTTGTTTTTTTATTAATTGCATAATGTGATGAATTAGTGAATAAATGAAAGCGCCAATTTGCAAAATTCTGCCGAAGAAACTGCCAAAATGGCATTTTTGTTGTCAGAAAATCTGTATCTTTGCCAACCAATTTCGGATATGCAACATTTAGTATTCATTACAAACTTTCTGACTAACGATTGCTCAACATGCTGTACGACGACAATCCAACATTGGTTGGTATTAAAAAAGAAATAGACGAGGGCAAACAGGGCGAAGTCTTTTTTGCCGAGGTAATGGCGCAACGCGTGCCAGGGCAGCGGCATTTTTATATCGAAAGCTATGGCTGCCAAATGAATTTTAGCGACAGCGAAATCGTGGCCTCCATCCTATCGGAAGTGGGCTTCAGCGCTACCCGCGATCTGGAAGCCGCCGATCTCATCCTGATTAATACCTGCTCGATCCGCGAGAAGGCAGAAGAGACCGTGCGCAAGCGTCTGCGTGTATTCGACCAAGTGAAAATGCGTAAGCCGGGCACTATGGTCGGCGTGCTGGGTTGCATGGCTGAGCGCTTGAAAAAGAAGTTTTTAGAAGAGGAAAAATTGGTGGATATGGTAGTAGGGCCCGATGCCTACCGCGACCTGCCCAATCTTGTAGCTGGCGCCGAAGACGGTGAAAAAGGCGTGAATGTATTTCTCTCGCGCGAAGAAACCTACGCCGACATCAGCCCGCTGCGCTTAGACAGCAATGGCGTGACGGCGTTCATTTCTATTATGCGGGGTTGCGACAATATGTGTTCGTTTTGCGTGGTGCCTTTCACGCGCGGGCGCGAGCGCAGCCGCGATGCCTTCAGCATTGTAGCCGAAGCCACCGATTTGTATCGCAAAGGCTACCGCGAGGTGACGCTGCTGGGGCAGAATGTGGATTCGTACAAATGGGAAAACCCGGAAACGGGCAAGGTAGTTAATTTTGCTAACCTATTGGAAATGACGGCTTTAGTACACCCCGACTTGCGCATCCGCTTTTCGACTTCGCACCCGAAAGACATCACCGACGAGGTGCTGCATACGATGGCTCAATATGAGAATATTTGCAAATATATTCACTTGCCGGTGCAAAGTGGCAATAGCCGGATTTTGAATTTGATGAACCGCACCTACGACCGCGCGTGGTACATGGAGCGCGTGCAGGCGATATATCGCATCCTGCCCGATTGTGCCATTTCGTCCGATATTATTGCGGGCTTTTGCAGCGAAACCGAAGCAGAGCACCAGGATACGCTGAGCATGATTGAATTTGCGAATTACAGCATGTCTTACATGTTTGCCTACTCAGAGCGTCCGGGGACGCCCGCCGCGAAAAAATTTAAGGACGACGTGCCGGAAGCCGTAAAAAAAGAGCGCTTAGCGGAAATTATTCGCCTGCAAAATCAAGTGTCGTATCGCCACAATGTAGCGGACATCGGCAAAACCTTCAAGGTGCTGATCGAGGGCGATAGCAAGCGTTCGGATCAAGAATTCAAAGGACGTAACTCGCAAAACAAGATGATCGTTTTTCCGAAAAAAGGCAATCTAAAACCAGGCGACTATGTGCAAGTGTGCGTGAACGACGCGACCAGCGCCACGCTGCGCGGGGAGATTGTGGGAGAATGATTGACCAAGCGGCAGCAACAAGCCCAATGTGGCTACAAAATTTTTACAAAAACACTCGCCGATGTAGCAATGTTTTACAGAGAGAAAAGATATTCAAATAGCTCATTTTATGGAACCAGAAATGCTTTTATCGAGAATCACGATCAATCCTGATATTTGTCACGGGAAGCCTACTATCCGGGATATGCGCTATCCTGTGACCCTGCTGCTTGACTTGCTCTCTGCTGGCATGACGCCCCAGGAAATCATAGAGGATTATCCGTCTTTAGAAATAGAAGACATATACGCTTGTTTGGCGTTTGCTTCCAGATTGGCAGACATTAAAAGCGTCTATAAATTGGTTGCATGAAGTTTATCGTAGATGCTCAATTACCTTATCGGCTTGCAAAGTTTATTCGCGATAGAGGGCTTGACGCTATTCATACAGATGATTTGCCTGAAAAAGATAGAACCGCGGATAGCGAAATCAGAAGGATCGCAAGAGAACAAAATCGAATTGTGATTACAAAAGATAATGATTTTCTGGAAAGCCATATACTCAAAAATGAGCCAGCACATCTATTCCTAATTACAACAGGTAATATTACCAATAAGGCGCTGTTGATGCGTTTTGAAAAGAATTGGACGGAAATTGAGGAAAAACTTGCCAGGTATTACTTTCTGGAAATGGACAATACGAAATTGATTATACATTCTTAAAAAATTACACATTTGGCGCAATAACAAAGGCACCAATGAGGCGTAAGGTATAAAATAATATAAGACATGAAAGAGCAGCATATTCTACGTCCTTTTATCTTTCGTCCAATGTTTATTATCTAAAAACCCCGCATCCAGCATTTATTAAAAATGGACAACATACAATCCATAAAACAACGTTTTGGCATTATTGGGCAATCTGAGCAGCTCAATCGAGCGCTGAGTACGGCCGTACGCGTGGCACCTACCGATTTGTCGGTGCTCATCAATGGCGAAAGCGGCGTGGGTAAGGAGGTCTTTTCAAAGGTGATACATGCGCTGAGTGCACGCAAGCACAATAATTTCATTGCCATCAATTGCGGCGCCATACCCGAAGGCACCATCAATTCCGAGTTGTTTGGGCACGAAAAAGGTGCATTTACCGGCGCCACGGGCGAGCGCAAAGGCTATTTTGAAACCTACAACGGCGGTACCATTTTTTTAGATGAAATTGGCGAAATGCCTCTGGATACACAGGCTTTCCTGCTGCGGGTGCTGGAGTCAGGCGAATTTATCCGCGTGGGTTCATCCAAAGTACAGAAAACCGACGTGCGCATCATCGCGGCTACCAATATTGACCTGGCGGAAAATGTGCGTAAAAACAAATTCCGCGAAGACCTTTACTACCGGCTCAATACCGTGCCCATCCAGGTGCCCGCGCTGCGCGAGCGCCGCGAAGATATTTACCTCCTGTTTCGCAAGTTTGCCGCCGATTTTGCTGAAAAATACCGCACGCCACCGGTGCAATTAGATGAGCAAGCCCGCGCATTGCTCGAAAACTATCACTTCCCCGGCAATATCCGCGAATTGAAAAACGTCGCCGAGCAATTATCAGTGCTGGCCGAAGACCGCACGATTACGGCGGAGCAACTGCGGCGTATTCTGCCGGGCATTGCCAACCGACACCTGCCCATGCTGCCCGAAACCAATGGCACCGCAGCCACCGGAATGCAGGAACGCGAAATTCTGTACCAGTTGCTGTTTGATATGAAAAAAGACCTTAATGCGTTGAAATCGTTAGTGTCGGAGCTGATTGTAAACAACAACTTGCGCGTACCCAATGCAGAAAATTTGCAAGCACTCAAAATGCCCGGTTTGCCAATGCCGGCCACCTTGTCTGAGCTGCCAGAATCAGTAGAAGAGATCTTCGAGGCAAGAGAAACGATGCCCCAAACGCTTCGGCCGGTAATTATCGAGCCTGAACATTATGACAATACGGAGGTTGTAGAAGAGAACCTGTCGCTGGAAGAAAACGAGAAAGAGCTGATTCGCAAAGCATTGCGCAAACACGCAGGCAAACGCAAAGAAGCGGCGCAAGACCTCGGTATTTCAGAGCGCACCTTATACCGCAAAATCAAGGAATATGATTTGCAATAAAATAACTTCGCTTACGGCTGTTATTGTTGTTTTGCTTGTAAGTAATTGCTTATCAGGCTGTTATTCATTAAGTGGCGTCAGTATTTCCCCCGACGTACGCACTTACTACGTAGAACAGTTTCGCAATAACGCAGAGAACGCGCCGCCTGCCTTAGAGCAGCGCCTCACCGAAGATTTCAAGGAAAAAATACGCACCGAATCCCGGCTTATCTTCTCGGATACCGACCCCGATTTAGAGTTTAAAGGTAGCATCGTGGACTTTAGGGTCACTTCTGAAGCGCCCCAGCCCGGCGAGCTCACTGCCATCAATCGCTTGACCATCAATATGGCCATAGAATACATCAACAACAAGGAAAAAGACAAGGGCTGGAAAAGCAATTTTTCCTTCTTTTTCGACTTTCCCAGTACCCAAGATCTCATCAGTGTGCAAGACGAAGCCATTCGCGTCATTTCCAACCAGCTCATGGAAGATATTTTCAATAAAGCATTCACCGACTGGTAGGCGCAAAGATGCATGTCCTTTTTTTGCTTTACAATGTAACTGCCCCGTTACTCCGTCACCCCCTTAAACCGTCAAAACCACCCAACATGAAAACACTGTTCATCTCGCTTCTTTGCTTATCCGCATCTATAGTACAAGCCCAGTGGACGACCGCCACGCTCTCGCAGGCACGCTGGAACTTGGCTACGGCCGTTGTACATGAAAAAATATTTTTTGCCGGTGGCAATATAATAAATGGCGGCTCGGTGCAAGTCACCAACCGGGTGGATATTTACAACCGTACTACCGGCGAGTGGTCGGTCGCGCAGCTCTCCGAAGCGCGAAGCAATGTGCGGGCTTTTACCATCGGCAGCCGAGTGTTTTTTTGCGGCGGCATCCGTTCGGGCGCGGCACCTTCCAATCGGATAGACATCTACGACGATGCCACGGGCACCTGGTCCACAGCACAGATGGCAGTATCTCGGTATCCTTTGGCGGGCGTGGCGCATCGCGGCAAACTATTGTTGGCGGGCGGCTTGTCTGCAACGGGCGCGTATGCCAATGTAGTGGACTTATACGATAGCGCTACCAATAGCTGGTCGGTGGCCATTTTATCGGATCGGCGCATCGTGGGCGGCGCAGCAGCAGCTGGCAATAAGATCGTCTTTGCAGGTGGGCACGACAACGCACGGGTTTTCAATACGGCTGACATATACGACACCGAAACGGGCCTCTGGAGCACAGCTCGGCTGCTGGAAGCGCGCACACGCATTGCGACCGCTGTTTTTTCCGACCAAATTTTCTTTGCCGGTGGTGATTTTGACAATGTGCGACCCAATGCCACCAACACGATTGATATCTATGATGCTACCACCAATCGTTGGAGTGTAAATCAACTCACCGTGCCCCGCGCCGCCGTGCAAGCGGCTACCCTTGGCAATGCAGCAATTTTTGCTGGCGGCTACGATAGCCCCGACCGACAAATTGTACTCAAAAATGCAGCCGAGGTTTTCCAACGTGGCAGCGAAACTTGGCGCACCGATGCGCTCGCACAAGCCCGACAGCTATTAGACGTGCGACGCCTCGGCGAGCGGCTTTTCTTCACGGGCGATGCCTTTGTTTTTGGCACGGAAGTCGCTACCGATATTGTAGAAATCTACGACGGCCCGACGGGCACTTGGAGTACCGAGCGGCTCTCGACCCAACGCTACTGGGCGCGCAGCGCAGTGGCTGGTAATCAATTGTTTGTAGCGGGCGGCCTCACCAATACAGGCGTACCGAGCGATGTGGTAGATATTTACACCGATCTTGGCGTCGGCACAACAGGCCAGACATTGCCAGCGGGCAAGGTGGCCGTTTTTCCTAATCCGGCACATGATTTCACACAACTGCAGCTCGACGAAAGCCTGCTGCCAGCTCGGTTGCTACTGCGCAATACGACCGGTCAAGTACTACAGCAGCATATTCTTTCAGCAGCAATGACGCCAATTTCGCTTTCGGGACTGCCCACAGGCATTTATTTCCTCGAAGTGCACACCTCCGGCGGGCGCGCATGGCTACGCATTGTAAAACAGAAGTAAATAATGGGGCATTGTTATTTGTGAATTGGGGTAATTTTTACATCATTAATAATTATATATTTTTAATTTTTTATATTTAAAATACTTAATTCAAAAAGTACACGCTTTTTTTTATTGAAATCCGTATTATTCGTTACTTTTTGCAAAATATTGCGTCAAAATAGTATAATCGCAAAGGCAACATTCCGTGCCAGATGATTTTTGTCACGCTATTAACGCAAAATACCCTGCACTCGATGACGGTACAACAGGCTCAGCAACTGGCAACAACTTTAGAACAATCGAAGGTCTTCTTGCTGGCGCGCACCAACCTTGAGGGGATTTATACGTACGTCAACCCCTTATTTAATAGGCGTTTTAGCTACATCGCCAACGACTTTATTGGGTTGCCTTTCGTTGTAGCAATATCCAGTGAGGATATGCAAAAATGTATTCATATAGCGGAAAAGTGCATCCGCACACCAGAAGCTACTTTCTCGTTAGTCCTTAGAAAACCTTCGCCCAATGGCGGTAGCTTCTGGACCAACTGGGAGTTTTCTGCTGTAATAGACGAGACTAACGGCGCACCTATTGAAATTATGTGCATCGGATATGATGTAACCGACCAGCATCAACTACAATCGGGTTTGTCAAGAACAGTGGCTTTTCAAGGATTGCTTATCCGCATGGCTACGGCACTCATTAATACATCCGCCAATGAAACCGACCGGGAAATCAATCAACTCTTGGAACTGACCGGGCAGTTTGCTGGTGCCGACCGCGCCTATGTCATTCTGTATGATTTTGCCAATAATACCGGCACCAATACCCACGAATGGTGCGCCACAGGCATTACGCCGGAAATACAAAACCTTCAGCAAATACCCATCAGTATATTCCAAGAATGGGCGGATGTACATACAGCAGGCGAAATTTTGCACATCGCACGTACAGCGGAGTTGCCGCGCAGCAATCCAGTCCGAGCTATTCTTGAGCCACAGGGCATTCAGTCGCTCATAGCCCTGCCCATGCTGTACCAACACGAATGCCTTGGCTGCGTGGGTTTTGATGCTGTGCGACAGCCACGCGATTGGAAAAAAGATGAAATTGAGCTGCTGAAACTACTCGCCGGGCTTTTGGCTAATGCTCAAATACGACAACGCTACGAGTGCGACCGTGAAAAAAGCCGCCTCGAAATCGAATCGCTCAATGTACAACTCGAACAACGCGTGACTGAGCGCACCCGTGAACTTACCTTGCTCAACCAAGAGCTCGAAGCTTTTGCTTATTCGGTCTCGCACGACCTGAAAGCTCCTTTACGCCATATTCGCTCGTTTATTGACTTGCTCGGCCGCCGAATAGCCACCAATGAAGACGAAACCGTGCAGCGGTACAATCGCTTTATCGCTGATGCGGCCACCGAGATGCACCAGATGATTGAAGCCCTGCTTGATTTTTCGAGCATGAACCGGCAGGAGCTAAAGCGACAACCTACTGATTTCAAGGAATTGGTAGAAGCTGCCGTTGGCCAACTGACTTTGGAAACGCGCGGTCGCAAAGTGCATTTTTTCATTTTGCAAAACCTACCCCAGATGTGCGTAGATTATGTGATGATGAAAATCGTATTCGTCAATCTGTTATCAAATGCTATAAAATTCACTCGAAACCGCCCCGAGGCGAAGATAGAAATCGGGTGGTTTCGGCAAAACAATGAATTGGTATTTTTCGTCAGAGACAATGGCGTCGGTTTTTCTATGCAAGCTATGGATAAGCTATTCGGTGTATTTCAACGCCTGCACCCCAAAGAGCTATTTGAAGGAAATGGTGTAGGATTAGCCAATGTGCGGCGCATCATCAGTCGGCACGGCGGCACCACTTGGGCAGCGGGCGAGGTCGGTAAAGGGGCAACCTTTTATTTTTCCCTACCCGAATCGCTGTTGGTTAAAGAAGATAGATTTTAGATGCCAGACTTTAGGGCGGAACGCTGTTTGCTGTTTGCTGTTTGCTATTTGCTGTTTGCTATTTGCTGTTCGCTATTTGCTGTTCGCTGTTTGCTGTTTGCTATTTGCTATTTGCTGTTTGCTATTTGCTGTTTGCTATTTGCTGTTCGCCCCCCTCTAACCCTTCTAAACCTTTAAACCCCCAAAAACTCCCTACTACTTACCCTTGCTTTGGTAATAAAGTTCTCACCGAAATATTTATACCTAATCGTTTGATTTCTAATCGTTTATTGTAATTGCCCGCAGCGCTGTCCGCTTCTGCTCGCCGGTCAAAGAACAAATCGAGATAGACTACGTAGCGGCTGTCGTTTTTTACAAAACACCCCAACCAAAGGCTGTTGGCCTGGAGCCCTGCCTTCAACAATTCGCTCATACGCCGGGTGGCTGTTTCAAAATCGGGATAGATCCCTTCTTGCAACATATACTTGGTATTCTGAAAATTATATAATCGCTCACAATCATACATGATCATGGTGTTGTCAAGCAGCCCAATCAAAAATTCCTGTCCGGTGCGGCCAGCGATGGCGGGCGTTGGTTTTTGCATTTGTAAAAGCATCGGATACGGTATCACGTTGTTATCAAAAGGTCGGATATGAACAGAATCCGACGGCAAAATAATGCTCCGATTGGGTTCGGGTACTTTCGGCGTAGCGGTGACTTCGGCGGCGTATGCTGCCTGGTCGAGATAGCGCACGGGCCGCTGCTGCCATTCTAAATAAAAGAACACACTGATAGCTACCCAAGCAATAGTGCAGACCATAATTTGATTGACTACTGGCCGTCGAAAACGCAGGAAATACGCTGGGTCGTCTGGGTCAAAGCGCAGCGGCAGTCCTTTGCTAAATTTTTGCCACCAGTCGGGCGGCTCTAAGCTGCGTTGTAAAATGCGCTGAATTTGTTTTTCGGAAAAAAGCGGAATCAGCTCGCGCCTATTGCTAAAAAGCTCTTGCCGAGCAGGTGTGATGACAATGACTGGTCGCTTTTCTGCATTGATTACAATCAAACCGCAGCCATTATAAATGCACTGATCGCGTAGCTCCACGTAGCGCTTGTCGCCACTGCCGCTAAACACTTCATCGGCAACAGCCACCCACTGCTCGTCGGCATGATAGCGTTTGAATTGCTCAATAGCGTAGATATAACGGTAGCGCCGAAAGTTGCGCAGTATCAATGCAATCATTGCGGCAGTCGCTAAGAACCCGCCTGCGAGCACAAGGACCGCCAGCCAGATGCCCCAAGCCTTGACGAGGAGCCACCCTTGTGCGTACGTCCAGATGAACCAAGTGGCGGTAAGTACACTGGCCACCGCTGCGCTGTCCCAGCCCAGCAGCCAGCGCTGCAATTTGTAATAAACTTCATCGCTACTCGCTAAGGAGGTTGCTTCCAATGTTGCTGTGAAACGTCCGCCTCCATCCGGTTTTTCAAAGGAAAAAGAGCCATCGGCGATGATGCCGCCTGCCCCTCGCTTATTGGTTTCCAAAACGGGATTATCCGTTTTCAATCGAAACCGATAGTAATTGCGCAAGGTACCCATCGCTATTTTAATAATTTCCTGTTCGGTCATAGCTTCGGACAATGAATGGGTTTGTTCTTTTTGTTAAACGGCTACCGGTGCTTTGATATGCGGATGCGGATTGTAATTTAGCAGTTGAAAATCTTCGTATTGAAACGCAAAAATATCGTGCACTGCCGAGTTCAGTTGCATCTGTGGCAAAGGGCGCGGCTCACGCGAAAGCTGCAAATGCGCTTGCTCCAAGTGGTTGTTGTACAAATGCACATCGCCAAAGGTGTGAATAAATTCGCCGGGGGCAAGGCCACACACTTGCGCCATCATCAGCGTGAGTAAGGCGTAGGAAGCAATATTGAAAGGCACCCCCAGAAAAACATCCGCCGAGCGCTGATACAATTGGCAACTCAGCCGCCCGTTTGCTACATAAAACTGAAACAAGGCATGACAAGGCAGCAGGGCCATCTGCGGTAGCTCGGCTACATTCCAAGCGCTGACGAGGATGCGCCGCGAATCCGGATTGTTTTTAATTTGCTGCACGGCTTGCTCGATTTGGTTGATGGTTTCGCCGTTGGCTCCCGACCAGCTTACCCATTGCCTGCCGTACACCGGCCCTAGGTCGCCATTGGCATCCGCCCATTCATCCCAGATGCGCACTCCATTTTCATTCAAATACCGAATATTCGTATCGCCTTTCAAAAACCACAACAACTCATAAATAATAGACTTTAAGTGTAACTTCTTGGTTGTCAATAGAGGAAATCCCTCCTGCAAATCAAAACGCATTTGATAGCCAAACACGCTAATGGTGCCCGTGCCGGTGCGATCGGATTTTTGCGTACCGCTTTCAAGGATATGATGTAATAAATCGTGGTATTGTTGCATAATTTTACATTTGTACGAATATGGCTAAGTAATCGGATACTATTATAAAAAAACATAAATAATTGGTTATCAATCTTATAAGCATTAAACCAAATAACGATTAATATTAACAAAATAGCAAATAACAATACCCCATTACTTATGCTTTATTGTAAACAAAAAAACTGTTTTCTTTCTTTTTCTGGCAAGATAAGAACAATCTGTTAAAAGCAAGTGCTTCTACCCTACCCTTGTACGATTGCGGAATCTCATTTCTTGTGTCCGGCAACGGACAAATTTTTCGTACTTTTGCGGTAAATCCCGGCTTATGAATATCGAAATGTTCCGCGAATACTGCCTGAGCAAAAAAGGCGTGGAAGAGACTTTTCCTTTCGATGAGGAAACGCTGGTGTTCAAGGTGATGGGCAAGATGTTTGCAGTCACTGGATTAGAACACCCCATTTTCAGCGTAACGCTTAAATGCGACCCCGACTGGGCCATCGAGCTGCGCGAGGAGTATCCGGAAATTACTCCTGGCTATCATTCCAACAAAAAACACTGGAATTCTGTCCTTTTTGAAGGCGATTTGGATGATGCTTTTCTATGCAAATTAATTGATCATTCTTACGAATTGGTTGTCAAGGGTTTACCCAAAAAACTGCAAGCAGAATGGGAACAACTCTGATCATCGGGCAAGGCATTGCCGGTACCTTGCTCACCCATTTTCTATTGCAAGCGGGCGGCGAGGTATTAGTGATAGACGATGCACACCAAGGGGCTTCCTCGCGGGCGGCGGCGGGTGTCATTAATCCCATTACCGGGCGGCATTATGTAAAAAGCTGGCGTGTGGATGAGCTGCTGCCCTTTGCCCAGCAAACCTATCAAGCGCTGGAACAGCAATTGGGCAGCCGATTTTATCATGAGCGCCATGTGCTCCGCACCATGTCGAGTCCCAAAGAAGTGAACGACTGGTCTTTGCGAACGCTGGAAACCGGCTACGCACCGTACATTGCGGAAGATGCCGACCCGGGGGCTTACGCTCGGCATACGAATCCTCCCTTGGCCTACGGCGAAGTATTACAGGGCGCTCAGGTCAATTTGCCTTTGCTTATCCAGCATTATCAAAACTTCTTGGCGCAAGAAAATCGCCTCCAATCAGAGTGGTTCGACTTTGCCCAACTCGTCATTCAGCCCGATGGCATTCGCTATAAAAACTATACTGCCGACTGCATTATCTTTTGCGACGGTGCCAAAGCCAAAATGAATCCGTTTTTCTGTTATCTGCCTTTTCACGGGGATAAGGGCGAAGCATTGATTGTTCGTATTCCGAGCGCTCGTTTTGAAAAAATACTCAAACAACAAATCTTCATAGTGCCGCTTGGCGCAGATGACCTGTACTGGGTGGGCGCTACTTACCAACGTCATTTTGCCAATGACCAGCCTTCGGAGTACGGGCTAAATTTTTTGCGAGAACACCTGAATTCGGTGCTCACTATTCCTTATGAAATTGTGGAACATTGGGCGGCCATACGCCCTACCGTACGCGATCGCCGCCCTTTGCTGGGGTTGCACCCCCGGTTTCCACAGTTGGGCATTTTCAATGGGCTAGGTACGAAAGGGGCTTCGCTTGGTCCTTACTGGGCTAAGCATTTTGCCGATTTTTTGACGCAAGCTACTCCAATAGACGCCGAAGTGGATATTCAGCGGTTCTTGTCTTTCCTGCCAGCCATACCTACCTGACACCAATAGGTTTTTTTAACAAAACAGGAGCGCACAAACACTACGTTTTGCACGCTCTTGATTTGATGTTGTTTTTTGCATCAAGCACAATTTATCTTAAAAGAAAATTTTAACTGAGTAAAATAAATTATCGAGCACTAAAAAACAAAGCATTGCTAAACAAGAACTTGCCCTGCTCCCAGAACGAGCGGAACAGCGGATTGTCCACCATGTAGGTAATGCTACCGCGGCCCTTGTCTTGCACGGCAAAGACGACCGAATTTTTTACTTCTTGCAAGGCTTTAGTGCCCACAAAACCCACGTACATCGGGCTTTCGCCAATGGTGCCCACATTCCAAGCCCCCTTGAGCGGCTGATAGGCCGTAGCTCCCGTCTTGAGGCTGTAGTAAGTGTCGCCGATACCATACGCCAACGGATGGCTCCTGTCCATTTTCAACTGAAAAATAGCGCCGGGTATTTCTTCCATGATGTAACGGCGCTCCTGCCCGTCGTAGCTGTCGAAGCGCGCATCGAGTTCGGCTTTTTCGCCGGCTTTTTTCGCGGCATTTTTGTCGTCGTCGCTGGCGTAGCGAGTCAGATTAAAACCACGCCGGTCTTCTAAAGAGCGTAAGGCACTGCCCAAGGCAATGAGACGGCCACCCCCGTTGAGCCAAGTTTGCAGCTTGTCGCTAAAGGCATCGTTTAGGTTATAAAACCCATCGGGCATGATGAGTACATTAAAATCGTCGAGATTAATGCGGGCAAGGTTGCCAGCAGGCACTACCGTCACCGGGTAGCCCAAATCCTGCTCAAAGAAATGCCAGGTTTGCCCAAAAGAATTGGCGTAAGTGCCTTCGCCGCCCAGCAGGGCTACTTTTGGCACATTGATAAAAGTGTAGGCATCTGAGCCAAAATCCTTGCCACTGCTGACAAAACCGGTGCGCACAGCCTGAATTTCCTGCCGGAAAGTTTCGGCGGTTTCGGCTACAATTTTTTCATACCCCGGCATTTTTCGGTTGTCGGCTGCCAAAATAACGAGACTGCCTGCCGACCAAGGTTGCCCTTCTACAGTGAATGCTTCGCGGGCAAAGCGCACTTTCACGCCCTTCTGCAGCAGCGCACCGAGAAAACGAGCGTTTTGCAAGGCATTCCAGCGTGCTATAAAGGCATACGGCTCGCGCACGGCAGCCAATTTATTGCTATACGGCGGAAAGGTATAATCGCCCTGCGGCTCAAAGCGCTCTTTCGAAGCATAAGTCTCCAGACCATAAGCGTAAGGCAAAGACCAGGCGGTGATGTCATACGTCAGCGAATCTACCAACGCGGTTTGCGGCTCTAACAGGATCTGCGCCAGCACGGACATAGGTTGAAAAGCACTGATAATCAAATCATTATCCTCTACTTTGAGTGTGATTTCTCGGCCTGTCTGATAGTTCCAAGCCCTGAGTTGGCCGGGGCGACCGGCCTTGCCATACCGAATTTTATTTTTGTCTAACAATTCGCAGAGTGCGCGCATTCGTTCCGGCACATTGGTTCCTTTGATGACGAAAGTTTTGTATTCGCCGATTTGCGCATTGCGAGATTTTACATAAAAATCACTGAAATTGCTGACAATGCGGGCTGCATTTTTTGAACTGACTTCTACGGTGGAAAGCGCGGTGGCTTTGTGGTGCAGCACCCGGTCGAGCAAAGTGAGCGTATCACCGCTTTCGTCAATAATGCCGCGGCCCGCGCGCCCGCTGCCGCCCTGTTCATAGGTCATGCCAATAGCACCGGTGTAAGTCGGGTAGGTATCGCCATAGCTGGGGTAGAGCAAGTCAAAGCGCTCTTTGGTGAAATACAGCCAGCCCTCGGCATCAAAGTATTTGGCGTGGTTTTTACCAATGTCCACCTGAAAATCGCGTTGCCACTGCGTGATGTACTTATGAAAAGGTTGCGCGGCCGGCGCGAAGTAATACGGCTCGTTGACCCCCTGTTCGTGCAGGTCGGCGACAATGTGCGGCAGCCACTGCTGATACACCTTGACGCGCTGCTGCGATTCTTTCTGCGATTGCCAGGCCCAATCGCGATTGAGGTCGAACAGGTAATGATTGACGCGGCCGCCAGGCCAGGGTTCGAGGTGCTCCATGGCACTGGGGTAAGGGTTGTTGACCACATTGGCGGTGCGGCGGTACCATTCTACGTAGCGATTGAAACCGTCCGGATTCACCACTGGCTCTATGAGCACCACGGTATTTTTCAGCCAAGCCTTGGTCTCGGCCTTGTTCGGGTCGAGCAGTTCGTAAAGCACTTGCGGGGCAGCCTCAGCGCCGGCTGTTTCATTGCCGTGTACACTGAAGCCCAACCACACGAAAGCAATCTCTTCGGGTTGCGGCTGCCCGCTCAGCAAGCCCGTGCGGCGGAGGTTATTTTCTCGGATGGCTTCGATGCGCGCCAAATTTTCTGGGGCAGAAACAATGAGCAGTAACTGCGGCCGCATTTCATTGGTATAACCAAAGCGCTCCAATTTTACATAATTGCTGTTGGCGGCGGCGTGTTCATAATAATTTACCAACAAGTGATGTGGGGTGAAATGCGCGCCCCAGCGGTGCGGAAAAAATTCGTCGGGAGATTTTAATTGTGCAAAGGACAAGATGCTTGTAAGCAAAAAAAACGTTGCAAAAATCAATCGCTGCATAGTATGGATTTTAAATATGTTGATGAAATAGCCAATCGGCGATACGAATTACGGATTTTCAATCGAGATTTCAAAACTTCGCTAAAGTGAGAAAATCGGCGGGTTATTTTTGCTAAAACAGGGACATTTGCTTGGGCGCGTCGTCAGCGGGTAATTGGGGGCCGCGGGTGCGCACAGGAAAATTTTCGGCTTGCAATCGTTCGCAGAAATACTGCGCAATATGAGGCGCGTGCAGGTTGTCCGGCTCATGTGTAAAGAAGTAAACGGTCGCCAATCCGGCAGCTTGCCATTCGCGCAGGCGAGCCGCCCAGTCGTCGAGGCGGGTATAATCGCTGGGGTGCAAGCCATTGCCCACAAAACGTACCATAGCCGTTGGCGTGGAAAGGCTCAGATGCAATACGTCACGCCGGCCAGCTACATCGGTGATGACGGTCGCTACCTGATATTTTTCTAAGGCCAAGAATAAAGATTCGGCGTTTTTTTCATCTGCAAACCAGCTCTCGTGGCGCACCTCCACGGCCAGCGGAATATCCTCAGGAAAAGCCTGCAAAAAAGCTTCGAGCAAAGGCAGGCGCATAGCATCGAAGTAAGGCGGCAATTGCAAAAAGCAGCAGCCGAGTTTTTCGCGTAGCTGCCGCACGGCATCGCAAAAAAGGCGGATTTGGTCGCTTCCCAGCCCCAGATTGCGGCTATGGCTGATGGTTTGTGGTACTTTCGGACAAAACCGAAAATCCGGAGCGGCTTCGGCGTGCCATTTGGCAATAGTTTCCGGCGTCGGAATGCGGTAATGCGTGGTATTCAATTCAATAGTGTTGAACTGGCGGGCGTAATGCTGCAAATAATCTTTCGACTTCGCACCAGCGGGATAAACCGTGCCTACCCATTCTTTCATGCCCCAGCCCGTAGCACCAATGTAGCAATCAAGCGGCTGGCCTGCCCGGAAATGCTTTTTCAAGACGGCGTATGTGCTTGGCGGCGTTGCCCTTAGCGTAAAATCCACATGTGTAATGTCAGGCAATTTGCCAAATTCCATCGTCTTAAATGCTTTTCGCAAAGGTAGGATTTTTTTCTATGTGCCATTTGCCAAAGCACCCGACGAACCACAAAACGGGGAATTTTGCTATCTTTGTTTATCTTACCATTGAAATAACAAGAGGAAACGACTGCATGGCACGCAAAGCAAAAACCGAGGCTACCGAAAAGCACGAGACTGCGAACCTGACGCCGCTTATGGCGCAGTATTTCAAGGTAAAAACCAAATATCCGGATGCAATTTTGTTGTTTCGGGTAGGCGATTTCTACGAAACTTTCGGCGAAGATGCGGTGACAGCCTCGCGGGTGTTGGGCATTGTGCTCACCGCGCGCAACAATGGCGGCAGCGATATAGAACTGGCGGGATTCCCTTACCATTCCATGGACTTGTACCTGCCGCGCTTAGTAAGGGCGGGTTATCGTGTGGCCATTTGCGAACAGATGGAAAAACCAAGTCCGCAAAAAAAAATTGTGCGCCGCGAAGTCACTGAAGTCGTTACGCCGGGCATCGCAATAGATGACCAATTGCTCGATCATAAGACCAATAACTATCTGGCGGCAGTCTGTTGGCAAAAAGATGCGATGGGTGTTGCTTTTCTGGACATTTCTACCGGCGAATTTTTAGTCAGCGAAGGCGAGCAGGGCTATATTGATAAACTCTTGCAAAGCTTTCAGCCGGCGGAGGTGCTATTTGCCAAAAACCGACGAAAGGATTTCGAGCGCTGGTTTGGTGAAAAATTTTATACTTTCCCGATAGACGAATGGGTCTTCACGGAAGATTATACCCGCGAAAAACTGCTCACACATTTTGAGGTACAAACGCTGAAAGGCTTTGGCGTAGAGGAATTTATGTTGGCGCAAATGGCCGCCGGAGCTATTTTGCACTACCTCTCGGTCACCGAAAACAAGAACCTGCGCCACGTCAACAGCATCAGCCGCATTCAGCCCGACCGCTACGTATGGCTCGACCGCTTTACTATTCGCAATCTGGAACTGCTGCATAGCCCGCACGAAACTGGCGTGCCATTGATTAAAATACTGGATTGCACCGTCTCGCCCATGGGTGCGCGCCTGCTCAAAAAATGGGTGGTGCTGCCCTTAAAATCGCAAAAAGCCATCGAAGAGCGCCTCGATATGGTGGGCTATTTTCGGCAACAGCCGGAAATAGCGCTGGAAATGGAAAAATTCATCCGACAAATGGGCGACCTCGAACGCCTCATCTCGAAAGCGCCGCTCGGCAAGCTCAATCCTCGTGAAGTGGTACAACTCAAACGCGCGCTTCATGCTATCGAACCAGTAAAAAAACGCTTACTTGACAGCGGTAATCCCTGGCTGATGAAAACTTCCGAGGGCTTAAACCCCTGCCAGATACTGCGTGAAACGATCGAACGCCAGGTCGTGGAGGAAGCACCGGTCAACCTCCACAAGGGGGGCGTCATCGCCGATGGCTTCCATGCGGAATTGGACGAACTGCGCAACATTGTACACCACACCAAAGACCTCCTGCTGGGTATTCAGCAAGAAGAGGTAGAGCGCACCGGTATTGCCAGCCTGAAAATCGGGTTCAATACCGTGTTTGGTTATTACCTCGAAGTGACCAACAAGTACAAAAATCAGGTGCCGCCGGAGTGGACGCGCAAGCAAACCCTGACCAATGCCGAGCGCTACATCACCGATGAACTCAAGCGCTTGGAAACGAAAATTCTCGGAGCCGAAGAGCGTATTCTAACGCTGGAAGCCGAATTGTTTGAGCAATTGGTGCTCACCATTTCCGATTATATCCAGCCGATTCAGCATAATGCCCACCTCATCGCACGGCTCGATTGCCTGATGGCTTTCGCCCGGCTGGCGGAAAAGTATCAGTATTGCCGCCCGGAAATCAACGATTCGCTGATTATTGACATCCGCCAGGGCCGCCACCCGGTGATTGAGCAACAACTCGAACTCGGCGAAGCCTATGTGCCGAATGATGTGTATCTCGATAGCGAGGATCAGCAAATATTGATGATTACAGGGCCCAATATGTCCGGAAAATCTGCAGTGCTGCGCCAAACTGCCCTCATCTGCCTGATGGCGCAAATGGGTTGCTTTGTGCCAGCCGCCTCCGCGCGCTTAGGGCTATTGGACAAGGTGTTCACCCGCGTGGGCGCTTCCGACAATATCTCCTCCGGCGAGTCCACTTTTATGGTGGAAATGAACGAAACAGCCAGCATTATGAACAATGTTTCCGATCGCAGCTTGATCTTGCTCGACGAAATCGGACGCGGCACCAGCACTTACGATGGCATTTCTATCGCTTGGTCTATCGCCGAATTTTTGCACAATAATGGATTGGCCCGCCCCAAAACGCTTTTTGCTACGCATTATCACGAACTTAATGAACTCGCCGAGCGCTTTCCGCGCATTCGCAATTATAACATCGCTACCAAAGAGGTGGGGCAAAAGGTCATTTTTCTGCGCAAGCTCGTGGCCGGCGGGAGTCAGCACAGTTTTGGCATTCACGTCGCTAAAATGGCCGGTATGCCCCGCAGCATCGTGGAGCGCGCCGCCGAAATTCTAACCCAGTTGGAGCAAAAAGTAATCGAAAATGGTCATGCCACTGGCACTCCCAAAGCCAAGCGGGCCCGCACGAAAAACCTCAACGAACCCATGCAACTTAGCATCTTCGAGGCTGGCGACCCGCGCGCTGAGCAGTTGAAGGCAGCGCTCTTGCAATTGGATGTAAATAGCATGACGCCCATTGATTGTATGATGAAACTTCAGGAACTAAAGCAATTGGCGCAAGAATAGGGGGTTAGGGTATAATGGTTTAGGATGTCCTACCAATTTCAATGGGTTGTGAGGTATTCGTAGTTGTACAATTGTTTGACTATCCATCCAGTTCACCGTTCACTGCTATATTATATTTGGTCTAACATTTCATTCAAAACCGGATGCGTTGCCGCCGTTCGCCGCTATGGAAACGCAGGCTTTTTTTCTGACCATTAATATTGAAATGAATAAAATTCAATTGGTCGGAGTAAAAATCAAGCAAAATGTTATTAGCAATATCTAATTCGCCCGGCAGTACCACCTCTTCTATTTCTACATAAATCCAAACGGCATCGGTTTCGTATTCTTTGCCGATGTAATTGCCATTCAGCGTTTTACCGTTCAGCTTGATGGTGAAATGTTCGCGTACGTAGCGCGCGATGTGCGCATCCGCATCGGGGCTTTCTTTCTTTGTGCCAAGATGTAAATATACCTCCTGCCCGCGGAAAGAGGCTAATTTCTTGATGTGATCTTCGAGGTCGTCCATGAAAATCTTATGCATGATCTGCAAGCTCCGCGTTTCTTTTTTGTAATGAATTTCGCTAATGGAAATGTGAATGGGATGATGCAGCGTACGGGACTGAGGCAGGCAACACAAAGCACAGAAAAGGGTAATGAGCAATGGCATGTGATTGAAAGGGTTTAATGGTTGAAAGGGTTATAGGGTTATAGGGGAATAGGGGAATAGGGGAATGGGGTTGAAAAGTTGAAAAGTTGAAGGGTTGAGCAACAACTTTTGCGGTTTTATATTTAAAATTTTACATTTTTCGGTTGAAAGAAGGTTTAAAGGGTTGAAAAGTTTAAGAGTTGAGACCGCATCTAATTTCTATCATCTATCGTCTATCATCTATCGTCTATCATCTATCAGAGGCAAAGTTAAAAATCTTCCAGCAGAAAATTACTACCTTTAGCTCCCGGAAATCGGATACATTCTATGAAACCATTCATTATTGGCATCACCGGGGGCAGCGGCTCTGGCAAAACATCTTTTATTCGGCAGTTGCGCTCAAAATTTAACGAGGAAGACATCTGTGTTATTTCACAAGATGATTATTACTTACCCCGTCATGAGCAGGAAACCGATACGCAAGGCATTCACAATTTTGATTTACCAGGTTCGATTGATAAAAAAGCATTCATCCGAGACATCAAGCGGCTGATGGCGGGCGAGCGCGTCACGCGGGAAGAATATACTTTCAATAATCCTGAAGCGGAGCCACGGCTATTAGTTTTTCAGCCTGCGCCTATTATCATTGTAGAAGGTATTTTTGTCTTACATTTCAAAAAAGTGCATCGCCTGCTCGACTTGAAAGTGTACCTGCACGCCAAGGAAAACCTCAAAGTCATCCGCCGTATCCGCCGCGACCAGGTGGAGCGCAACTACCCACTCGACGATGTGCTCTACCGCTACCAACATCATGTGCTGCCTACTTACGAGCGTTATATTTTACCATATAAAGATGATGCCGACATCGTGATTAATAATAACCATTATTTTGAAATGGGGCTGGAAGTGCTCGGCGGCTTTGTACGAGACCGGCTGCGGGCCTGGCGCGAAGCGCAATAATACCTAATCCAAACACCATAGGACATTAAAAAAATTAATTACACAAATAACTAACAATACTCCCTCATTACTTATTGCATTCACTGCTCTTATTTACTACTACGCCACTCTTTTCAGAAGGAAGGACATTTTCGTACCGTTGAAGTTTTCTTCTTCCATTGTTCCTTTCAACTGACGCGTCAGCAATGTAATAAGCTGCGTACCAAATCCACTTCCTTTAATTATTTCATTACCAAGTTTACCAATTCCATTATCTGATATGGAAAGATGTAAATGTTGTTCATCCTTTGCTTGTAAGCTTACCTTAATCTTACCATTCCTATTTTTCGGGAAGGCATATTTCAGCGCATTAGTCATTACTTCATTGACAATCAGCCCAATAGGCAGCGCCGTGTCCACATCTAATTCCAAGGGATCCATTTCATAGTCCACTTCTACTTTTTCTGCAGCATTAAATGTGTCGAGCAGATTTTCACTCAGGTTCTGGAAATAATCTTTCATTTCAATCGCCACCAGATTATTACCCCGAAATAATTTCTGATGTAAAATGCCCATTGACCGCACCCGGCTCTGGCTTTCCTTCATCACCGATTGCGCTGCCTCATCTTCGGTTTGGCTCGACTGCAATTCGAGCAAACTGGAAACGATGTCCAAATTATTTTTTACGCGATGATGTACTTCCTTGAGTAAGAGTTCGTTCTGTGCATTACGTTGATCGAGTTGCTGGTTGGTGATGGCTAAATCCTCATTTAAAATTTGTAGTTGCTTGTTTTTTTGCAAATTATTGCGGTAGCTAAAAAATCCGCCGCCAAGCAAAAGCAGCAGTAGCCCGCCCACGCCAAAGCTGAGCCGCTGAATTTGCGTTTGTTGCTGAATTTGGGCTTGTTGATTGCTAATCGTCGCTTCTTTTTTGTCGCTGTCGTATTTGATTCTAAGTTCGCTTTTTACCGCCGCTAATTCCTCTGTAAGTCGCTGATTTTGAGTAGTTTGCCCGGCGCTTTTGTACCACAGCGCTGAGTCCGGCTGATTAATATTTTCGTAGCATTCCGCCAGCCAGAATTGATTATTTTCCACCAATTCCCAATTTTTAATATTCCGTTCCTGGTGGTGCAGCAAGCAATCTTTGATGTAGGGAATCGCTTCGCGGTATTTGCCTTGCAGCCGCAGCACATTGCCGATGTAGCCTTTCCAGCCGTCTGCTTCTTCTTCCTTTTCGACAATGGTCTTGATGACATTCCAGGAATAAAAGAAATCTTCCAGCGCTTTATCATAATCCTCCAACGCCACATACACCTCGCCGCGCCACGCGCGCACATTCGCCAGGTGGATATTGTCTTCCGCGCCATATTTACGCCGGATAATTTCGACCACTTGCTGTGCTTTTGCCAATGCTATTTCGGGCTTGCCCACTTTGGGGTACGTGTAAATTAATCCAAGTAAAGGTTGTATCAGTTCGCTTTCTTCTTTATAGTTGGCTTCAAATAATTCCAGCGATTTTTCACCATACAGCAGCGCTTGTTCATAATCTTTCGATTCTCGATATAAATAATTCAGGCTTGCATAAGCTTTTCCAATATTGATAGGCTGCTCTAAAGCTTCATAAATACGAACCACCTCAAAAAGCTGTTTCTCTGCCTCCAGAAATCGCCCCATGCCAGCAAGGTCCTTGCCTACCCGATCGTGCGCTTTGGCAATTTTTTCCTGATTATTGGTTTTTTGTAAATATTCCAGCGTTTTTTTATCATGAAAATAAGTAGAATCAGGATTTTCAGAACGGACACTGTAATAATGGTAAGACGCGATTAAATTATGTGCTTTGGCAATGTTTTCCGGATTACCTTGTTGCTTAGCTTTATTCAGCGTAAAATGGGCAATTTGAAAGGTTTCTTCATAGCGATGCGAAGTATTAATGTCACTTATTTCTTTTTCTAAAAAAGTAAATAAGGTATCAAGCGGCATTACTTTGATTGAATCCGGCTGAGCGGCAAGTGAAAAGAAGCCCAGAAGTAACAATAAAATTATTGAAGGTTTCATACGTTACACCGATTTAATTCTTTGTAAAAATTCTTGTTGATAGGATTTGCTCAGCAGCAGCGTTTTTCCGCCTATACTAACAGAGTGTTCGTCCACTTCATCCACGTGTTTCAGGTTGACAATATGCGAGCGATGAATGCGCTGAAATTGGTCGGGTGGTAGTTCCGCTTCCAGACTTTTCATCGGCATGGAGAGCAAATAGTCCTTTTCTTTGGTAACAATGCGGCAATAGTTCCGCTCCGCCTGAATGTAAAGAATCGTATCCAGTAAGATTTTTACCTTTTTTTCGCCGTGCTGCACAAAAATCCGGTCGGGCAAGGCAAAGTTTTCCTGTGGTGGTGGCTGCGTTTTTTCTTGCTGGTTAGCATCAGGTAAATGGCTGATTGTCAGCTCTAATGCGCGCCGTAAGTCCAATTTATTCAATGGTTTAGAGAGAAAAGCATAGGGTTTGACCTCCTTCGCGCGGGCGAAAGTAGCGTCGTCGAAGCTGGCCGTCAGGAACACCACAGGCAGGTGGTATTTATCTTGCAATAAGCGCGCCAAAGCAATGCCATCCATACTGCCGTTTAGTTGAATATCAACCAAAGCAATATCCGATGAGTAGGCTTGCAAAAAATGCAGCGTTTCTTCCGCGCTGGCGAATATGCCTGCTACCTCGTAGCCCAGTTCGCTCAGGTACAGCGACACTTTTGCCGCAATCAGCATCTCATCTTCTACCACCAATATTTTAATCGGAGTGTCTGCCATACACAAAGTCTGTTCCATACAGAACATTAAAAATACGCTTTTGCTTACAAAAACCTTCGGTCAATCAAAGATATTCTTCGGTCAGTCAAACCCAATGCTGGGTCAAAACTGCTTGATTCTTATTCGAGCAATAATTACTTTTAAGTGTAATTGGTTGCAAACCAATACAAGCGTGCTAATCAATCACAATTTCCCCCTACCAATTATAGGACGTCCGGTAGGGGGTTATAGCAACTAATCTTCCGCTTAAATTTCATAAATATGCGCTGAGATTTACAAAATCTCATCTACTGCTTTAACTCATTACTATAAGTATTCGGACATAGTTATTTTTAGTGCAAAAAGCATAAATCGTTGATTATCAGAATGCTAAACCTTTCCGATTAACAAATAAAAAATAATATCTACAAACTAACAAATAACAATATCCCATTACTTATTGTCGAACGAAAAATAATAGCAACCAAAAACATTACATCTAAGATACTGCAAAATACCGGCTATGTCGGCTATTGATTTCATTTTCTTTTTCATCTAAATAAAATTCATCATGAGATTCCATCTTTTTTTTATGGTGCTAGCAATTAGCCTGCTGACTTTCATTAGCTGCCAACAAGGCACCGAAACATCAGCCGACCTGGCACAGATCAAAACAGACATTC
>CALMSO010000068.1 GCA_937872385.1 uncultured Saprospiraceae bacterium
TATATCACCCCGCTGGGGTTTAAACTGCTTTACTTATATCTTTAGAATTATATCACCCCGCTGGGGTTCGTTTTCACCTATGCCTAATGATTAAATCATTTGAACCTGATTCATCAATAACGAGTAAAACATTTAGCAATCGTTATTTACAAAACTTAACGGAACATCATGTCGGTAGTGCAATATGATACATTAGTTATCGGCGGCGGTATTTTTGGGGCGTATGCGGCTTTGTATTTAGCAAGGCAAGGGCAGCGAGTGGCTTTAATAGAAAAAGAAAACGAACTGCTGAAAAAAGCCTCCATTGTAAATCAAGCGCGGCTACACAGCGGCTACCACTATCCGCGCAGCGTGGCTACGGCACTCATGTCAGACGACAACAAAGCGCGCTTTACATCTGAGCATCAAGCATTTATTAATTTCAATTTCGCTAAATATTATGCTATTGATAAATTTGGTTCCTTCACCGACGGGCAGCAATTTGAGCGTTTTTGCGCTTATATCAATATCCGTTGCGAGCGCGTGCAAGCGCATCCGCTGTTCAATTTCAACCGTATTGAAGCATTATACGCTACTACCGAGTATTCGTTCGACCCCTTTCTTATTGCAGCTTATTATAGAAAAAAATTAGACGAAGAAAAAAATATTTCGCTATTTACCTCCGCCCAAATCTATGCGGCGCAACCCAACGGACGCAACTGGGAAGTACACTTTACTTCACTTGGCAATACTGCTGCAACCGTGCTTAGCTGCGCGCAGGTCATCAATGCTACGTACGCCGGCAGCAACGCCGTCAATCAGTTGTTTGGCGTGCCCGACATCCCTCTGATGCACGAAATTTCCGAGATTGCCTTTGTCACTTCACCGCAGGTACAAAACATCGGGCTGACGGTTATGGACGGTCCCTTTGGTTCGCTGATGCCTTATGGGCTGTCGGGTCTGTTGTCGCTGTCGTCGGTGGCTTACACGCATCATAAGGTATCGTACGACAATCTGCCTACTTTCGATTGCCAACAAGCCTATCCCGCTTGCCGTCCGGATTTTACGGACAATTGTAATACCTGCCCGGCACAGCCGATTTCTAACCACCGCAAAATGTTAGCGCAAATGCGGCAGTACTTCGCCGAAAGTGTTGATTTTCAATATTTTTCCTCGCTTTACACAATCAAATCCAAGCTAAAAGCGAATTATATTGACGATGGCCGCCCGACGGAAATTTCCAAACTGCATGAAAATCCGCCGTTTTATTGCATCTTTGCTGGCAAGATTAATTCTATTTACGAGGTAGAAAAATTGATTGTTTGAAAGCCTTTTCGCTTAGGGGAATAGGGAAAATAGGGGGATGGGGGAAATAGGTTGAGAAGGTTGAGGGGTTGAGAGCGCATCTAAAATCTATCGTCTATTATCTATTATCTAAAACATCATGGTACTTATTTAGCATTAATTATATAAAAGCCACATTCACCATATTAAAAAATAAAGCCTTATGCCAAATTCCAACGTACACGTCTCTTCCGAAATCGGGCCGCTCAGGCGCGTCATTGTGCACCGACCCGATGAGGGCATTGCGCGCATTTCGCCCAAAGAAGCCGAAGAATTACTTTTCGACGACATTGTATATCTGCCGCAAATGCAAGCCGAGCACGATGTTTTTACCGATGTGCTGAAGGCTTTTCTGGGCGACGAGCAGGTGTTGGAGACGCGCAATCTGCTGGTAGAGGCGCTCCAATCGGGCGACGACAGCCGCAAGGAAATGCTTCATTTGATTGTGGATTATGAAGAACTGCCCACCAGCTACGAAGATATGCTGCTCGACCTCGATGACGAGCGCTTGGCCGAGGTGCTTATCAGCGGTTATTTTGCCGAGAAGGATCATGTCCTGTTCGATCCCATTCCTAATTTTATTTTTACCCGCGACATCGCCGTGACCGTCAATGACCATGTGGTAGTAACCAAAGCTGCCAAGGAGGCCCGCTTCCGCGAAAATTTTCTCACGCGCTTTATCTGTTGGGCGCACCCGATTTTCAGCGAATTGCGCGAGCAGGGCAAGGTAATTAATATGAATAAAGTAAATGAATTTCCACCCTCCCGGCGCGGTGAAATGATTTCCATTGAAGGAGGTGATATGATGATTATTAACGAAAATTATTTACTCATTGGTTGTAGCGAGCGCACCACCGCTCACGCCATTCGCTCCCTGCGCGACGTGCTGTTTGAAAAAAATGTAGTGCAAAACGTGGTACAAATTAATATTCCGAACGACCGCTCCTATATGCACATTGATACGATTTTTACACAAATTCATCACAATCATATTGTAGCTTTTAAGCCTATTGTCTTGGATGGGCTGGGCTCCAATGTAGAGGTATTCCGACAATCAGGCAAGCCCGGATTTTATCACTCAATCCAGGAGTTCATGCGCGCAGAAATCAATCCAGCCATGCGTTTTATTCTGAGCGGCAACGGCGAATCGCCTTACCAAGAGCGCGAACAATGGACGGACGGTTGCAATTTAGTAGCCATCAAACCTGGCGTAGCCATTACTTACGATCGGAATGTGAAAACAGAGGAAGCATTCCAAGCAGCGGGATACTCTATTTTGCACGCATACGATTTTTTGCGCGCTTTTAAAGAAGGTAAAATCAATCCGCATCATCTGGAAAATACGATTATAACGATCCCGTCGAATGAGCTTTCACGGGCGCGCGGCGGCTCACACTGCATGACCTGCCCAATTGAGCGAGAGCGCATTTAACAATTTACAAAACCACAAATTCAACAAAGATGCACTTCAGTAAAAGCATTCTCGTCACCGGCGGTGCAGGTTTCATTGGCTCGCACCTTGTGCGCCTGTTGGTGCGCAAATACCCGAACTATCGCATCGTGAATCTCGACTTGTTGACTTACGCTGGCAATCTTGATAATCTCCGCGATGTGCAGGACGCGCCCAACTACGTTTTTGTAAAAGGCGACATCCGGGACCAAGCGCTGGTGGAGCAGGTTTTCGGTACTTGGCACCCGGACGGTGTGATTCATCTCGCTGCTGAGTCGCACGTAGATCGTTCGATTAGTCATCCGCTGAGCTTCGTCGAAACTAATATTATCGGCACGCTGTGCCTGCTCAATGTAGCGCGCAATGTTTGGCAGCACACTACCGACAAGCGATTCTATCATATTTCTACCGACGAGGTGTATGGCTCCTTGGGCGAAACGGGTTATTTCACAGAAAGCACTCCCTACGACCCGCGCTCGCCTTACTCCGCCTCCAAGGCTGGCTCCGACCACTTAGTGCGGGCTTATTATCATACCTACGGGCTGCCGGTGGTGTTGTCCAATTGTTCTAATAACTATGGCCCCTGCCAGTTTCCGGAAAAGCTCATTCCATTAATGATTCACAACATCAAAAACGAGTTGCCATTACCTGTGTATGGCGACGGCCAAAACACCCGCGACTGGCTATGGGTGGGTGATCATGCGGCGGCCATTGACTTAATTTTCCATCAAGGTACTATTGGCGAAACCTATAATATTGGTGGCAATAATGAAATGCGCAACATCGTACTGGTAGAGCAACTGTGCGACATCATGGACGAGCTATTGGGCAACCCGAGCGGCAGCGCGCGCCAATTGATTCGTTTTGTGCAAGACCGCCCAGGGCACGACCGCCGCTACGCGATTGATGCCACCAAACTGAAAAATGCCCTCGGTTGGGAACCCACGGTTGCTCCACAGGAGGGCCTCCGGCGCACCGCCGAATGGTACCTCACCAATGAAGAATGGTTGGAGCGCGTTACTTCTGGAGCATATCAGCAAGATAAGAAAAAAGGACAATCAACTCATTCCCAGTAATTTATATACTTGCATTCGAGGTAGTTCCAGTATTTGCCCGGATTTTAAATCCCGCAATTCTAATTTTTCGATTTTAATACGCACCAATCGCAACACAGGAAACCCCACACCCGCACACATTTTACGCACCTGCCGATTTTTGCCTTCGTAGAGTGTTATTTCTAACCAGCTATCGGGTATTTCCTTTCGGAAACGAATCGGTGGGTTGCGCTCAGGCAGTTCGGGAGGAGTAGGAAGCAGACGTACCTCGGCGGGTAGCGTGTGGTAGATTTTACCATCCACTTTGATGTTCATGCCTTTGCGCAGTTGTTGCAAAGCTGCCTTGTCAGGTATGCCCTCCACCTGGGCGAGGTAGGTGCGGTGGTGCTGGAATTTAGGATTGAGCAGCGTATGATTCAGTGTAGTATCGTTGGTTACAATAAGTAAGCCCTCGCTGTCCTTATCGAGTCGTCCTACGGGGTAAGCATCTTTCGGAAATTTTCCCAAATCTGCCAGCGTAAGATGGTCGGCCACCTCTTTGGTAAACTGGCTCAGGTAGCCATAAGGCTTGTATAGGATGAAATATCGGTGGCTCATTTACAAGTTACGAATTAAGAACCGCGAATTACGAATTACGAACTGCGAATAGCGAATTACGAATTACGAACTGCGAATTACGAACTGCGAATTACGAATAGCGAATAGCGAATTACGAATTACGAACTGCGAATTACGAATTACGAATTACGAATTACGAACAGCGAATAGCGAATAGCGAATAGCGAATAGCGAATTACGAATAGCGAACTGCGAATTACGAACTGCGAATAGCGAATTACGAATCGCGAATAGCAAACCGCGAACTGCATCTAAAATAACATTACACATTAAACCGGAAGTGCATGACATCACCATCGGATACTACATATTCCTTGCCTTCCACGCTCATTTTACCAACTTCCTTGACGGCTGCCTCCGAGCCATATTGCACAAAATCGGCATATTTAATTACTTCTGCTCGAATAAAACCTTTTTCAAAATCGCTGTGAATCACTCCGGCTGCAGCCGGTGCTTTGTCGCCCCGATGGATTGTCCAAGCGCGTACTTCTTTTTCGCCAGCGGTGAAGTAAGTGATAAGATTGAGCAAATTATAACAAGCCCGAATCACCTTGTTGACGCCAGGTTCATCTAATCCCATCGCTTCGATGTATTCGAGGCGCTCTTCTTTGCTTTCCAATTGGGCAATTTCTGCTTCAATCTGGGCGCTGATGAGAATGACCTCCGCGTTTTCCGGGGCTACTGCCTGTTTAAAAGCTTCAGAAAAAGCATTGCCGGTGCTCACCGATCCTTCATCCACATTGCAAACGTATAGAATCGGCTTGCCAGTAAGCAAAAACAAGTCTTCATAAAAAGGCTGCTCGTCTTCGCGCAAAGTGAAAGAGCGGGCGGGCTGTTCGCTTTCGAGGTGTTTGAGCAAGCGCTCGGCGGTATCAAGGTTGCGTACATCGTCTTTGTTGCCGCTTTTGGCGGAGCGCCGGAGCTTGTCGAGGCGCTTTTCTACGGTTTCCATGTCCTTGAGAATCAGCTCTATATCAATAATTTCCTTGTCGCGCACGGGATCCACGCTGCCGTCCACATGAATCACATTGTCATCTTCAAAACAACGCACTACGTGTACGATGGCGTCCACTTCGCGGATGTTGGCTAAGAACTGGTTGCCAAGCCCTTCGCCCTTGCTGGCACCTTTGATGAGGCCTGCAATGTCCACGATTTCTACCGTAGTAGGCAGCACCTTCTGCGGATTGACTAACTCGGCGAGTCGGTCGAGGCGTGCATCCGGTACCGTAATTACACCAAGATTCGGCTCTTTGGTAGCGAAAGGATAATTGGCGGCTAAGGCTTTGGCCGAGGTCAGCGCATTAAATAAGGTAGATTTTCCGACGTTGGGCAAACCAACAATACCTGCTTTGAGTCCCATGAATAGCTATTATTGAAATATATGGTTTTGCAAAAGCGCCGCAAAGATAGCTTTTTTTGCTACATCAGGTATTAGCGGAAAGCGCATTTTTAAAATAGTGAAAAAGCGCTAATGCAGGAACCGCTTATTATCCGAAAAATCACAAAATTTATAATGCCATTCACGGTAGATTTTTAGATGCGCTCTCAACCCTTCAACTTCTCAACCTTTAAAATTATCTAAACCCCATTCCCCTATTCGCCCCATCAACCTTTAAACCTCTCATCCCATTCCCCTATTCATCACTTACCCGCAGCCTGCATCCGACGCAAGAACAACTGCGCATCGCTCAACTCCACGGGCTGAATTTCGTAGGTCTCGCCGTCGGGCATTTTGAATACTAAATCCTTGGCTTTAATGGCATTGAGGGCATCCATAAAGGAAGCATTGTTAGAGGTGACACTCAGAATCCCTTGCCGGTAGCCAAAGAAGTAAATTAATTCGCTGCTGGTTTTGATATAAATATAAAGCCGGTCATCTTCATTGCTCGGCATTCGGCACTCGATGTAGCAAGTGAGCATTTTGTGAATCGGCTCGCCATTGATGCTGGTAATGCCTATTTTGGGGTCAGTAGTCAGGAACGACTGGTACTCGGAGTTCCACTTCATTTTGGCTCGGCTAAACACAAAAGTGTAGGGATTGTGCTTTTTGGGAATATCAAGATAGCCCGAACTCATGCCGATAATGGCGGTTTCCACTTCTGTGTTATTCGGAAAAATCTCTGAAGCGGCTTTTTTGTAAAAATTCACATCGGTCAGATACGTCACGATAGAAGCGTCAAAACTGGAAGTGATGTCGTTATACAAAATCTTGAGCAATTGGTCAGGCAATTTAAACTGCACGCCCAGCATCAGCTCGGCGGTAAGCGGCATCTCCGGCGTCTCGTCGCGCATGGGCGCAATTAGCGAAGCCGTATCGCTCACTAATTCGGGGTTTTCTACTATCGGCGGAAAAGCCGTCTTGGCAATGCCGGCCGCGTCTATGGTCACGTATTTTAGCCCCGAACCAAGATTGAAACGCCCCTCAGCCTCCACGCTGCCGTCGCGGTTTTTGAAAACAAACTGGTTGCCGCGCATCGCATTGGTCAGCACCTTGCTCGAATCGCCAAAGAGGAACTGATCATTATTTTCAATATATTTGAATACGCCTTTGGCCGGAAAAATCGGACGATCTTTGCGAAATAGCAGCGGCGTCATCACGCGTGGATAGATGCGGGCGGTCTCTTTGCTCAGGTACAACCCCGTCTCCAATGGCTCGCCGTCGGCACTTTTGGGCGTATTGTAGCGAATGGCGAGGTCTTTCTTATCGCCTTCACTGCTCACGGTGAACCAGTATTTGTTCGGCAATTTTTCAGCATTGATACGGGCAAAGCCGTCAAACTTCAGGTTTTTCGTTTCTGCACTCAAGCTGATGGTACCGTAAAACTCGGTTTTGTGGTCAATATAAAAGCCAGACTCGGCGCGCACCTCGCCCACGGCGCGGGTCACGGAAGGTCGGTTGCGATAGCTCCCCTTGCCTATCGGCTGTCCGGTAATTTCCTGAAATTCAATTTCTTGCTCCCGGTTGCCGATGTTGTACTCATAAAAGCCGCTGGCTCGATAAAACTTCCGCCCCTGAATGTTGACCGTTGCCCGGTTGATTACATGGTTCTGATTGACGGTATCGCACACAATACGGGCGTTTTCGAGCGTCGTCATAATGCCGCCCGACTGGATTTCGACGTAGCCGGAATCGGGATAAATAAAAGCATCAGCTGCAATGATATTAGGTACACCGCTTATTTGTAATTCACTGGTTTTCAAATCATAAGATGCATTAGCGCCTTGAAATCGCAAAGAGTCCTGATCGGGGTGAATGGACAGAAAGCGCCCTAAGCGGTTCTCCTCCGATTTGAAAGTGATGCGCTCCGCCTTCATGTCCCAAGAGAATTCGTTCATAGACGTCTCGTACTGATTGTACGGAAGTGTAGTAACCAAAAATTCGTCGTTGGCCTTAAAATTACCCACCTCTCGGTCGAAGTCCACGTCGCCCTGCACATTGGAGGTTTTCAGCGCCAAGTCAGCCGCGTTGAGTGCCTTGATTTTCAAATCGGTCGTATCGGCTTTCGCCGAAAAAGCACCAAAAGCAAACAGATTGGAGGTCATATTGGCCTCGTCCCAGTCGAGCGTACCTTTACCTTTCAAGCCGCCCGGCGTAAGCACCAGCGTGCCGTTAAGAGTGTGATTGTCCTTGTTGAAAAGCTTGAACGGCGCGGTTTCCGAGCGGATGTACATACTATCTTGATAGGGTCGCCAGTCAATGCTCACGTCCACGCCGCGTACCCGGGGCGTCTGCACTTCGGAGGTTCGGTCTTCGTCGAGATTAAATTGATCGGCGCGGGCCGACATATCCTCCGGGCGGAAAGCAATGCCTCTGGCATCAATAGAAGCCCCAAGATAACGCAGGTTGCCTTCGCCTTGTAAGCCTTTGTTACTCAAGTTAACATTGCCCGTATAGACACCCTTGCCCTGATACACCGGATAGCCTTCCTTTGGGGTTTTGCTAATAAAACCAAGCGAAAAATCGTCGTTTTGCAAACGCAAGGTTTCCTTGAAATCAGGGAAAATATCCGCCGAGTGCAACTCACCCTTGAATTGAATATCTTTGGCTTGAAATTCATCTAACTGATTGAAACTGAAGGGCGCCACGCGAAAATAGAAAGAATCACGAGGATAAATGGCCGCCTGAGTGCTGTCAATATCGTAAAAAACATAGGCATCGCTATTGGTTTGCAAAGAAGGAAAAGTCGGAATGTCTTCACGGCCCGACTTATTGCGCGGTGCATCAATGAGCAAAACGCCGCTTAGGTGCTCGATGCGAGAAGCCAGCCCGTAAGCGATGGGTTCGCCTCGGTCGTCTTTCTGGTCGGTAGGCACAAAAAGATCGAAATAGCGCACCGAATCTAATTTAATTTGAAACTTTTCGTAATCAAAATGAAAATCCTTGCCCGTCAGCGTGCTGTAGCCTGCGAAGAGCCGCCCGTCAAAGTCCATATTCCGATTGGGGCGCAGCACGATTTGATTGCCAGTAGGCAACAAGCCCACCTTTTGCCTAAGACTGAACTCCACACGCGGCACGCCATTGATGAGCATAGCGTTGTCATTCAGATTGATAATAGCGTTGGTTTCATCGGTATTCGAACGAATTTTCAGTAAATCATAGTCCACTTTTTTCTGGTCGGCATCGGCATAATGAAAGACCTTGTTTTTAATTTCTACAAGCTGTTTTTCGCTGTCGTAGCCAACAAAGCCCTTAGCCACCAGATCGTAGAGCAAGCCCTGGATATTGTCCACGGTAAAGCGAGCATTGATGCGCTTGGCCAGCAAATCAGCGTCAATCACATTGGTGCGCTCGCGCTCGGCCGTAGCTTTCATAATGGCAATGGGATTGGCGGTAGCTATATTCTGAATGCGCTGATAGTCACCCTGATTGAAGTAATGCAAAGACTCGAAATTCACTTCGCCCTTGTACAAAGGCTTGAGCACGCGCTTGCCCACCACAATGGAGTCGCCATCGAGATAGGCGGTAATGTCTTCTGAATCAATATTGAGCTGGTGCACCGAGCTAAAGAAGGGATTGCGGTCGCTGCCGCGCTGCCCACGCGAGAGTTGCACTTCGTTTTTGTCAATTTTGTATCGAATATTAACCGAAGGATGGTAAATCGAATCTTGCCCAAAGTACATGACTGTTTCCACCCGGTCGGCTACGATAAGCTCACCGCGCCTAATGGTAAATAACTCCGCCGCGCCGCGGAAGGAAATACGCGTCTTTTCGTCATTGACCCGAACTTCGGCCTTATTACTTTTAGAGCCATAGCCATACACCGTACTGCCGTGCAGTCGAAAGCCGCCAATGTATTGAATACCTTTACCTATATCGTTGAGTGTCAGCCGATTTTCATTGGATTCGAAGCGCGGATAGGAGCCGGAGGTAGCGTCATTGCCAAAGACCAACTTATCGCTGAAAGTGCCCGGCACAAGGCGGTTGCCAAAGAATTGCGGATAGTGCAATTTGGCGTCTTTTACTTCATAAAGGCTTTTTTTGGTCTCAATTTGGTACTCGCCCAGCACGGCATACACCTCGTCCATATCGGCTAAGCGCGCCCAGGTCACCTTGCCGCCTTTGCCCTGCCAGATTTGGGCCACCGGAAAATATTCGCCAGCAGTTTCATAAATGAAAATCGAGTCTTGCCGATGCCCGGCCATGAGGTCCAATTTTGGAAAAAACAACGACGGTAGCTTATTCTGATAACGCCATTCGTATTGGTCGGTCAGCGCGTACCAGTTGCTGCCCAAGTCTGAGGCCCGTAGCGTTCGCTGTTCAAAAAAGTGCCTCGAAAAGCGTATGAATTCTAAAAAGGGATTGAGCCGTTGGTTTTCAATATCCGCCAACATGGTATCGAGTATGGCATGCCAGCCTTGAAAAGTAGCCTCCGGATCGGCGGTTTTTTTCACAGACATGAGCGCCTGCAGGTAATCCTGAAAATAAGGACTGGCCGTCATGCGATAATGCAACATGGTATTGCTGGTCTTTTGTATCTGTTGAAATTCTTCTTCAGAAAACAACCCGCTTTTGAGATTTTTCTCAAATTCCTTATACAGGTCTTCCATGTTTTTCTGCTTGCTGGCAGTCATGTAATTGCCCAATTCGGCGTAAAAAGCGGCACGCTCTTCCGGAAATTTTTCCAGCCGCTGCGCCTCTAACGAGCCTGCGGTCAGCAAGGCTATGCCCAGCAAAAGGTATAGCTTTCTCATGTTTTTGTTTCTTTTGTTTGCCATTACAGCCAGCCACAAACGAGCCACAGCCTCCAATGTATATAGGCTCGTCTGGGCATTGCATTTTTTAACAATACATTTTCTCGATTTGTAAACGTTCAAAAAGGCGGTTATAATAAGTATTCGTTCTTATTTTAACAATTTGAGGCAGGCCCAGTTGCCTTTTTGCAGCTTTTCATCTATCGTAAAACGAAAATTGTCCGCATGTTGCACAATAATTGGTATGTCGGTTTGTAAAATACCCGAAATGAGCAAAACGCCGTTGCGCAGCAATTTGGTGTGTAAAGCCGCCATAGAATCCAGAATAACATTGCGATTAATATTGGCTAAAATAATGTTGTAACCGGAGTCAAGCACATTATCAAGCGTTCCATGCAACACTTGAATGTTATCTACATTATTTATCTGGCTGTTTTCTAAAGTATTGTGATAAGCTTCCGCTTCAATATCTACTGCATCAATGATGGAGGCACCCAGGCGCGCTGCCAAAATGGCCAAAATACCGGTTCCGCAGCCATAATCGAGCACTTTAGCCCCCGCCAAAGGCAGCGTCTGCATCATTTTCAGCATCATCCAGGTGGTTTCGTGGTGGCCGGTGCCAAAGGCCATTTTCGGATTGATGATCAGTTCGTGGCGTACCTCAGGCATCGGCGGATGAAAGTCAGCGCGCACCCCGCAGAAGTTTTCTACTTGCACGGGCCGGAAGTTGGCCTCCCACTCGGTGTTCCAGTTGCGGTAAGCAATTTCTTCGCGCTCGTAGCGAAAAGGCAGGTGTTCTTGTAGTTGTTCAAGCGTGTGCGCTATCGTTTCATCGTATTGATTTTCAGGCAAATAGGCATCGAGCCACTCCGCGTTTTCCTCATAGGCTTCAAACGGCAGTTCGTACAACATGGCCAATAACAACTCGAAGTATTTCGGTTGTAAAAAAAAACGGTAACGATAATGATTCATCATTGGATTTTTGATTGCCAGCAAGCACAAGGGTTGCTTTCCCTGCTTTCGGGGTTGGTCATTTCGCTTTTCGGCCAGCAGCGGCCGTGCTATTATTGACTCGATAAAACTCCTGTGCGGCCCGGTTCGGCGAAAGCCGCGCTACCCGCTCGCCCTCGGCTACAATATAGTAGTGAGCGTCCTTTTGGTAAGGCAATTGTACCGACCAACGCCCGTCGGCAGCTACCGCGTCACCATTGGAGCCGTTGTCGTACATTTTGACCGGCGCAAAATGCCCGCCTACATTATTACGATAAAATAGCCAGCATTGTTGGGTATCAGTCACATCTGCCGTGACGAGTAGTTGCGTGCCGTCCACTTTGTGTTGAACAGCGCTGACCACAGGCGCTCCTTTCTGAAAAACCGGGTGCGAAAGTAAGTATTCGGCGCGTTTTTCCATCAATTCTGCAATACCGACAATGGGCTGCCCGTTGGCGTCCGCAGTGGCGCTGAGGTTTTGGTGAAAAGCTTCGTAACTGTAGAGTTTGTGCGGGTCTTGCTGTACTTCTTTGTCAATAAGTGCCTGCAATGCTTTGGCGCGTTTTAGATAATCGCCGTTGGTGAAGTTTTCATCCAACAATGTGCGTATATGCGCAAGGTAAATTTTTCGATATAAATCATTGGCTAACAGCTTCGTAATAAGCGGGCGGCGCAGGTTGTTATCTTTGTAATGTACAAATGGACTGAGCGTTTGCATGTCTTCGAGCGAAAGCTGCCCACCTGCCGAAAGCCGTCGAAAACCGCCAAAAGACATATTTAAATCCCAGATAATAGGATGATATACGCCTGCGGTGTCTTCGTACAAATAATAATTGTGCGAAAGCATACCGGTGTAGCTGTCGAGATTGACCAGCACATTGTTGAAAGCCAGCATCCACAAGGTCTGATTGACGTTGAGCAATGCTTCGATCCGCTCCGGCTGTTGATTCAGGGTGCGCATCAGACGTATCAAGTTTTGCCAGCCGTACTGGTCTTTTAGTTCGTAAAAACGCATGTAGCAGAGCGAATCCTTACCGATGTACATCAGAGAAGACTGGTCAGAATCAGGGCAATCGGGAGCTTGCTCCACGCTCCATTCGGGGTCGCATTTTACCAGCACGCCGTCGCTATTGCCAAAGTGCTCGGTCAGAAAGCGGTTGTCCACCGATTCGATACTCTGGTATAGGCCGAGGTAGCGCTCGTTGACATATACTTTGGTAAAATTGGCGCGGGAAGCAGGCATATATTTGCGGGCAATTTCGTAGGAAAGCACTTCGCGCACCATGCTGGGGTCGCGGAAAGCATTGGCCAACTTGAGCGTGCCGTAGCCGCCGGGCAGGAGCTGCTCTTTGTTGGTGTAGTCAATTTTGATATTGAACGGGAGCTTGGCTTCGCCTTCGCGGCTGGTGCTGTTGAAGGAGCTATTGCCTTTGTAACGAACGCCCACGCCAGTGTATTTCTTTCCGTTGATGGTGGCATCGCCAGTCAGGCGCTCGTCGGGTTGGTTGCGTTTTAGAGAGTCCAAAATGGTATCCCAATTTGCCTCCTGAAAATGGATTTTGATTTCGGCGATGGTATTGATATGATACAACTCCTGTGCCGTAGCCGAAGCTAATGCACTGGTCATTATCAGCAGAAAGGTATAAATACGCATGTTGTAGAGTTTGGTTCCCTCTTTTGAAAAAATGCTCACACCAAGGGAACGTAAAGTTTTCGGGAAAGATACGAAACCTGACAGAAATGTTTCTCCGTCAGGTTTCGGTGTGTTGTCAGGTTCGTTGCAATTCGTGTCTGCGGCTTACTTGTTCAGTTCATCAAGGTTGGCGCGGTATTGCTCGTACATATAACGCGTGGGGCTGTAGCTCATAGATCGAGCGTTTTCGGCTACAATGTAAAACTGGATGTCGCGGGTGCCTGCGGCCGGTTGCACCACTGCTCCGAATACTTCGTCGCCGGCCTCTCCGTCGTGGTTGTTGCCATCGTCTTCCATGCTCATCATGCGGAATGGTTCGCTGTCGCTAAAGCGATAATACAACCAAACCTTGCGGGCAAATTGTCCGACTTTAGCCTGTATTTTAAAGTCTGTCACTTGCTCTGGTGAATATTTTTCGCGGGGCAGGGCAGTCACATTGCTAATAGCCGGTGGCAAAACGACCAAATCCGGATGCTGCCGCAGGTATTCGGCGCGGGGTTTCATCAGCTCGGCAATGCCGGGAATGCGGCTACGGCGCCCCACGGTAGCGGAAATGCTTTGCGAAAAGTCCACAAGATTGTACTCTTTGTTGGGGTCTTCTACCCAGATTTTGCGAATCAGGTCTTGCAATTCACGGGCGCGTTTTTCGTATTGTCCTTTGGCAAAATGGTCTTGCAGAATAGTGCGCACGTGCGCTAAGTAGCGCTTGCGGTGTAGTTCGTCTTTTAGCAAATTGCTGATAAGCGGCCGTTCCGGGTTATTGATGTGCAATAACGGATCGAGGGCAATGAGGCCTTGCAAATCGAGGTCGGAAGAACCATCCGTGTTTTTATAGCTGCCAAAAGCGAAGTTCAAATCGCCGAGGATAGGCGTGAACTGCCCGTCGGTATTTTTGTACAAAAAATAATTGGAGCTGGGATGCCCCGAATAGCTGTTGAGATTGACCAATACATTGTTGAAAGCCAGCATCCACAGCGTCCGGTCAATGTGCAAGGTACGCTCTACGCTTTCCGGCTCTTCATTGAGTGCGCGGGTCAGGCGCACCAAGCTGCTCCAGTCGCGGGTATTTTTGCGATCAAAAGCATACGTGTAGCAGGCTTCGTTGCCATCGTATTGTAATGAGGCAAAGGCCTTAGCATTGCAGCCCGCGGGCAGCGGCTGGCGGGTGGATGTTTCGGCCTGATACAATTCGCCATCGCTATTGCCAAAATGCCGTTGCAAGAAGGTTTCGCCGATTGGCTCTATATTAACAAAAAAGCCGTAATAACTACCGTTGATCATCACTTTGGCATAGTTGGCTTTGGGTGCAGGCATGTAGCTGCGGGCAATTTCGTAAGCCAATACCTCGCGCACCATGCTGGGGTCGCGCAGTGCATTCGACAGCTCAATGGTGGCGTACCCCTGGTAGGTTTTCCCTTCGGGTAGTTGTATGTGCAGGCTGTTGTGCTTGCCGCCAATCTGGAAAGCGCGGGCATTGCGATAGCGGATACGGGCGTTCTCGTATTTGTTGCCATTGAGGGTGACTACACCGGGCAGCGTACCGTCGCCGTTGAAGCGCAGTGAGTCGAGCATATCGCGCCAGTTGGGTTGTTCAAAGCGGACCGACACTTCCTGAATGGTCTTGCTGTCGTAAAAATCCGCCTGATTTTGGCTCCAGCCCATACAGAAGCTGCATAGCACGGCGCAATAAATGAGTGGGTATATCCTTTTCATATTGGATCGTTGTGATTTTTTTTATTATGCTGCAATATTAGCAAAATTAATTTATAAAGCGCTTTGGAAGTTAGCCCTTGCAAGACAAAGTACTGCCTTTTCGTAAACGGCACGATAACAGGGGAGTAAGGTAGATTCAATACAGGTAACGACAGCAGAAAGATACGACTGATTTTCGAATTTCAAGCCATCAATTGCCGAAGATGTAGCACTACATTGACCAACATAATGGCCGTGAGCGCCAATGCTGCAAGGCGTATCCACCAGCCGTGGCGCGCGCGCAGGTCTTCCATTCGCTGGCGTGCTACCGGATTTGAAGTACTAATTTTGCCGATGGCAAACAAATACAGATAAATACCGGCGCTCAGAAACAATAGTTCGAATAAAAGTCCAATCCATTCCAGCATAATGATACTATTTTATAGTGCTGCTCCTGCTTGTTTTTTAACACAGTTCATTTTTCCGATTATATAAAACCGATAGGCGGATTTTAGAGAATAGCCGATAAACGATAGATACCAGATTTTTAGATGCCAGATTTTAAGACGATAGAAGTTAGATATGGTCTCAACCCTTCAACTTCTCAACTTTTAAACCCTATTCCCCCCATTCCCCTATTTATCCCATTCCCCTATTCCCCTATTTTATTGAAAATCAATAAATTACGCCTGCTTTCATCCAGTCATTACTTCAAAATTGCCCGTTTTCGTATTTTTCTGCACATTATGCCAGTCGAAATAGCGACCATTCATCACCACATATACGCCAGCGGGCAAGGTTTGTACAAAAGCCAGCGCGCTGCCGAGGTTGAAAAACCCGTCGGAAGAATTGCCGAAGGCATAAGGAATCATGGCGCCTGTCAGTACAATGGTTTTGTCGGTTAGCTCTGCGGCGGCGATGTAGCGAGCGGTCTCCACCATTGTGTCGGTGCCATGCGTGATGAGCACGCGATTCGCTTTGGCCCGGCGACAATTATGCACAATGATAGCGCGATCGGCTTCGGTCATTTCTAAGCTGTCTATCATCATCAGGGTTTTGATGTCTATGGGCTGGGTGCAGCGCCCTCGATCAAACATTTCCGGCAGGTGCGTATCTTTGAAATACAATTTTCCGGTGATGTAGTTGTAGTCTTTATCGAAAGTACCACCCGTGATGAAAACCTGAATCATGCTACCTGGCTTTTGGATGTCGTCAATCGGCTTTAAAAGTCCGAAATATCTTAGAATATGTTTAAACTTCGTTTTCGAAGTCGAAAATGGTCAAATTTGGGTTCTCACGAAGCATTTTTTGAACTGCATAGCAGCGCTACGGAGCGAGAAAAAGGCAAAGTGAGGTTTCATAGATAATTTGCAGACCAAAGGATAAAATTTAAACATGCTTTTAACAATAAAAAAGTCTTTCCTCAGGCAGTTTTGCGAAGAAAGACCAGTATGATAAGTGTCGAAATCGTCGTTTTCTTAATCATCAGCGCCCAATACCCCCCAACGGACGGGAGCAATAGTTGCATATTATTGGAAAACAAGTTAAGAAAAAAAATTCGACAAGGCAAGTTTCCCAGCCAGATTTTGGTCTTTTTTTGCTTTTACAAAGGAATATTGCCGTGTTTTTTGCGCGGCAGATGCGCTACTTTATTTTCCAGCATGGCAAAGGCCTTGATGAGTTTGCGCCGAGTTTCGGCTGGATGAATGACCTCGTCAATAAAGCCTCGACTGGCAGCCCGGTACGGATTGGCAAATTTTTCCTTGTAATCCTTTTCCTTTTCCGCGAGCATGGCTTCGGGATCAGAAGCAGCTTGTATCTCCTTGCGGAAAATGATTTCAGAAGCGCCTTTGGCCCCCATCACTGCAATTTCGGCCGTAGGCCAGGCAAAATTCATATCCGCACCAATGTGTTTGGAATTCATCACATCATACGCGCCGCCATAAGCCTTGCGGGTGATGACGGTCACGCGCGGCACAGTGGCCTCGCTGAAAGCGTACAGCAGCTTAGAACCATTGGTAATAATGGCATTCCACTCTTGGTCCGTACCGGGCAAAAAGCCGGGCACGTCCACCAGCACTAACAGCGGTGTGTTGAAGCTGTCGCAAAAACGTACAAAACGAGCGCCTTTCACCGAGCTGTTGACGTCGAGTACGCCCGCCAGGTTCATCGGTTGATTGCCAACGATGCCAATGCTGCGGCCGGCAATGCGGGCAAACCCCACCACGATGTTTTCGGCGTAGTCTTTCTGAATTTCGTAGAAAGAATCAGTATCTACAATGCCTCCAATCACCTCGCGCATATCGTAGGGCTGTTGGGCATCTTCCGGGATGATGGTCAGCAGTTCGGGGCGGGTCTCCTCAGCAATTTTGTAAGGCAGGCGCGGCGCGGTTTCTTCACAGTTTTGCGGCAGGTAGCTGAGTAGTTTTTTTACTTGCTCGATGCAGTCCAAATCATTGGCAGCCACAAGGTGCGTCACCCCAGATTTGCTGGCGTGCGTCATGGCACCGCCCAATTCTTCGGAAGTTACTTCTTCATTGGTCACAGTTTTTACCACGTTGGGGCCCGTCACAAACATATAGGAAGTATTTTCTACCATGACAATAAAATCGGTCATGGCAGGCGAATACACCGCACCGCCCGCGCAAGGGCCCATGATAGCCGAAATTTGCGGCACTACGCCCGATGCCATTACATTGCGATAAAAAATATCGGCGTAGCCGCCCAATGAGCTTACCCCTTCCTGAATGCGTGCGCCGCCGGAGTCGTTCAGTCCAATGACCGGAGCACCATTTTTCATGGCCATATCCATGATTTTACAAATTTTCTCAGCGTGGGTTTCCGATAAGGCACCGCCAAACACCGTAAAATCCTGGGCAAAAACATACACCAACCGCCCCTGAATAGTGCCGTAGCCCGTCACTACACCATCACCAGGGATGAGCTGTTTGTCTAATCCGAAATCCGTGCTGCGATGCGTTACGAGCATACCAATTTCTTCAAAAGTGCCAGGGTCGAGCAGAAAATGAATACGCTCGCGGGCTGTGAGCTTGCCTTTTTGGTGTTGCGCATCAATGCGTTTCTGACCGCCGCCCAGCCGCGCTTCAGCCATTTTTTTGTCCAGGAGTTGGAGTTTTCCGTTCATTATCTGAAGTTGTTATTTTTTAACTGCAATTTATTTCATGGTTGCATGGATTCATGGTTGCATGGATTCATGGTTGCATGGTTGCATGGTTGCATGGTTGCATGGTTTCATGGTTTCATGGTTTCATGGTTTCAGGGTTGCATGGTTCTTCCTATCACCCTATTCCCCATGCAACCCCGCCTTTCCATCTCCACGCTCGGCAGCAATTTTTTCTACTACAAACCCCTTGCCCACCGCATAGCGAGATTTGCCAAACCACAAGCGGTCGAGCGCAAGGATACTATCGGTAATGACAACCAGCCAGGGCGCTTTGTTCGTGGGGCGCAGAGCTGCTTTGCGCACTTTTTCTTGCCCCGACACATTGCCAGCATTGGCTTTGAACAAGCGCTGAATCCAGCCTGTCCAGTACATTTCTAATAGCCCAACTAAATAACCGCTCAGGTTTCGCTCTTGCAAAATAGCAAGATTATATGTTCGGAGCCACTGACGAAAATCAGCCGGCGAGATGAGATATTCATGCCCGAAGGCGTAAGCTCCTTGTGCCATGCGGCGCTCGCCACCGTTGAGCCGATTGACGGGGTCGTAGGTAAACGGAAAATCTTTCGACGGAAAAGTGATAATGCCAATACCACCAGGTGCCAACACGCGCGCCATTTCCCGCACCATTTGTTCAGGATGCCCTACGTGCTCAATCACCTCCACCGAAACCAACATTTGAAAAGTATGGTCGGCAAAACTTAATTCCAATGCATTTTCTACCTGATAATCAAGGTTTTCCACCTTCTGGTTTAATGTTTTGGCGAAAGCCACATCCGCTGCATTTATATCGCAGGCGACCAAGCGCCGACAGTGCGTAGCAATCATGGCATCATAATCGCCTTCACCCGAACCAAGACTCAGCCCCTGCTCGAATGGCCCAAACCGTTGTAAGGTTTGCTGCACAAAGCGATAGCGATTGCGATAGGTCGGGAAAAGTAGTTTGTAGTTCATGGTTCTGCTTGTAAGCGTCGGAAGCTGTACGTACTTTATTTACCGATCCTTTCCGTAGGAAATTTCATCCGGCAGCTCATTGGTGTCATCCGATTGAAACGGGAAAAAAGCTTTCAATTTTTCGCCGACCTGCTCCACTGCTGCGCAAATGCCGCCCGCAAAATCTCCTTGCCGGAAATAAGTTGCTATCAGGTCGCGCTCCGCTTGCCAAAAGTGCTCGCCCACCTGCTGGTGGATACCTTGGTCGCCGATGATGGCAAATTGATGGTGTTCCGGCGCGATGAAAATCAGTACGCCGTTGCGCGCTTGGGTACGGTGCATGCCTAATTTGGCAAAGGTGCGTTGCGCTTCGGTTAGCACATCTTTTTCCAACCGTTTTTCTATGTGCACACGTATTTCGCCGGAGGTATTGCGCTCCGCTGCCTGGATAGCCGCCACAATGCGTGCTTCCTCTGCTGCTGTGAAAAATGCCATCATTGCCCCTGTATCTTCGGTCAAAACTCTACTTTGGGCGCGGTTTGGGCAGTCGCTTCAGCTTCAAATTGGGCTTTTTGGCGGAAGCCAAACATACCGGCATAGACCGTAGCGGGGAAGCGCCGCACTTTTTTGTTGTAAGCAGTCACTACATTATTGTAGTTGTCGCGCTCCACCTTGATGCGGTTTTCGGTACCTTCGAGTTGGGCCTGCAATTCGAGGAAATTCTGATTGGCTTTCAACTCCGGGTAGCGCTCCACGGTGAGGAGTAAGCGCCCCAGCGATTGCGACAAGCCGGCCTGTGCATCTTGAAAATTTTTCAGTTGCTCCGGGGTCAGGTTGGAGGGGTCCACTTGTACGCTGGTGGCTTTGGCACGGGCTTCTATCACCTGGGTGAGGGTTTCCTGTTCAAAATTGGCGTAGCCTTTGACCGTGCTGACCAAGTTGGGAATCAAGTCGGCGCGACGCTGATAAGCGCTTTGCACTTTGCCCCAAGCGTTTTCTACGTCCTCGTCCATATCTACAAAACTATTGTAGGTGCTACAGCCGCTCACAAAAACAATCAAACCGAAAGCGGTTAAAATCAGAATGGTGGCTAATCTTCCCATGGATGTACAAATTTTGTTTTGATTATATGAAATTGTAAAAATCTCGTTCGAATTTTGTCCTTATCCCAAAAACAGCTCCAACAGTTCGTCCGCACCTTTGGAAGTACTTTTTTCGCCCGCCAGCACCTGTTGTTCTATCATTTTCAGTCGCTCCTGGATAGCTGCACTTTGATAAAATCGCTGGCGCAGCGCTGCTTCAATCGTTTCGTGCAGCCAGTATTGTGCCTGCGTCCGCCGGTTTTGCTCAAAATAGCCGTTTGCTTGCGTAAAGTTCCGAAATTCTGTGATTAATTGTCCGGTTTCGGCAATCCCTTCGCCCGTCATCGCTGAACAAATAACGACTTGTGGCAGCCAGTTGTTGGCTTTGAGCGGAAACAAATGCAAGGCGTTGCGATATTCCTGCCGGGCGCGTTTGGCCAAAGCCATGCGCTCGCCGTCGGCTTTATTGACCGCCAAGATGTCCGCCATTTCTACAATGCCCCGCTTGATGCCCTGTAATTCGTCGCCAGCCCCCGGCAAGAGTAACAACAGAAAGCAATCTACCATGGAGCGCACCGTCGTTTCGCTTTGCCCCACGCCTACGGTTTCTACTATAATGGTGTCAAACCCTGCGGCTTCGCACAAGATAATGACTTCGCGGGTTTTGCGTGCTACACCGCCCAGCGAATCGCCCGCCGCCGAAGGCCGAATGAAAGCCTGCTCCTGCGTCGCCAGCCGAGCCATGCGGGTTTTGTCGCCGAGTATGCTGCCTTTGCTCAAGGGGCTGGAAGGATCAATTGCCAAGACCGCGAGGCGATGCCCTTGCTCAATCAAGTGCATACCAAAGGCTTCGATAAAAGTGCTTTTGCCTACGCCCGGCGCGCCGGTAATGCCTATGCGCATACTGGCTCCAGCCCGGCGCAAGCATTGCTCTACAATGGATTGTGACAGCAGCCGATGATCGGGCCGGGTACTTTCAATGAGCGTAATAGCCTGACTAAGCGCCACCCGATTGCCGGCTACAATGTCTTGCACATAGGCTTCGGCAGCGCGCAGGTGCCGAGGGCTGCGATGCAGATTCGGGTTGATACTTTTGTCAGTTTCCGGTTTCAAATTAGGCAGTTGAATAAACGCAACGATACAAAAAACTACCGGGAAAAATTGGTTAAGCCCCGTGGCAATAAGACGACAAGTTAGCACAATTTGCGCGCAGATGAAAAACGCATTTTTCACAGCATAACACCCAAAAGAGCCAATTTTTTCACCAAAAAGTTGTAAAAAAACGGTCTTCACATTTCCTTAGCACAGGTTAAACTTCTTAACGCAAACAAATAACGATTTTAACAATTTGTGTAAATAATTGATTTACAGTTATTTGCAAAAATTTTTTACTTTAACATCTCCGGCGCAGGCTTCCCAAACCGGTTAAACTCTCTTAATGTGCCGCGCTTGCGCTTCGAGCCTCTTGCGTAGTCTTTTTTTTTCTTGCTTCTTTGTATCAGAACCAATGCACACAATTATCACACATTATCAAAACCATGTAAACAATCTACGTCCATTTTCCACAATCCCATAACATATCAGCCCCCAAAATTCGGTGAAAACCTGGTTCTCAGTCACAACTATGAGGTGGCCGCTTCCCGCGAAGATGTCACCTCTGTTTTTTTCAACAATCAGGACTTTGCCACTGGTAGCAGGAAGCCCTTAATTTGATTATGGTTTCAAAACCGTAATTACCGTGACACTCTATCTTGCTGCTCGCCTGCGCCGGTGGTTTTTTCTAGCTCTGCATTTTGCAAAATATGCGCCAGATTTGCCGGCGAATAATTAATAGATTTCAAGGTTTTATGGTCTGCCTTTCGATACACTAAATATAGCGCACCTTCCTGATGGATATAACACTCAAAACCTTTGGTTTGCTCGTAGTGGCGCACCGTGGCTTCCGCTTCCTCAAGGCTGTGGCAGGTTTTGCTCATATTAGAACGCTGCACCTCATCAAATAGCGCCTTGAAATGCGCACCCAGCCCAAATTCCAGCACCGCGCCGCTGAGTACATATTGCAAATCGCACAGTGCATCAGCCACTTCTACCAAGTCGCCATGGTCAATAGCTGCCTGCAATTCCTTTAATTCTTCTGCCAGCAAAGCCACCCGCAAGCGGCAGCGCTCCTGCGAGGGGATAAGCGGTTTTGGTTCAATCGGATGCCGAAAAGTACGGTGAAATGCAGCTACCTGATTCAACACGTCTAAGGGTTCCATTGCCATAGTTGATTGCTTTTGTAATGCCACCATAGGGCACTTTTTCGCTACAAATGTAGAAAAAATACAACGGGCAGGACTTTTTTCAAGGAAGAAAAAGCGGATTTTGTATTGCCAAAAATTAGGTGTGCTACTACTTAATATTAGCAAAAAGGAAGCATGGAGAAAGGAATTATTTCACCAAACAACTCCGCAGACTGCGCTCTAAGGCCTCCCGCTGGATGCCTTTGCCGATGAACACAAGGCGGCTCTGTGGGGTCTCGTCGGCCTGCCAAGCTTCGCCGCGCTGAAAAGCCGACTGGGTACGCACCGACTGGAAGATGACGCGCTGCGCATCGGTCTGAAAGTGCAAAATGCCCTTGATACGATAAATCTGCTTGCCTTGCACCAATAGTAGCACGCGCGACCAGTGCATAAATCGCAGAAAATCAAAGGGTTGATTAAAGATAAAGCTGTGGGCAACGATGTCGTCGGTATGATGATGGTGGTGATGATGATGATGATGATGCTCGGAAATGTGGGTAATTTGGCGGGTCACTTCGCGGTTGTCGTAGGCGTTCAGGTGCAGCATGTCCGTGTCCACGCGGGCGTAGTCGGCGGTGCGTATTGCAGCAAAAGGATTCATAGTAGCGAGTTTTTTCTGCAATTGTTGTAAATAATCGGGGTGCACTTCGCTTTGCTTATTGAGAATAATTAAATCGGCAAAAGTGACCTGTTTGCGCGCCTCTTCGCGCTCGGCCAGCATGTCTTCGATATTACCAGCATCCGCTAAGCACACCACTGCATCGAGCCGAAAGTACTCTTGCACCGCCGGATCGGTCACAAAAGCTGCGGCCACACCATCTGGCTCGGCTATACCGGTCGTTTCGATGAGCAAGTGGTCAAATGGCTTGTCCGATTCAATCAGTCTGAGCAGAATTTCGGTCAATTCCGCATTGAGCGAGCAACAAATACAGCCGTTCGACATTTCAAAAATGCCGTCATCCGCGCTGATTATCAAATCATTATCAATAGCAATATCACCGAATTCGTTTTCGATAATCGCAAAACGTCGTTCTGGATTCTGTTGAATCAAATGATTGAGCAAGGTGGTTTTGCCCGCGCCGAGAAAGCCGGTGAGTATGGTAACAGGTATTGGCTGATTCATATCTTTTGCAAAACAGATTGTGCGCGCCAGCGGTTGCAAGTGGTCAGAACTATTTTCTGTTTATTACAAAGTAATGGGGCATTATTATTTTAAACACAAAACACATAAACAACTGATTATCAAATACAAAATATTGTCCCAATTAACACGCCATTACTTACTTTGTGAATGCAGCAATGTATTATTAAACTGCGCATACGCCTTGCATTGTGCCCATTCTGCTGCATAAAAATCGCGTACGGCTTCGAGTTCGGCAGGTGGTATGAGCGGCTCCGGGCTTAGCCAGGCGGCGGGAATGAGTTTGGCTGGGTATAAAATAAGGTAAGATAATAATAACTGCGAGCGTCGTTGTAGCCAACGCACCAATCGCAAGCGCGAGTACTGCCGATTTTGACTAAATAAAAAGCTGTATTTTTTAATAATTTTTAGCTCTTTTTCACTGTAGGAACTGTGTACAGCACTTAATGAAATGGCGTTTTTATCATAAGTTGCTCCTACATAAGCCGCCAACGTATCCAGGAACGCATAGGGGTCTTTGGTCAGGTCTTCGTGAAACAACACGAGGGGCGGCTGCGTAAATCGGGTTTCTACGTAACGTATTTTAGACATAAAATCCACATCGGCACGTTTCCAAAGCCCCGTATCATGGTGCACATCAAAAAATTCCGTAAAGGAAAGCCCGCCGCCGTTTTTTACATAACGCCGATATTGCGAAGCAATCCAGCCATCTTGCCGACGCAACACTATTATAATACGCGCCGCCGGATAAGCAGCCGCAATTTTATTTACCTCTTCTTCTAATTGCTGGTCGAACTCGCGCGATACTAAATAACGCGGCTGTTGCGTCCGTTCAATCACCGCCTGATATTTTCGGTACAGAGTGCGCTGGATGTAATAAATGCCCTTCAGCCTGGGAAAAAATTCATATTGCAAATACGTTGTAGCGGTTTTCCCCAGCCCAATATGAAAAAAGATGTCTATTGCTTGCTGCTGCGGCATAAATCAATTTTTGCTACAAAGGTACAATTCTTTTCAACACCTCTCTGCCTCGTTATGAAACAGGAGGAAGGGTTGAGAAATAACTTTGGCGGTTGGGCGGTTTATTTCAATTTCAATGATGCACGGTGAATAGGGAGCAGTTTAATAATTTCATATTGAGAGCATATTTACATTTCATCCTTTGGTCTGCAAATGTTCATATAGGGAACCTCACTTTGCCTTTTTTTCGCTCCGTAGCGCTGCTATACAGCTCAAAATCTGCATAAATAATCAAACAATGGTAAAACCATGCATACATCACAACTCATTAAAATTGGTATTATTTCTTTTTAAAAGTTTATAAAATTGTAAACTTAGGTTTTGCAAATCGTAAATGGTATAATTTTGAAATAAAAAAAAACAAGCGCCGGCTGACTGTTTGAGTCAACCGGCGCTGTGTTTTTGGCAAAAGGTCGGTTACTTATGTTGGCTTGCGTCCAACAAGCATTCCCGGCGCTTTACTATTTCCGTACGATAAACTTCTGCGTGAAGGAACCACCCTCTGGAATATATACCCGCAGGAAGTACATATCACTGGAGAGTTCTCCTAATTCAAGGCGCGTCAGGTCTTCCGTCAGTTCATCCACTCGGGTTTGATACATCAATTGCCCAACCGTATTGAATACCTGCAAATGTGCTGATTTGCCCGCAAAAGCGCCCAAGTCAACGTACAGATGGTTCGTCGCCGGATTCGGGAAAAGACGCAACTCGCTCGGGGTAGCTTCCGGAGTAGCCGCTGCGGCTCTGTCTTGCAACAAGGATGTATAATCCGTTGTGGTTTCGTTGGCAGCTACTCTCGCTGTGGTGTAGTAATTCTCTGGTTTGCACTCGAAATACTCTCCACAACCGGGGCAGCAGGCCTGACCGGGTCCGCCGCTACAGCCTCTCTCGGATGGATTGCCAGTGCAAAGATTATTGCCGGCTTTCACCCACACGCCGTTCAGTGGCTGGTTGAAGCGGAAGGTCTGCTTCTTCTTGTTGCCAGTAATCTCGTTGTCTTCTTTCTTGATATCAACATCAAAGTTCTGGAAGCAATTATTGCCAAGGTCAAAGACAATATTAGAAATATCTTTTCCTGAACAGATGCATACCGACTTGCAGTCCGAGCTAAACTTCACGACAATCTTGTTCAAGTTGCCGGGAATGTCGCAATCGCAGCCCGGCGGATCGCAAGCGGCCGGCGCGTCGTACTTATCGGAATCTTGGCAAGTCTGGGTCGTTTCAAAACGGGTTCTTACCACGTTATTCTTCGAGCCATCGGCATTAATCGTGAAATTGACACAATGCGAGCCATCAGACTGAGTGACGTTGATTGCGGCCATTTGATTGGCTAATGAAACAAGCAGTTTTTCGCCGCTCGGGGCATTAGTCCATGCTACACAAACCTGCACAGTAGCAATGCTCTTGCCGCTCTGCTCACTGTATCGGCATTCTCCTACCGTCACTTTACGAATTTCTACCTGACAATCCGGCAGCATCTGACAAGGCGGCGGTACACGGTACTTCCTATCGTCCGCACAGTTAGGATTGCTGCTGAACTTTGCCCATACTTCGCGCTGTGCATTGTTGGCCGGCATAATGAAATGGATGGAGCGCTCGCTGTTTGCATTGCTCACGTAGATCAACTGCTCCTGGTTATTGGTAATCACCCGGATATAATCGCCCACGATACCATTTGACCATTTCAAATGAATAGTCACTTTGACCTTACTCTTCATGTCGTTCGGATCCACGTAACAATCACCCACTTCTATATCCTTGATTTCTAACTTACAAGGTAGTGGACACGGTGCCGGCGCTTTATACTTCTTCTCGTCGTCGCAGCTCGGCTTGTTTTTGAATTTCGCCCACACTAAGTTGTTGTGCGAACCATCCGCCGGTACGATAAAGTCGAGGAAACCAGTGCCATTGGCAGAGTTGACTGTCAAGGACTTGGTCTGACCTGCGGTGCTCACCATCACTTGATCTGGCAGCATCGCGCCCGACCATTTGAAATATACCCGCAACTTGGCAAGGCTCTTCTGCGTGTAGCTGTCGTAATAGCAATTATCCAACCACAATTCCGTGATTTCTAACTTGCAATCGGGCAGCGGCACGCATGGCGGCGGCGTGCGGTATTTGTCTTCGTCCATGCACTGCGGCTTGTTCCAGAACTTCGCCCATACAAAGCGCTGCTGGTCGTCCGCCGGAACAATAAATTCTAAGAAACTCTGTCCGTTGGCGCTGCTGACGTACAAGGATTTCGCTTGGTTGGCCGTCGAAACGTGGATGTAATCCCCAACGTGACCGTTTTTCCATTTGAATGATACCTTGATTTTGACCTCGCTCTTCTGCGTGCTGGCATTGTAATAGCAAGTGCCCACCCAGACATCGGTGATGTCCAATTCACATTCTGGCAGCGGCTGGCAAGGATTCGGCGCTTTATACTTCTTCTCGTCGTCGCAGCTCGGCTTGTTTTTGAATTTCGCCCACACTAAGTTGTTGTGCGAACCATCCGCCGGTACGATAAAGTCGAGGAAACCAGTGCCATTGGCAGAGTTGACTGTCAAGGACTTGGTCTGACCTGCGGTGCTCACCATCACTTGATCTGGCAGCATCGCGCCCGACCATTTGAAATATACCCGCAACTTGGCAAGGCTCTTCTGCGTGTAGCTGTCGTAATAGCAATTATCCAACCACAATTCCGTGATTTCTAACTTGCAATCGGGCAGCGGCACGCATGGCGGCGG
>CALMSO010000069.1 GCA_937872385.1 uncultured Saprospiraceae bacterium
TTTGCAATTTGCAGCGTTTAAAATTTAATTATATTTAATTTTGTCCGATTACTTATGCTCAAATTGTTCGCCTTTCATTTCTTTTCGACAGTCACTATACCTAGGAACTATTTCTAATTCAGCATCATTTAATTTTAAGGTACTCTGAACTCTGTACATTCCAATACCTTCACCTTTTCCCACTAATCTTTTTGCATTTTCTGCTCTATAATTTAATTCGCATAGTTTTTCAATTTCATTTGCTTCAATTCTTAGTGAAATCATATCAAAAATTATAGAAAAACAATCTTCTTCATCTTTAAACATTATTTTAAATTTTGAATCTGAAGCACAGTATTTAACAGCGTTTTCAATTAAGTAGAATAACGAAACACTCAAGCACTCAGAGTCAAAGTTTAATATTTTTTCAGACGCCTCCAATGACAATGTTATGTTTTTTTTATCAAAATCATTTATAAATATTTGCAGTATTGACAAAACAAATTTCCTTATCGAATTTTCTGTTTTTGAAGTTCTAGGATAAGCAATCATGGTTTTTTCAAACACAGAAAACTCGATCTTCATTGCTATATTGTACTTTATCAAATTGAGCAATGTTCTAGCTGATACTTTAGGTTTTTCTTTTAGTATTTCTACAACGACATCTTCCTGTTTTGTAATCCGCTCACTTAGAACTTGTTGCGGAATTAGCGCAAATAAATCTTGAATGTTATATGAGTTTTGCGAGGTAAGATTATGGATTAATTGTTGGGTTTGTGAATTTATTTGGTCCTCAATCTTTTTTTTAAGAGATGGAATAATTTCTAAAAGTATTATGTTGGCATTTATTAAATATTTGAAAGCCTTGTAGCTGTCAACGTATTTCTTTTCAATAGTAAGTACATAAATCGTTCCTAACTCATTTTTTGTATATCCATATCTAGCTTTTTTTGAAACCCCACCGAAAGTTATTTCAATAGGTTTTGGTGGTCCCTCAATTATAGAACCCAAAAGGAAAATAAATTCACTAGGGAAAGTGTTTATTATCAGGTCCCCATTAGAATTTACAACTCTTAAAAATGTACTCATATTATGTGATTATTTTTATATTTCTCAACACTGTATTGCTCAACTAAACTTTGAAATTGATATGGTAAAGCATTTTTTTCTATTTTAGAATCACATTTATCCCATGCTTCATGAAACACATTGTTTTTGCTATTAGCAGAATATATGACAACTTTTTTATCAGGATACCTTTGTTTCAACATTAATGCTAGGTCTAGCCCTTCATTTTTGCAATTCAATAATTTTCCAACTCCATTAATATCTACGAAGTAAATATCCATATCTTTTACTTTTGGAGTGTCAAGCCCACTGATGTCGGTGACAGATTTTGTTCATTTCCACCCGCTATCTTTTAAAATTTTAACTACATTGAATTGGGTATCATCATCGACAAATAAGATTTTTATTTTAGGTTTCATCAATTCGATTATCTCGTCTCTCGTTATATTCGGTTCAGAGATTACCATTGTTTTGTTGACTTCTTTATTTTCAGGTTTATCTATATTTACATTAACATTGACTTCTTGATTACCGCCTTTAAAAGATTGGCTCGCTTTAGGATCATCTCTTTTATTTGTATTACTCCAATAAAATTGGGTAATGAATCCAATGATGCCCCCCAAAAGTACAACCATGGGTTCATAATCAAATCCACTTTTAAAAAGCCATATAATCGATACGATGATTGCAATTATACTTAGAAATTTCACGGCTCCTTTCATGTTTTTAATTTATAGGCTATAATTACTGTATTATTCCACTGTACCTTATTATTTAATTACTATTTATTGCGTTCGTATTGGTATTGTTTTACCGCTCGTCTTCTGAACAATCCCCAAAATCCCTCCTACGCCCAGTGCGCGCGCTGCGCCAAGCTATAATGCTCGCATACTAATTGTAAGTAAATAATGTGGTATGTAATATCAGGAGGGGCAATGATGCACTGCGGGCACTCTGGCTCGCGCTCCTGGCTCTCGGTTTGCTCTGTTAGGTAAGATGGTACACCGTTTTTCGGTGTGCTGCCAAAAATAGGAAGATTAGATGAAAAAGTCAAGTGCTGTTCTTGTTTTTTTAACCAATTACGTATTTTTTGGTAGTTCACATGAGCTACGCGGCGACTGCAGAGCGGCGGCGATGTCTCAGATGTGGTTCAGTTGCTTGAGGGGGCTGGGGCCCTGCGGCTTTGGGCGCTGGGCGAAGGAAAAACCCACGGTTGATTGCTTATTCCAGATTTTTTTTATAAATTAGTGCTTAATATCTTGCTTGGCTACCGAGAGGATTATTTCAATTGGGCTGGAGCAAAGATAGGGTATGTGCTGCCGGAAGTGTCCTGTTACCAAATTCAAAACCAATGTGTTATGTCTAAAAACCTGACCGCCTTAGCTGCCCGCAAGGGTAAGGGGCTGACTAATAATCTCTTCGAGCGAATCGCCCACTTGGCGGAGGAAAATGGTACGCCCAACCCCGAAGCGCTGCGCCAGATTGCCGACGAATTTTTGGTGGGCAATGCCAATGTATATGGCACAACGACGTTCTACGATTTTACTAAACCGGACCATCAGGGCAAAAAAGTTTATGTGTGCAATGGCAGCGCCTGTATGTTGGCGGGCACTCAGACCGCAGTGCGCGAGGCCTTGATGCAGCATTTCCAACCTGAAGCAATCGGCGAGATGTGCTGCTTGGGGCGTTGTCACGAAAATGGTGCGTTTCATTTCAATGGGCAAAACTATTCGGCCCTGCCCGCCGAGGGTATTGGTAGCATCCTCGATGGGGCAGCGGAAGCAGCTGGCACGGATGCCTATCGCGTGGCGGCATTGGGTACGCCGGTGCTCACAGCGCCTTTTCCTACGCTGAAAGACTGCCGCGAAGTTATTATTAATATGCTGCGCGAGACCCCCGCGGTGCTGTTGCAATCCATTCGGGAGTCTGGTTTGCGCGGCCGGGGCGGTGCGGGCTTTCCGATGGCTTTTAAATTAGAGGCTTGTCGCAAGGCGGAGGGCAGTCCCAAATTCATTGTTTGTAATGCCGATGAGGGAGATCCAGGGGCTTTTTCCGATCGTTATTTGATGGAACAACAGCCTTTGGCGGTCTTGCTCGGAATGCTCATCGCCGGGTACGCGGCCGGAGCCGAGCGGGGCGTTATTTACATTCGCGCAGAATACCCTGAATCTATTAATATCATACAGGAAGCCATCGGCGAGCTGACCGAAGCGGGCCTCAACGGGGCGCATCTGCTCGGTAGCGATTTCAGTTTTCATTTCAAACTCATCAAAGCCCAGGGAGCTTACATCTGCGGAGAGGAGACGGCGTTGCTACAGTCCATCGAAGGTAAGCGGCCCGAGGTGCGGGTGCGGCCGCCCTACCCGGCGCAGGAGGGGCTGTTTGGCAAACCAACGGTGGTGAATAATGTAGAAACTTTAGCGAATTTATATTATATCATAGCAAATGGCGGCGCGGCTTTCGCCCAAATCGGTACGCAGCGCTCCAGCGGTACTAAATTATTGTCGCTCGACAGTGCGTTCAATCGCCCGGGCCTCTACGAAGTGGATATGGGCACGCCCTTAGCTCAGGTAGTGGAAACCTTGGGCGGCGGTTTTCGGCGGCCGGTGAAAGCGCTGCATATCGGCGGGCCGCTCGGCGGCTTGGTGCCGGTGCATAAAATTCCGGACTTAACCATTGATTTTGAGTCTTTTGCGGAGAATGGCTTTTTGTTGGGGCACGCTTCCATTATCGGTATCCCAGAGGAGTACCCGATGGTGCAATACCTCGAACACCTCTTTGCCTTCACGGCGCACGAAAGCTGCGGTAAGTGTTTTCCGTGTCGCATTGGCTCGGTGCGCGGGCAGGAGTTATTACATAAAGCACAGCATGAATCGTATCAAATTGATACTACATTATTTAATGATTTAGTAGAAACATTAGCCAAAGGCTCGCTTTGCGCACTCGGCGGCGGTATTCCATTGCCTGTACGCAATGCGATGCTGTATTTTAAAGCGGAATTAAGCCCTTATTTTAAGGAATAAGAATAGTGTACATATTGTTATGATATTTTTGTGTATTTTTTATAATTATGTTATTTGTTGATTGTTATTGGGGGGAATATTTTACAATTGATACTCAAAAATTTACATTCTTTTACTTGAAGTAATTACATCCGGATATTTATAAAAAATAAAAGCTTATGATTGCCACTATTCATAAAAAAGAGCCGCAAATCACGACTAAAGTAGCTTACATCAATGGTAAAGCTTATGAAATGCGTGCCGGAGAGACCATTCTCGCGTTTTTGAAGCGTCATTTGGGTGAAAAATATGTGCCGACGCTTTGTGATGCGCCCAACTTGGAGCCGTTCGGGGCTTGTCGGGTATGCAGCGTGGACATTGCCCGGCAAGGCAATGGTGGCTTGAAAACAGTGGCTTCCTGCCATACGCCGATGGAAGAAGGATTATTTATTTATCCGGATTCGGAAAGTGTATTGAAGTTGCGCCGCAATATTATAGAATTGGTGCTCACCGACCACCCGCTCGACTGCCTGACCTGCGAGGTAAATGGCAATTGTGAATTGCAAGACGTGGCCGCGCAAGTCGGCATCCGCAAAGTGCGCTACCCGGAGGGCAAAAATCACCTCGACCGCGAAAAAGACTTGAGCCATCCGTACATGACTTCCGACCTCTCGAAGTGCATCATGTGCTATCGCTGTGTGCGCGCTTGCGACGAAGTGCAGGGGCAATTGGTGCTCAGCGTGGCCAATCGCGGCTTCGACAGCGTGATTATCAAAGGGATGGATGAGTCTTTTTTCGACTCGGACTGTGTGTCTTGCGGTGCTTGTGCCCAGGCCTGCCCCACTTCGGCTATTTCCGATATTTACCAATCCAAATCGGTGGTGGCCCAAAAAGAAGTGCGCACCGTATGCACTTACTGCGGCGTAGGTTGCAATCTCGATGTAAAAGTCACTGGCGATCAGGTGCTAAGCATTCAGGCGCCTTATGATGCAGAAGTAAATGCCGGTCATACCTGCCTGAAAGGACGTTATGCTTTTGCATTCTACAAACACCCCGACCGGCTGCGGGCGCCGCTCATCAAGCGCAATGGCATTTTTGAAACAGCTACTTGGGACGAAGCCTACGATTATATTGTAAATAAATTAGACACTATCCGTCGGGAAAACGGGCCTGATTTTATTGCTGGGATTTCTTCTGCACGTTGTACGAATGAAGAGAATTACCTGATGCAAAAATTCATCCGGGCAGTTATTGGTACAAACAACATTGACGGCTGCGCCCGCGTGTGCCACTCGCCTACGGCCATTGGGATGCAACGCACCTTTGGCACCGGCGCGGCTACCAATTCTATCGCCGATTTGCAATATACCGACTGTATGTTGGTCATTGGAGCCAATCCTACGGCCGCTCACCCGGTCACGGGCGCCAAAATCAAGCAAAAAGCCATGAAAGGCACTACGCTGATTGTGCTGGATCCACGTACAACCGAAATAGCTAAATATGCCGATCATCATTTACAACTACGGCCCGGCACCAATGTAGCGGTGCTGAATATGATGTTGTATTATATTATGCAGGAAGGGTTAGAAGCAAAAGCTTTTATTGAAACACGCACAGAAGGTTACGACGATTTTAAAAAGAACATCTTGCAGCTCAATATTGCCGAACTGGAAGCCGTGTCGGGGGTGCCACGCGAGCAAGTGCGGGCCGCAGCCATCGCCTATGCCAAAGCGAAAGCCGCCATGTCTTTCCACGGGCTGGGCGTCACCGAGCACTACCAGGGCACTTATACCGTGATGCTGATTGCCGATTTGGCTATGATCACGGGCAATGTAGGCCGCCCCGGCTGCGGCGTGAATCCGCTACGCGGCCAAAACAACGTGCAGGGCATGGCCGACATGGGCGTACAACCCTATCAGGGCGCGGGCTACATGGATGTCACCAATCCAGATATTGTACAAAAATACGCCAATTTCTACAGGCGACCAGTTTCCGATAAGGTAGGTTACACCATTCCTGAAATGTACGACTCGGCACTGGCGGGCAAGCTCAAAGCCATGTGGATCATCGGGGAAGATGTGGTACAATCCGACCCTAATTCGCAAAAAGTAATCAAAGCCCTCGAAGCGCTTGATTTTCTTGTGGTGCAGGAACTATTTATGACCGAAACCTCCAAGTACGCCGACGTAGTGCTGCCGGGCGCGTCTTTCTTAGAAAAAGAAGGCACTTTCACCAATGGCGAGCGCCGCATTCAGCGGGTAAATAAAGTAGTAGAACCCATTGGCGATGCCAAACCCGACGGGCAGATTCTGGTAGAAATCATGAATCGCTTCGGATATCCGCAGCGACCGTACACCGCCAAAGGGATTCTGGAAGAAATCGCCGACATTGTACCTTTCTTTGCTGGAGTGCGCTGGGACGAACTCGGCACTCAGGGCAAGCAATGGCCCGTAACCCCCGACGGACGCGACACCAAAATCCTCCATCAGGACAGTTTCAAACGGGGCAAGGGCCGCTTTGTCTTCCGCGACTTTATCGAAACGCCCGAACTCGATGCTTATCACGAGCAGTATCCCTTCATTCTCACCACCAACCGCGTGCTGGAGCATTACAACAGTGGCACTATGACCCGTCGTACGCACAATGTGGACATCATCACCGAAGACATATTGCTCATCAACCCCGTGGACGCCCGCGAACAAGGCATTGAGGAAGGACAAATGGTGCGGCTCGTCTCCCCGCGTGGCGAAGTGCAAAGCAAGGCCCGCCTCACCGACGAAGTAAAGCCCGGCGTGCTGAGTACCACTTTCCACTTCCCGGAGTTATTGGTCAACAACCTCACTTCCGATACGCACGACACAGAGGCCAACTGCCCCGAATACAAAGTGGTAGCCGTGCGGTTAGAAAAAGTGTAGCAACGCAGGGGATACGCTATCTGTGCGATGGGGCATTGTTATTTGTTAATTGAAATAGTGCTTTGTCTTTGATAATCAATTTTTTATGTGTTTTAATATTTAGAATAACTATGTTCAAGTACTTATAATGCCCGTCTGGCGAAACTTTTCCTGAAAAATTGTCGTTGCACAAATTGTCAGTAGGCAAGGGGCAAAAATTCCTGAAAAAAGATATCTTTGCTATGATAATGGCGCAGGATAATAACACAACGCAATACGAACGGGTGTTTGAGGAAGAATTCCTCCCTCACATAGACGCGCTTTACACCTTTGCCTACCACCTGACCTACAATGAGGACGACGCCAACGACTTGGTGCAGGATACCTATATGAAAGCTTATCGCTTCATTGATAAGTACCAGTCGGGTACTAATGCCAAAGCCTGGCTCTTTAAGATACTGAAAAATGCCTTCATCAACCAGTACCGCCGCAAAAGCAAGCAGCCGACGCAGGTGGATTACGAGGATATTACGAGCTATCAGGAGGGCGAAGACGATACGAACTACGCAGGCTACGCCGACCTGCGCGAGGAGATGTTTCAGAGTATGATGGGCGACGAAGTGACCAACGCTATCAATGCGCTGCCGGTAAAGTTTCGAGTAGCTATTTTACTTTGTGATATTGAGGGCTTTACGTATGAAGAAATTTCGAAGATACTGGATATTCCTGTCAATACCGTGCGCACGCGCCTGCATCGTGCACGCAAACAACTGAAAGATACGCTCAACGAATATGCTCGCTCGCTTGGCTACGGCGATTCCGGGCAAAATTAGTGCCTGCCGTCAGCTACGCGCAGCACCTCCTCCCCCATGCCCTAATGAAAACATTGCAAAGAGATAATCATTTGCGAATACGTATTGTGAAATATTTTTTGTTTAAAATTTTGACAACCAAAAAGTTACTAAATTTCTATAATTTTGAAAATTCATTCTTGAATAAAATATTGGATCATTAAAATCTATTTGTAAACCGCTATTCCGGTCGCAATCGCCTTTGCTTTGCGCACAAAAAACAGCCAAAAATCTATGCGCCACCGATGCTTGCACGTATCACTGCTGATTCCCCCGCTGCTCATCGCAGCCCGGCAGCCCCTGCGTGCGTGTCAAAAGAGGTGCGCTCAACACGAAGCGCTTGCTATGGGATGGCAAAAAAAAACGCCATGAGAGATCACAACTATCAAGACTTGGTTCAGAAAGTGACGATGTACCTCGATAATGAACTAACCGAGAGCGCCGAAGTGGAGCTCCTGCGGGAAATCAAAACCAACCCCGCGTATTTTGAAGTGCTTAGTAAAGAGCAATCCTTCCGGGAATTCATCAAAAGTAAAATCCATCGCCGAAAGCCCTCTCCGGCACTCATTCAATCCATTAAAGAAAAAATACGCATTGCGCCTGCCTGAATAGCTTTGAGCTGAAGTATCATTTTTAGGCAATAAGCACCTGCGCCATCGGTTCGGGAAGGCCCTTGTTTTGGGCTATTAAAAAGAGCTACTAATACACTTTTCAATTGGAAATGACGTACTTATTTGTTTCCAAGGTCTTGTTTTTCAATGCTTTACAAAATCGTGAACCGAACTTCGCAAATGATATAAGACCACCGAGCGATATCTGCATGTGGCGCAGCATACCGTAGAAAATTTTGCAGCCCATTGAATTTATGGCAAAAAGAGGATAACTTTGAAGCACCCACATAGGGGCTATACACGCAATATTGCGTGTACACAGATGTTG
>CALMSO010000070.1 GCA_937872385.1 uncultured Saprospiraceae bacterium
TTTCGGTCATAACTCAGCCCCGTGAAGATGCCAATAGCACCTGCGTTGCCTTTCAAATTGGAAATAATAGCGCCAGGCTGCCCAAAGGGGTTGCCATTCGAAGCGCGCGCATTGAAAATACTTTGCAAAAAATTGTAATAAGCCACATCAATGTGAAACATCGTATTGATAACCGTATCGCCTTCCACAAAATCGTAGCCGGTGCCAAACACAATTCGGTCTTCTACAAAGCGGTCGTCGGTCACAAAATCCTGCTGTGCCAAGCTATCCAAAGAGCTTTTGTGCAGCACCCGCCGGAAATAATTGTCCACGCCAGGCGGGTCGGTCAGGTAGGTCAGCACCCGCGCCAAGGTATCGCCTTCCCGGAATTGCACGACCACGCTGTCCATCTGTATCGGGCGCAATATGCGCGTGCGTGCTTCAATAGTGGTGCCTTCTTTAGTCGTGACGAATAGTTCAAAATCATGGTCAAAATCAGCTGGAATGGTTTCTTGAGAAAAATAATTGAAAATCTTACCTGTAAATGGATTGAAAATCAGCTCATTGCGCAAGCGATAATCCCGCTCCTTGTGGCGAATGCGCACCGTGGCTCCGTCCAACAGAATATTTTGCAGCAGATTGTCATCAAACGCCGGAAACGGGTCGAAATACCGAGCGCTACGCGACAGCAACAGGGTGAAGGGCTGGCCGGGTTCGAGATAGCATTCTAATACAGGTACGCCTTGATAATCAGGTAATTGTATATCAATTTCTTGTTCTAAGTTACAACTTGTCATTGCCCAGCCAAAGGCAAAAAGGATGAATAATGGCGCGTATTTCATAATGCGTTTGTTTTTGAGGATGGTTTAAAATTTAAAATTCCAGGTGATGGACGGCAGCACCGGAAACAGCGACACTTGGCGCGCCGAAATGCGGTTGGGCACTTCAAAATTGATACCCTGCCCGTCGGACACTTTGGTAAATTCCGGTTGGAAATAAATGAAAAACGTGTTGCGCCGGTCATAGGCATTAATTACGTTGAACGTCAGATCGCTTTCGCCCCATTTCGGGAAGAAACGCCACACCAAGCCCAGATCGAGCCGATGGTAAGCCGGCAGCCGGTAGTTGTTGCGCTCTTGATAGTGCGGCACCACAAAATCGAGCGCTGCGCCCTGCACATCCTGGAAGCTGAAACGCCCGGTGGGTAGCCAGCGCAAGTCGCCAGAGCCATATATAAAGGTGGCCGAAGCCGTAAGTCGGCGATTAATTTCAAATATAGCGACCACCGACAGGTCGTGCCGACGATCGTAAATCGGTGAAAAATAGCCCTGCTGGGCAAAAATAGCGCTCGGCTCAATCGTGCGGAAATTGCCGCGTTGTACATAGGCTAAGGTATAGCCGATCCAGCCGGAGAAGCGGCCCTCGTTCTTTTCGATACTGACCTCAAAGCCGCGTGCATCGCCCCGCCCGATGGCAAATTCTTCTTCGAGATTGTCGTTGGCAAATAGCTCAGCACCATCTACAAATTCTAATTGGTTGTTCAGGGCTTTGTAATAAGTTTCTACATTCAACAGAAAATTGCGCCCCAGCAGATAAGACACGCCCAGCGCCACTTGATTGGACTCTTGCGGCTTCACCCGCTCGGTAGAAGGATACCACACATCGGTGGGGAGCGCGGCTCCGGCATTGGCAATGAGGTGCAGGTACTGAAACATGCGCGCGTAGCTGCCCTTGAGCGATACGCGGTCGTTCAGGCTATAACGAGCGGCAATGCGCGGCTCGATGCCGTAGTAAAAAGTGTTGTCGTTTTGAAAGCCGCTGATTCTCAGCCCAGTATTTAGACGAAATTTATCTGATATATCGAAATCATCCGAAATGTACATCCCCATTTCCACCCCGTCGAAATCTTGCCCAGCCGAGAACGACACCTCGCCGCTGGTGCTGCCAGCTTTCAGGCGCCCCACGTTGAAGCGATGATAAGTGGCATTGCCGCCGAAACGCAAGGTATGTCGCGGATTAGCCACAAAATAAAAATCCGATTTCAGATTTACATCCTGGATATTGGAACCCAAGTTGAAAGAAAAACCGGTGAGCACATTGTTGATATTGTATTGATAATCAGAATAGGTAAGCGTAGTATTGACAAACATCCGCGAATTGAATTCGTGATTCCAGCGTGCCGTGCCGGTGGCGTTGCCCCAGTCGAAGGTGAAGTCAAAAAAATCGCCTTCAAAGCCAAACACATCGCGGCCGAAGTAGCCGCTGAGAAAGATTCGGTCTTTTTCGCCAAGTTTGAAATTGATTTTCGTATTCAAATCGTAAAAATAATAATCCGGAATGGGGTTGAAGTCAGGATTGTCCGCATTGGCGCGATTGGCAGCACGCGTGAAAATATCCACATAGGTGCGCCGCCCCGACACGATGAACGACGATTTGTCCTTCTGAATGGGCCCCTCCAGCGTGAGCCGCGAAGAGATTAACCCCAGCCCACCGGAGCCGGAAAACTTCTTATTGTTGCCTTCCTTCAGTTTTACATCAATCACCGACGACAGGCGCCCGCCGTACTGCGCCGGAAAACCACCTTTGTACAATTTCAAATCCTTCACCGCATCGGTATTGAACGTACTGAAAAAACCGAATAGGTGGTTCGGGTTATACACAATCGCTTCATCCAGTACGATCAGGTTTTGGTCGTTGCCGCCGCCGCGCACAAAGAGACCCGTAGTGCCTTCCGCACCCGAAGGGATACCCGGCTTGAGTTGAATGGTTTTCAAAATATCGCTTTCGCCGAGGATGACCGGTATCAGCTTGGCTTCGCGGGTGCTGAGGCCTTCCACGCTCATTTCAGTGGACTTGAGTTGCTCGCGGAACGATTCGGCTTTAATGACTACTTCTTCTAATTCGATGCCGCTGCCCAGCGCAATGTCCACGCGCAAATTTTCCGTAAGGAAAAAAACGCGCTGCTGCGTCTGAAAGCCCACGTAGCTAAATTCCACCAGCACAGAATCGCGGGCGGGCAAGCTGATGGAATAGAAACCGTATTCGTTGCTCAGCGTGCCGGAGCCGGTTTTCAGATTGGCCACGGTAGCCCCGATGAGGGTTTCGCCGTTGTCGGCATCCGTGATGCGGCCGCTCACGGTGAATTGTTGCTGGGCAACGGCCGCGGAGGGCAGTACCAGCAAGAGATACAAGAGTCGGATTATTTTCATTCGGAAAAATTGTTGGTGGAAAAATGTATCTTACAAACATAATTTGCGTCTCAATGGATTAGAATACAGCCATACGAACGAAGGGCAAACGTATAAGTTCGACGAAAGTGCCCCTCTGTTCGATAAATTGCAGACAAAAACAGTTTTACACCATGATGACGAATACTTTACCTACCCCTATGGAAAAGCATTGGAAAATACAGGAATCGGATGCAAAAGTAGTAGCGGCACTACACGAGGCGCTGCGTATTCCGCCGGTTTTCTGTCAATTGCTGGCGCAGCGGGGCATTCATACCTATGACGAGGCCAAACGCTTTTTTCGACCTGAGTGGAGCCATCTGCACGATCCGTTTTTGATGCGAGATATGAACCAAGCGGTGGCGCGCCTCACGCAAGCCATTGAAAATCAAGAAAAAATCCTGCTCTACGGCGATTACGACGTGGACGGCACGACGGCTATTGCCTTGTTGTACAGCTTTCTGCAACGCTTTCATAAAAATCTCGACTACTACATCCCCGACCGGTACAAGGAGGGCTACGGCGTATCGTTTGAAGGGATTGAATACGCGCAGCAACACGGCGTGCAATTGCTCATCACACTCGACTGCGGCATCACGGCTGTGGATCAGGTGCGCCGCGCCAACGATTATGGCATAGATGTTATCATCTGCGATCACCACCTACCAGAAGCACAACTGCCTGCGGCCGTAGCCGTGCTCGACCCCAAACGCCCAGATTGTCATTACCCTTTCCGGGAATTGAGCGGCTGTGGTGTGGCTTTCAAGCTGGCGCAAGCCTACACACAACAGCACCAACTCGATGAGGCACCCTTACGGGAATTGCTCGATTTGCTGGTCATCAGCATTGCCTGCGATATTGTACCCGTGGTGGACGAAAACCGCACCTTGGCCTGGTTTGGCTTACAACAACTCAACCGCACCGGCCGCCCGGGCTTGCACGCATTAATTGGTGCCAGCCGCCGCGAGCCACCATTGACCATCAGCGACATTGTCTTCGGGCTGGGGCCCATGATCAATGCCGCCGGCCGCCTCGCCGATGCCGATCAAGCCGTGCGCCTGATGCTCGCCGCCGAAATGAGTGTAGCCGTGGATTATGCTCGCGTGCTGAGCCATCGCAATGACTTGCGCCGCGAATTTGACCAGCGCATCGCCGGAGAAGCCCGACAATTGTTTGAACAAGACCCCCGCTGGCCCGAGCGCCGTAGCATGGTGCTGTATCAGCCGCACTGGCACAAGGGGGTGGTGGGCATCGCGGCGGCCCGCATGGTGGAGCAGTACCATCGCCCGGCTATTATACTCACCGAATCGGAAGGAAAAATAGTCGGATCAGCCCGCTCTGTTCGAGGGTTTGATATACACGAAGCCATCGGTAGGTGCCGCGATTTGCTCGTGAGCTTTGGCGGGCACGCGCACGCGGCGGGGCTCTCGCTCTTTCCTGAAAACTTAGTCGCTTTTCAGGAGCGCTTCGAGGCAGTGGTGGAAACAACCGCCTCGCCCGATATTTTCGCGCCGGAAATCAGCGTGGCCGCAGAAATCGAACTCAAAGACATCACGCCTGCGTTTTGGCATATCCTGCGGCAGTTTGCGCCTTTCGGGCCGGGCAATCGCAATCCCAATTTCGTGGTGCGCGGCGTACGCGACACCGGTTATTCAAGATGTTTGCGCAGCAATACCCTACGGCTGGCCGTAGCCCAAACCGGCTCAACACCACAATACGGCGTAGCCTTTGGGCAGGGCGCAGCGTTAGAAAAAGTACAAACCCGCCGCCCGTTCGACATTTGCTTCAACTTGCAGGA
>CALMSO010000071.1 GCA_937872385.1 uncultured Saprospiraceae bacterium
AATCTATATACTCATTGCGACTTTTCATAGCAGCATACATTTTAAAACACTACCTTGATTTTTTTTGCGAAATACGAATTTCAATAAAATATAATTTTTTAAAAATTTGATTACCAATTTGTTACAATACTTTGCCTGCCATTCATTATCAAAATGGCATACCTTTCATGCAAAACGAAAAATGGTACATTATCATCAACCCGGCGGCAGGCAATGGCGCAGGGCGGCGGCAGTGGGCCCGCATCGAAGCGACCATTCGAGCGCAGTTGCCCAATAGCACCTTGACCTTTACGGAAAGCCCCGGGCACGCCATCGCATTGGTAGCCGAAGCGCTTCGCCAGGGCTATCGGCACTTCATCGGTGCGGGCGGTGATGGCACCAACAACGAAATGATCAACGGTATTTTTACACAAGCTGAAGTACCCACCTCAGAAGTCCATTATACCTTACTCCCTTTAGGCACAGGCAATGACTGGGTGCGCACGCACCGCATCCCGCATCGGCTATCTGACTGGCTGTCTATGCTGGCAGCCGGCAAGGTACTACTGCACGACATCGGGCTGCTCACTTTCCAAGCGCAGGACGAGCGCCGCCAGCGTTACTTCATTAATGTGGCGGGCTTAGCGTACGATGCTTTCGTCGTTGCCTACACCAATCGCTATCGGCGGTGGGCGGTGCACAAATGGAGCTACTTGCTGATGGTTTTGCGCTGTCTGTTTTTGTATCGGCTGCCTCGGGCCCAGGTGCTGTTCGATGGGCAATGCTTCGACCACCATTACTACACCATTAATATTGGCATTGGGCGCTACTCCGGTGGTGGAATGCAACTCACCCCGCACGCTATGCCCAACAGCGGTCAGTTGGCGCTTACTTTAGCGCGGCGCGTTTCCAAACTCGGCGTTATCTTCAATATCTGGCGGTTTTATAATGGGACACTGCCCCAGCATCCGAAAATTGATATTTTTCAAACCAAACATATCGAGGTGCTTTCTGAGCAAAATGTAGGACTGGAGGCCGATGGTGAATTGTTGGGCGAGACGCCAGTGACATGTACCATTTTACCTGGCGCATTGCGCGTGATTGTACCTTGAGCCTGCATTATACGGGATTTCAATAAAAAAATATCGTAGCTCAATTCGTATAATTAACGCTTTTTCAGCAACTTGTAGTACTTGGCATTGAAGGTGATATTATTCTGTTTCCAATGGCAAATAGCGAATAACTCAATCATTTAACATTAAGCTATATAAGTAATGGGGCATTGTTATTTGGGACGTTGTTATTTGTTATTTGGGACAAGGTTTAAATGTTGAAAAGGATTGAGACCGAATCTAACATCTATCGTCCATTATCTAAAATCTATCTGTTGACAATCAGTTATTTACGTTTTTTTGAAAAAAAATTATGCCTCATTACTTTTTTGAAAAAATGTAGCGCGTATTTTATTGAAATGATTATGATGCTTCAAAGAAAGGTAATTTCCTTGATACCAAAAACTTCCAGGATGCCCTTGGGGCGGGCCATGAGGAGCTTGCCATCGAGGTTTAGCCCTGTGATCGTGCCCTGAAAAACTTGGCCATTGGGGCGGCGGAAGAGTGCTACTTCACCAAAACGATACAGTTGCTGGAGATATTCTGGCAGAAAAGTATGCATGGTCGGGGAATTTTTCAAGCTGAGATAGCGTTGTTCCACCGTATGGCAAAGTGCGGTGAGGAGTGGCGGCAGCTCGAAGCTTTGTCCGGTTTCAAGGGCAAAAGAAGTGGCGTTGGGCACATGGGGCGAAAAGGCACATTGATTAACATTAACGCCGATGCCCGCCACGCTTGTTTGCCAGCGATTGCCAGCAATGGTATTCTGAATGAGGAGTCCGCAGGTTTTTCGATCGCCGATGTAAATATCGTTGGGCCATTTGATGCGCACCGGGCCGGGCACATGGGCAGCTACAAAATCGCGTACTGCCAGCGATAGCGCCATATTGAGCGCAAAAGCCGCGTGTGGGGGCAGAAAAACTGGGTATAAAATAATGCTCAGTGCTAAATTTTGGTGGGGTTCACTTTCCCAGGTGCTGCCAATTTGTCCTTGCCCCTGCGTCTGATGAAAGGTCGAAATGACAGTTCCTTCAATTGGTCTGTTTTTTGCTAACAGCATTTGTGCATAGCGATTGGTAGAGTCCACTTCGGGTAGTTGTACCAAAACCTTTCCCACAAAAAGGGTGTTTTCAGTAGGCAAATCGAAAATAATTTGTACTTTTAATAAAAATTATATGCTTTTTCATTCTTTTTTGCAAAACTAATAAAATTTGAATTTGGAGTCACAATTTGAAGTAGCCACGCAACGGCTGACCGCCGAAGAAATGAATTACCTGATTATTGATAGTATTCAGGACATTAAAGGAAAAAACATTGTTCAACTGGATTTGCGGCATATTGAAGATGCTCCGGCCGACTTTTTCATCATCTGTGAGGGGGAGTCTAACACGCAGGTAAAGGCAATTTCCGATAACATCTACCGCCGCTTGAAATCAGAAGCTGCCATCGGGGCTGCTCATGTAGAAGGACAGCGCAACGCCCGTTGGATTTGTATGGACTATTTTTCGACGGTAGTGCACGTTTTTTATAAAGAATCGCGTGCTTTCTACGAATTAGAAGACCTTTGGAGCGACGCTATTTCTACCGAATACGAAAACTTATAGCCATATTCTTATGTTTGGTCGGATAATGGCAACGAAATGGCGTTCTCTGCGTTTTCTAAAACAAAGACATTTTGCTAATCCTGTGTGAATCAGAAAAAGTGCGTTTTTAGATGGATAATAACAACAACAACAACAAGGACAATAAGCCGAATGGGTCGCGCTTCAATATGTTCTGGATTTATGGCATCATCGCGCTGCTGCTCATTGCATTGAATATTTTCAGCGCAAGAGAAGCCCGCCGCGAGCAAGTAACCATGCATCAGTTGGAAGAGATGATCGCAAAAGGCGATGTAGATAGAATTGATGTAGTCAATAAGAATATTGCGCATATTTATATCAAAAAAGATCGTCTCGATGACCCTGCCTACGAAGAGCTTACGCAGAGCAACCTCAGTAGCGATCGCTACCACTATTGGCGCGAGATCGGATCGGTAGATTCCTTTGAAGCTTTTCTTAAAAAAGTGCAGGAAGGCAAGGAAACTCCTCATATCTATCCGAATTATAAAACTCAAACCAACTGGCTCACCCCGCTATTGGGCTGGGTAGTACCCTTTATACTGATTATCCTCATCTGGATTTTCATCATGCGTAGGGTAGGGGGCGGCCCCGGTGGCCCTGGCGCACAGATTTTCAATATTGGCAAATCAAAAGCCACGCTGTTTGACCAGAATGCCAAAGTAAATGTCACTTTCCAAGATGTAGCGGGCCTCGACGAAGCGAAAGAGGAAGTGATGGAAGTGGTAGATTTTCTGAAAAATCCGAAAAAATATACCGCTTTAGGCGGCAAAATACCTAAAGGTGTGCTGCTGGTAGGCCCTCCGGGCACTGGCAAAACGCTCCTGGCCAAAGCTGTAGCTGGCGAAGCAGGTGTACCATTTTTCTCGATTTCCGGCTCGGATTTCGTAGAAATGTTCGTAGGCGTAGGTGCCTCACGGGTGCGCGACCTTTTCAAGCAAGCCCGCGAGAAAGCGCCTTGCATCGTTTTTATTGATGAAATTGACGCTATTGGTCGGGCCAGAGGCCGTTCTGGTTTTCAGGGTGGCAATGACGAGCGCGAAAATACCCTCAACCAGTTGCTGGTGGAAATGGATGGCTTCAGCACAGATAAGGGCGTGATTCTGATGGCTGCAACCAACCGCCCCGATGTGCTCGACAGTGCGCTGCTGCGCCCGGGGCGCTTCGATCGCCAAATTGGCATTGACCGCCCCGACCTCAAGGGCCGCGAAGCTATTTTCAGTGTGCATTTGAAAAATATTAAAAAAGCAGACGATGTAACGCCTTATGCCTTGTCGGAAATGACGCCGGGTTTTGCCGGAGCCGACATTGCCAACGTGTGTAATGAAGCTGCGCTCATCGCCGCTCGCCGCAATAAAAAAGCGGTGGACATGGATGATTTCAACTCGGCGCTGGATCGGGTCATCGGGGGTTTAGAGAAGAAAAATAAGCTCATCTCGCCCGAAGAAAAGAAAATCATCGCTTACCACGAAGCGGGTCACGCCGTTTGCGGCTGGTACTTAGAGCATGCTGCTCCTTTAGTGAAAGTCACTATTGTACCGCGCGGCATTGGCACGTTGGGTTATGCGCAGTATTTGCCGAAGGAAGAATACATCACGCGTACCGAGCAACTGCTCGACCGGATGTGCATGACCTTTGGCGGACGCGCCGCCGAGAAGATTATTTTTAGCAAAATATCTACCGGCGCACAAAGCGACCTCGACCAGGTGACCAAAATGGCTTACAGCATGATTACCGTTTTTGGTATGAATGAGAAAGTAGGGCAGGTCTCTTTTTATGGAATGTCGCAAGATCAATTCATGCAACGTCCCTATTCGGACGATACGGCGACGCTAATTGACGAAGAGGTGCGCAAACTATTGGATAGCCAATACGAACGTGCGCAAAACCTATTGCAGGAACGCCGCAAAGAGCTGGAAATTCTGGCTAATGCCCTGCTGGAAAAAGAAGTGTTGCACAAGTCGGATGTTGCCCGATTGATTGGGCCAGCACCTTACCCCGACGAGCGCGAATACTTCCAAAATGGGCAGTCGCGTGCTGCTACAGAAACGCCTGAAGAAACCGCGGAAACCGAAGCGCCCCGCAAGGTGTAAAACATAGTTATAACAAAACAGCAAAGAAAAGTACGAAGCTGATACAGAATGCTTCGTACTTTTTTTATGCAAACCCCCTCAACTTCTCAACCTCTCAATGTCCATTGGTTTCACGGTTACTGCTCCAATTGTATCATATTGTGCTGTTGCTGCCAGCAAACCGAAATTATCTTCTTCGTCTATTTTCAATTATGTGCTTTACCACTGAACTTTCTACAAAGAACGGCACTTCAAATTTAGACTACCCCACACCACTGGTTTTCATTTTTCAAGGTTCGTTTACACTTAGGGCATTTCCAACTTATTGTTATCTTCTTTTTTTACAAAGCCATTTACAGTACGTCCGCCATATTGCCAAGCATCGTCTTTCTCTTTTTGCAAGAGTGCCTCAAAATTGTCGTTGGGCGTAAAGTTTGCCTCCGATTTTTGAGCCATTTCTGTCAATTTTTTAATGGCATTTTGCTTGTCTGCATCGCCAATTTTAGCCTTTTCAACCGAACTTCGCAGCGTCGTGATGGTTTCATCATATACTTTTGTAGGTACTGGAAATGGTCTGCCGCCTTTACCACCGTGCGCAAAAGCAAACCTTGCCGGGTCACTAAATCTGGAAGGCGCACCGTGAATAACTTCACTCACCAAAGCTAATGATTGTAATGTTCTGGGGCCAAGCCCTTTGAGCAATAATAACTCCTCAAAGCTTTGTGTTTCAGTTTCTTGTGCCAACCACAAAATGCTGCCCAATCGCTTCAAATCAACATCTTTTGTCTTAATATCGCAATAGGTAGGCAGTGTCATCTGCCGTATTTCTTCCAACATTTTTTCGGGGTTTTCCTTTGCAATGTTGAGAATGGCTGATTGTACTGGCTTGGCTTGTTTGTCCACTAAATTTAAAATTTCGCCCTGAAAATCACCACAAATCGCCGTGTGTGGCGCTTCCACAAATGATTCTATGCTATCCGAATTCCAATGATAACGCCTTGCTTTTGACGTTTTCGTTTGCATACCTTGCTGAATAACAGACCAATCGGCATCATTACTCACTATAAAATAATGCATATACACCTGAAAGCCATCTTGAATAGCCGTACTGTCCACCTTAGCAGTAAGCCTGCTTATTCTTGCCAATTCATTGCCATTGATGCCCGTTTTGTCGCCCACGGCTACCAACTCATTGGGGGTTTGTAAAGAATCTTTGCCCTTGCCGCCGCATACATAAAGCCCCAGTTCTTTGGCGTGTGGATTGAGTGATTTTTTCAAGGCACTCATCACGGCGGTCGTTACGCCCGAAGAGTTCCAATCCATACCAATCACCGCACCAAAACTTTGAAACCAAAAGGGGTCTGAAAGCCTTTTCAGAAATTCCTGTTTGCCGTATTCCAAAATAATAGATTCTACAATAGGCAAGCTTAATTTAGTCATTCTATCGAATAACCAATAAGGAATACTGCCGCCCATCAAGGCTAAATCTGCTGAGCCGGAACGCTTCATATCTGCCCTTTTTTCATTAATTTTTCTTTTTCATTTACTAAAAAGTCGGTAATACTTTCCACCTGCTTATTAATATCTTTGACTTTGAGGATTGAAAAGATCAAGGCTCGTTTTTTACCATCAGTAATTTTATCGTAAACCGCCTTTAAATTTTCATCTTGGTCTAGCAGAACGGTCAACACTTCGGGAACTTCAACACCAAGCGGATTAGGGTCTTCTTCAATTTTGAAGCTGACAGTACTACCCACTTTTTTACCCAATTGCTCAAGATATTTGCCTGCAACAATGATAAAGAAATTGCTATCTCCCAAATGATTTAAACCACATTGAAAATTGATTTTATTATCTAAGTGGCAAACCAAACGGGTATGGCGTTTTCTCTCAAATTGGTCTATAATTTCTGCCTCAATCCTGAGATAGTAATACCCCCCTTTGATTTTCTCTAATTGCCCGATGGCTTGTTCGCTTTCGTAACTGCTCATTTACAATAATGAATTCCAAAGTTCCTCTTTAAATCCTGATATGGCAACCGAACCTTTCACCACGATGGGTCTTTTTATCATAAAGGGGTTCTCGATGAGTTTTTCGATAGCAAAGTCATTATCGCTCATAATTTTCTCTTGAACTTCTTTATCTAATTTTTTGAAAATAAGTCCTTGAGGCGTTACTACTTCTTTCTTGTCTAAAATAGAAAAGAAAGTCTCTATGATTTCTTTTGTTACACCGCTTTTTTATAGTTGTGAAATTCAAAATCAAGATTGTTGTCTTCTAAGAACTTTATGCCCTTTGCAGTAGTGTCGCAGCTTGGCATGCCGTAGATGATTATTTTGTCGCTCATTTTTTAGTTGTTTTAGTTGTTGGATTATTTCTATACTTCAAGTGGTTCTTTGAAAAACATAGCAAAAGGCAAGGTCAGTTTGTATAAATTGATGACTTGTACTGCGAAATCAGGTTTGATAATTTCCTCAGCGGGCAGCTCGGCAGTGGCAAGAAAGGAAGTGTTATAAAGCAGGGCTTGCTTTTGGGCTGCTTCCTTGAATTCTTCTGGTAAACGCTTTATTTTGTCGCCTTGTATGTCGCCAAAGGCTGATTTAAACGCTGCATTTTGAATAACAGACTCAAACGCATCTAAATTATCAGTTATATGATGGCGCACCTCTTTGAGTTGTTCTTTTTCCAACATTTTTAATCCACTTGCAATCACGGCTTTCTCCGGGCCCAAATTGATGTACAATCCAGGGCAGGGGTTTCCTTTCTTACCCTTTTGTGAAATAACGGCAGACATTTCAGTCTTATAAGGTGATTTATCGGCACTAAACCGGACGTCCTTATTGATGCGAAAGATAGCATCTTTGGGCTCAATCAATATTTCGGGCGTAATCTGATGGATTTCGGTAATTATTTGATGAATAAAGGCTTCAAAAGGTTTCTTTACCTCTTTTTCATACGTTTTTTTGTTCGCATTGAACCATTCGGTGTTATTATTCTGCGCTAAGTCTTTAAAAAAAGACAGGTACGATTGGCTAAACATAGGCGTTGTTTTAAGTTCTATTTTTTAATGAATAGATACTACAACCAGAATAAATGAATATGGTTCATTTATTTTGAAAAAAAAACAGTCCGCCTATTGTAAAGAACTGATTACGTGCGATATATGAGCCTTAAAAAAGTCTAATTCTGATGTTTGAAGCGTTTCGCTGAGTACTGTACTTTTCACTTCTATCAGTTGGATGATACCTACCGTAGTGCCCCAAAGCCAAAAAGAAAATGCAGCTTCATCAATATCACTTCGGATGGTTTTTTGAGCTTTCCCTTGCTTTATGACCTCAATGACAAATGCAGTAATCTTGTCGCTTGCCTTTCGCAGTTCTGCTGTTTCCTGAAGCCCTGAGTTGGTTTCATAAAAAGATACCAATTGATTGTAGAAGGGTTTTTCTTTATAAAAAAAATAGCAAGCCATCAGTATTTCGGCTATTTTATCAAGTGCATTTTCTTTTTGGCTGCTGTATTGTATAAACTTTTGCAGTAAAAGCGCTCTTGATTTAATCGTAAGGTGGGCGATGATGTCTTCTTTACTCTCGAAATAAATATAAATCGTACCAACGGCTAATTTCGTTTTTTTAGAAACCCTTCCCAGACTTAAATTTGATAATCCCTCTTCAATAATTAATTGTTCAGCGCAATCTAAAATAAATTGCTTACGATTTTCTTTTGAAATTTTAGTTCTTGCTCTAAGCATTAGAGTCTTTATTGTGCTTTTTCCAATTCAATAAATACAACACCGCCAACGATTTTTGGTTTCCCCATTTTTCGGCAACTTCCAGCATTTGTGCTTTCAGTTTTGCTTTGGGGTCAAGATTGTAAAGTGATATCATGATTTGTTTGAGATGGAAATCGTCATAAGGAAAGATATTTGGCCGCTCTAAGGTATATAATAAAATCATATCAATTGTCCATTTGCCTATGCCTTTAATTGATGATAGTTCTGCAATGACTTCTTCGTCAGTCAATTTATTAAAGTCTAAGGTATTATTACTCCAATATTCAATAAATGACATCATTGTTTCATACTTATTCATTGCCAATTTGATTTGAGACAAAGAACGCTCTTCAAATAAGGTAAAATTATCAAGCGTTAGGTATTCAATACCTGCATGTTCCAAAGCTTTTGCAAATATTCGTTTGGTGCTGCGGTAATGGATTTGTTGCTCAATAATGCAACTCATCAAATCGTGGAAAACATTATTTGTGGAATAGAGAATTGGTTGCTCTATTTGAAGTGTTATTTTTTGAAGTATAGGGTCTGTATATTTAATTTTCGCTTCCATCTATTTGTGTAGGTTGTCGCTCTAAGATGGCACACTCCGCCCAGATTGTACCATTTTTAGGGCTTCTGTCTTGAAGCCCTCATCGTATTTGCGGCGTTGCCGCTTAGGAGGCTGTTTTCCCATCTTACACAAATTTATAAAGATTTTTGTGTGCAGGAAAATTAGACTACCTCATATTACTTACACATTTCAGTTACAAATTTATTGTAAATTCCGTTTTTCCAACTCTTTTTTCAGTGCTTCATATCTCTTAGGTTTTTTCAATAATATATAAATCAGAAACAAAGGAAGTAAAAAACTAAAACCCCAAGCATTTGCGGCAATACCAAAAATAATTATTCCAACTAAAAATCCAATAAAAAATGCATCCACAATGGGTGATGGCTTGTTGTTTTTAGCTACTTCGAGCAATTTTTCATTGCTTAATTGCGATAGTTCTTCTGGATTCATTTGCTCAAATTTTTCTTGTGTTAATTTACTTTCAATGGTTTTATAACGGCGGCAGCAGGGCTGACGCAATGGCAACTGTCTGAGGGCATCATGTTGTAAGAATTTGACCATTTTGCACAGTCAAGGGAAAAGATATATTTTGCATTCTTACATTCGCTTTACAATGTACGAAGCCCGGTTTACTATTTTACAAAAAGCTGAAAACCAAGCTTTTGAGCATAAATAATACCAATTACGATTTACGAAGTCCAATTTGAAATTTTGTAAAATTTTGAAAACCAAGTTTTTGAGTATAAATAAGTGCGTCATTGCCAATTGAAAAAGGATATGACGGAATAAGGCGAGCGCCATAAAAAATAAGAATGCCAACTACCTGTAAATCAAGTAATTGGCATTATTATTTGTAGCCCGTACGGAACTTGAACCTTAATAAACGGCAAATTACCATACCACCCTAAAACCCTTTATTTAAAAGCCATTCCAAAGACAACCCATCAAAGACTATCAAATAATATCAATTATTATCAATAATATCTGACCGAATATTGTACGGAATTTTAAAATAGATTATATTTGGCAAAGATTTCATTTTTGACCAAATATCAAATCTATGCCACGGATCACGAGTACACCGAAAGTAAATTTCAATTTAGACATTCAGAAAGGCAGAGGATATATCGTTCTCATCTACCGATACCAGTTTAGGGGCGAACGGATAAAGTTAAAGTATTTCACTGGAGAGTTTGTCGAACCGAAATACTGGGAAAGAAAAAAGCAACGCGCTAAGTTTACCCGCAATCGCCCCGAATACGTCGATTTGAACAAGAAATTGAACGATCTGGATTCTATCGTTAACCAGATTTACAAGGACACCGCACGCGGGAATATCTCACCGGAAGATTTTAAAAATGAAATTGCCTACCGAATTGGCGATAAATTGAGACCCGAAGATGACAAAAGCCACATTCCTAACTTTTTTCAATTTATAGACCAATACATTGCTGAACAGCAGGCAAAAGCTGATTCAAAACGCAATACATGGAAGAAATATATTACCGTCCGAAGTCATTTGCAAGATTATGCCAACGAACGGAATTTAGATTTGGATTACAACAGCATAGATTGGAAGTTCCGCAATGACTTTGTGAATTGGCTATACGCTCCACCTCGCAACCATGCAATAAATACCGCTTCAAAAGTTATGGGTGTAGTTAAGCTATTCATGGAAGAAAGTAAGAAGTTGAAATACCATGACAACGATACCTATTCTGATAAGGGATTTCGAGTAAGAACCGTAATGACTAAAAACAAAGTCCGCTTATCATTAGAAGAACTGGACGCTTTGTTATCGCTGGATTTATCGGATAATGAACGCTTGGAAAAGGTTCGTGATCTGTTCATTGTTGGTGCGTTTTCCGGGCTACGCTTTTCGGACTGGCACAAGATTGGCAAAGAACAAATCTTTATATCCGATGGAATTGAATTGATTAAAGTCAGAGCGCAAAAAACAGGTAAGTACACTGCGATTCCTTTGTTGCCTGAACTGAAACAGGTATTGGAAAAATATAACTATGCCCTACCCACCATTAGCAGCCAAAAATTTAATGATTATATCAAAGAGGTGTGCCAACTGGCATTGGGCAACGTTACTTTCATGCGTATTTATTCCGAAGCAGGACGGACAAAAGATGAAACGATTGAGAAATGGCAAAAGGTTAGTTCTCATGCGGCGCGGCGTTCGTTTGTATCAAATTTCCTGCAATTGGAAGTTTCCCCGACTTTGATACGTGCGATCACGGGACACGCTACCGAAAAGCAGCTATACGAATATGCTGATATTGAAGCAGATGAGTTAGCGGCAACCTTTACTAAAAAGGCAGGTGCTGCATTGGAAGAGCATCGGAAAAAAGTAAAAAGAATATGAAAACGCACCTGTTAAATTCCGCCATGATGCCGGCAGAAGGACGCTACCGAATGCGAAAGATTTACCCGGATGAGTTCGCCGACCTGGTACGTATTGCCCATCGAGCCGGACGACTGATGAGCAGCGTAGGTTATTTCCAGAACGCGCAAATTATTGCACAAATGACCGGCGTACCTGTTCCGATCAGCCGCGAAGTAACAAGACTGGCAAGCGGTGACGAACTGTTGATTATGAAGCTGAAATACCGCCCAGACCAGAAGGGAAAAGACGTACAGGAAAGCGATTTTGAGTATTACCATGCAACGTACGAATAACGTAGAGGATTCCACATACACACACTTGTAACGATTGATTTGACGTACCGTAACTATCGAAAATGAAAACACGGGGTGAACGCCTTCCAAGCAATCACACCCCGTGAATTTTAACAAAAAAATTTTTACAAAGGTATGAAGATTTTACATTCCTTGCCTAAAATGGGTGAAACATTGAACCACGATGCGCCGTTGCTCAAAATATTGCGGTTGGCAGTGCCGTCGTTCATTCTCATTTCCGCCACGACGGTATTCTTTGGCGTCAAAAGCCACATAAGCGAATTTTTGGCGCAATACCCGGCATGGGTGCAATACCCTACCCTTTCAATTGGCTTTTTACTGTTTTCATTTGCGCCGGACGCGCTCAATGCGGTATTGGTTGCCTACGTTGTCCGCAGTCTGCTAAAAAAGCAGTTCACGGGGGTAACGTCCATCATTCTAATTTGCTTTTGCGCCACCTTGTCGGTAGGTCTGACGGTGTACAGTTTCAAGATGTCAAAGAATGCCGCCATAGTAGCCGCAGAGAAAGCCGCAGGCGAAGCCAAACAATTAGATGTGGCGATCATAGACACGGGATATGGTAGCGCCTTAGAGCGCATTAAAAGCGATTACAGTGAAGAAACAGTGGGCATTGAAGGAAATTACCTTGCACTTATTCGAGCTGAAGAAACCGCCATAGCATCGTGGGAAAAGAAACGCAACGACAGAAACACGCAGTGGATTGACAGCCGACAGGACAGGCACCGGGCAACGATCAAAAATCTATTGGCAGCGAAAAAAAGCGAACTGGATGCCCTACGGGCCCGGAAGCAAGCCGCCGAAGATGCCGCCGCCGCTGTACATTCCGACGACCGGCAACGAACCACCGCCTACAATGACGAAAAAGCTGCCCGGCACAATCAACTAAGTGCTGTTTTTTCTGCCCAGTTGTCTTGGCTGGCGGGCTATGCCGTCTTCATCCTGATGATCCTTGCCAGCGTCCGGGAGATACTCTACCACCGCAATGGAATAGAGCCAAAACCAATCTTCGGGCAATTCGATTTTCAACCTTCGCCGGTGCTGGAAACTCTGGCTTATCCGTTCGTGTACATCGGGCGGCATACCGTGAACACCGTTCGTACCTGGTACGAAGCTTTGCCCGAACTGAAAGAACGCCCCGACTTCGCCCCGGTAACGGATTATTCAGAATATGACCAAAAGGTCATTAAGCTGAAATCGAAGGATAGGCGCGAAGCAGAGGCAAAAGAGGAACGCGCAATAGGTTTTATCCGAGCCGTTAATAACGCGGGTAGTGACAATCCCTCTGTTAATAACGGAACCGTTAATAACGCAACCGTAGTAGCGCCGAAAATGGGGGTGAAAAAATGCCTGCAATGCGGTAGTGAGTACGTGCCAAAAGTCGCCTGGCAGAAGTATTGCACATCTGATTGCAAAGAAGCATTCCATGCGGAAAAGCACGGAAAACCATTCAATCCTATGCAATACCATAAAACAAAAGGAGGTGCGAAATGAAAAGGTATCTATTCAAAAACTTGATGCTTGCAATTATAGTCAAAGCTCCAACCGCCTTTATGGCTTGTTGCTATGCAAATCAATACATGGAAACAAAGTATTTGGGTCGCTTTGATACTTCGGATGCAATTGAATTGGATAACGACATGGACTTTGGGGTTATCGCCGTCTTGAAAGATGACGACATAGAGTTATTCAACTCTGAAAATCTCTATTTCATTGACAGTGGGCACGAAAACGATGGGGAAATCTGAAGCGCGTATCAAAATAGCATTAGTTTTTACTACTTTTTGCTCCAGATCACCCCGGCGCTGTCGCCGAGCCGGGCAGGTCGCCCCGGAAACAGGAATATTTTTAATGCTAAATTATCGGAAATGAAAAAGAATCGTAAGCCGCCTTATGAAAATTGCGCTCATGGTCATTTTTACCGTGCTGCTTTAGCTTCTGGTATTGCAGAAAGCGAAGCGGTCAAACTTACCGAGCGACTAAAAAAGCTGCATGATTTAGACTATTTCCGAAGCCTCGACAAGGATGTTTTGAATATCTCACAAGCTGTAAAAAAGGCTATCACGGGATTACCTCCGCAAGTACAGGGCGAAGCCGCCCGGGTTCTTTATGAGGTTTTAGATATTGTTGACACCCCAGGCGTCAACCCTGAAAAAAGATTTCGGATAGAACAAGAATTTGGCGATGAGTTTTTGCGGGATTTGAAAAAGCACATCCGGGAAGATTTTCACGCGGCATTACAAGGGGAAACCTACGAACACACATACGAAATGTGGCTGGAAGGGGGGTATAGCAAGCCGCCGCAGAAGGAAATTTATAATACCGCCACGCGGCGATGGGAAAGCGATATAATGCCAGATGGGGAGTATCAAAAAATAGTAGCCAAGCAAAAGGCGATTGCGGAAGATCACGTACAAAAAAATCTGACTTGGTACATTGAACAATTTGAAAGCCAGTTGTCGAAATCCGAAGCAAAAGAACGCTTTGTCCAGCAAGAAATGGAAATGTATAAAAGCATCCTGTACAATAAGGATTTTACCGATTTTGAAGTGTATTGGGAAAACGGGGAAAGGATAAAGCATGCAAGAAATTGGACAACTTTTGAACATGTCTGGAAAAATGAAATAGCTTATTGGGTTGACCAGGTGATAGTTAAAGGCATTCACGAATTGCATGAGTTTATGAAACCTGATGACGACGGCAAATACCACAGGGCGATTGGGCCAATTAATGCGAAGGTATTGTATGAGTATCACAAATATCTTGAAAAATGCTCACAAGAACTCCAAAAACCTACCAATGAAAAGCATATATCTAATCAATCGCCTTCCTACTTTCCTGAAGTACCTGAAATCTTAAAAACAGCATTTCGCGAATTAAACTTATTAAGCACAACGGGGCAATTTACTGGGGATAAAAAGCATATCAAGCCCTTATATGATACTTTGCAAGCTAAAGGATGGTTCAAAAACAAGCCAAGCAAAACAAAAAAAACCGACGAATTTGCTGCTTTGATGCACTCAGAATTTAGATTCAGCATAACTGGAAAAACGATAAGAACGGGAAATCGTGATGAACAACAAGATGACTATTTTAACGAATTTAATAAGACTATAAAGAGCAATCAGACTTCCTAATTTCCCGAAGGAAGTTTAGGAAGTTTAGGAAAATGGAAGTTGCCAACTTGCGGTCAAATTAAAAATTTATATGGAAAATCAAATTGTATTAATGTCAGTGCCAAAGGATGAGCTAAAGGTAATGATCATGGACGCGGTGAAGACTTGCCTCAAATTCCACGACCCACGGCCCACCGACCACGCCGACAATACCGCTGACCACGCCGAATTTATGACCAAGCGACAAGTTGCAAAGATGCTGAGTTGCAGCACATCAACGGTGGATAATTACAGAAGGGCGGGAAAGTTAACGCCGTATTACTTAGGAGAAAAGTATAGAGCCGTAAGATTCAAACGAAAAGAAGTTTTAGGACTTTTGGAAGATCAACCAGATTTATTGACCAAAAAAAAATAGGCTGCCATGACAAAAGCCACGAACAGCCCCAGTATCTTCGAGGGTAAAAATACCACAAAGAACGGCACAAATCAAGCCAACGGCAAAAAATTTGTGCAAATTCCGGCAGGAATTGACGCTAACCAGCCAGCCAACGGCAAAAAGCGGGAAAGCAAAGCAGAAGCGCGTATTCAACAACTTGAAAAAGCATTGACGGCTTGGGAATTTCGCTTTAACGCAGTCACTTGCTGTACGGAAGTTAAGCAGGGTGGCGCCTGGGCGCGAATGGATGATTTTACGCTAAATTCAATCGTCCGGCAACTGCGAAGCGACGGCGTATCATTAGCGAATAAAACCCGCGTTGCTGAACTGCTCGAATCCGATTTTTGCAAAGTCGTTAACCCGATTGAAGAGTATTTTTCAAGCTTACAACAACCCAGCGGCGACCCCATCGGCGAACTTTGCGCGACCGTTACACCAGTTGCGGGGGGTGAAATGCTCCGAAAGTTTTTCCAAAAGTGGTTAGTCGGAGCCGTTGCAAACGTATTCATAAAAGATCGGTGCGCCAATCAGCTTTGCTTCATCCTTTCCGGGCGACAAGGCGTCTTCAAATCAACGTGGATACGCAATCTTTGCCCGCAACAGCTTTCGGCGTACTACATCGAAGGCAGTTTAGACCCAGAAGACAAGGACTCAATGTCTGCCACCGCAACCAATTTCATTTATAATCTGGACGATTACTTTGCTGGAATTACCCAGCGGAAAATAAACGAGTTCAAAGGCTTACTTACAAAAAACACCGTCAAGATTCGCAGACCATACGCCCGATATTCCGAAGAAATGCCCAAAATTTGCAGCTTCATTGCATCATCCAACGAAGATACTTTCCTACACGACCCGACCGGCAACCGCCGTTTTTTGCCTTTTGAAGTGGAGGCAATAGACATTGCCGCAGCCGATGGAATTGATATTGAAGCCGTCTGGGCCCAAGCTTTTCATTTATTCAAATCGGGTTATCAATATTGGTTAACGAAAGACGAACAGGACGAGCTTAACCAGTACAACGAACAATTTGAAGTACAAAGCAGTGAATATGAGGCGTTAGTAACATTTTACCAACTTCCTGGAGAGGGTGAAAACGGACAGGATGTGTACCAGCTAACAAACGCTGAACTCCAAAAGAAACTTGAGGGAAAATCACACTTGAAACTTTCAAAAAAGAAACTGGGCGAAGCATTGAAAAAAGCTGGATTCATTCGTGAACAAGTCCGCCGGAACAAATTACGAACGTGGGTTTACAAAGTTGTTGAATTGCACGAAGCAGACGTTGTGCCGTTGCGGCAAGTCGGTAGAGGAGCAGGGGAAAATATTATTTAAGCATCGCAAAAAAAAATTATAAAGATTTAGTGAAAACATCTGGTGACATCTGGTGACAGTAGTATAAAACAATGATAATCAGATTATTAAGTGTCACCAGATGTCACCAAATCAAAAAAATACAAGTGGTGACAAGTGGTGACAACTTGTGTAAAATATTGAAAATCAGACATTTAGGTGTCACCAGATCAACATAACAATATGTAGTGTCACCAGATTGAAAGGGTGTCACCAGATCAAAAAAATGGGAAATGGTGACATTTTAGCAAGATAAATAATTGAAAAACAGTGTATTGCGGACAGTGTCACCATGTCACCAGATAAAAACGAAAAAATGGAAACTTTTAAAAAAATAAAAAAAATGCAATCGGTTTTGGATGTCGAAGTATCAATTTTCCCTAATTACACTACGCCGGACAACCCGCGTCGGGTGAATATGCTCACATGGCTGACGTCTGCGAAGTACGCCGACCGCGTGGCCACAATCCGGGCAACCAGCGATAAGGCGCAACGGGATAAATTGAAAACGACATTGCCAGCGATCACACCGAGCGGACTATTCACCCGACGTGCCGAAAGTTGTTTGCTCCAGCATAGCGGATTGCTCCAGTTTGATATTGATTTCAAAGAGAACGAGCATATTGAAAACTTCAACGACCTGAGAGCCGAACTTTGCAAGGTTAAGAATATCGCTTTTTGTGGTTTGTCTGTTTCAGGCAATGGCTTTTGGGGTTTAGTGCCGATCTCCGACCCAACGCGCCACAAAGCGCATTTTGAAGCCTTGCGCAAATGGTTTGCAGGCTTTGGGATTATTATTGACGATAAGCCCAAAAATGTGGCATCCTTGCGCGGCTATTCATACGACCCGAATGCGTATTTCAACCACCAAGCAACGCCATACCGCCAGCAGATCACCCCGGAGCCGGAGCGATACACGCCGCGATCACAGCCGCCACGCTTTCAAACGAGTGAGACCGCGAAGACCGAAGCGATCATTAGCCAGATTGAAGCCGGGCGCGTGGATTTGACCGCAGATTACGGCGATTGGTTCGCCATCGGGTGCGCCCTGGCAAATGAGTTTGGCGAAGCTGGAAGGGATTATTTTCACCGTGTGAGCCATTATTACACCGGCTACGATGTGGCAAAGACAGATAAGCAGTTCGACCATTGCAAACGCGGCAAGGGAGGGCATAGCATAGCGATGTTTTACAAGATTGCAGCGATGCGCGGTATTTATTACAAAAGCGCCCTGGAAGCCCCACAGCGCCCCACAGCGCCGCAGACCGTGCCAAAGGCGAAGCCGAACACGGTAGAGCGATATACGAACAAATTCGGCGATACATTCGAGGTAGAGATTACCCCCGACGGTATTCCCGCGAGCTGGTAATGAATCAAAAACCATAAAAATGAAGAAAAATCCAGAAAAGCTATTGACTACTGATCTTCGCGATATGCTCAAAGTTTTAATTAAAAGCGAATTGGAGCAATTGCCGGAGACTTTAGAAAAATTAGACCCGGTACAACGGCTAAACATTTTGGTAAAGTTATTGCCATACGTGATGCCCAAAACGGATTCGGTGATGCACACCATCGGCGAGCCGGAAACTTGGGGCTGGTAACAGTGGTAAAAATGGCAGATTTCCTAATAATTTAGGCTTTCTGAAAAAAAAATAAGCTATGGCTTACCCGTGTACCTTTCCAACGCTTTTCGATGAGGTTCTAACAATCAATATTAGAAGCTTCAAACCGTACTTGCAACCATACCAAGCAAATACAGGGAACAGCCGATGGACGCACAACGGTCAAGAAACTGCCAACATTGGGTTTTCCATTCGCATGGAAGAAACTATCGGCTATCTTGAATTGAATTACAGGCACAAGCAAAAACCTATCAAATACCGCGTTCTTATCGTTTCTAAGCCTTCCAATTTGGGTAAAGGGCTTATTTGGTATTTCTTTTGTCCGATCACTAAAAAGCATTGTAGAAAGTTGTATTTGGTTGATGGCTACTTTTTACACCGGGAAGCATTCAAAGGAATGTACAAATGCCAGGCGCGTTCAAAAAGTAGTCGCCAACTATTTCATACCTTATTTGCCCGAAGCGATTTTATGGAAGGGCGTAAATATCTGCAGACGCATTACCTGGGCAAGCCTACGAAAAGTTATTTGCGGTATTTGGATTTAGAGAAAAAAGAGAATCAAATATTGTCGCAATTGTGATTTTTCAACCATAAACAACCGAACGAATGACCGAACTCTAAAAACAAGAAATGCCAACTACCTGTAAATCAAGTAATTGGCATTATTATTTGTAGCCCGTACGGGAATCGAACCCGTGTTACAGGAATGAAAATCCTGCGTCCTAACCCCTAGACGAACGGGCCATGCTTGATGAAAGCGCTATTGCTTCCTGCTTTTCTAAAAAAGCGTTGCAAATGTATGCTGTTTTCGGAATAGTTGCAAATTTTTTTTGCGTTTTTTTTCTCCGTGCTCGAATCTCCAACTGTCGCACTTCCAGATTATTTTTGCAAAGCATTCGTGCGATACAACAACCGTTGGAAAAAGATTGTTCCAAATTTATAAGGTTTTTTGTTTATTGTTATTTTTACACTAAGTTTCAGCAGCATTGTTGTCCAGCGCGGCAAACGGTTCGCGCACAAGCGGTGCTACCTTGTTTGAACGTATTTTCAAAACCTAAATCAGAATAAAACATGGCAACAAAAATTGCTATCAATGGCTTCGGCCGCATCGGAAGACTAACTTTTCGGGCCCTACTCGACAAACCCAACGTAGAAGTGGTCGCTATCAATGACCTCACCGACAACCACACGCTGGCTCACTTGCTCAAGTACGATACGGTGCACGGCAAGTTCAACGGTAGGGTTAGCGCCGACGATAACTACCTGCACGTGAATGGTCACGCCATCCATGCCTATGCCGAAAAAGACCCAACTCAACTGCCCTGGAAAGACCTCGGCGTGGATATTGTGCTGGAATGCACTGGCCGCTTCACCGATAAGGAAAAAGCGGGCTGGCACCTACAAGCTGGCGCTAAGAAAGTAGTGATCTCTGCTCCGGCCACGGGCGATATTCCTACCGTAGTGCTGGGTGTAAATGACAATCTGATCCAACCGGAGCACACGATTTACTCTAATGCGTCTTGTACGACCAACTGCTTGGCGCCTATGGTAAAAGTACTCGACGATATGCTGGGCATTGAAAGTGGTTTTATGACCACCATCCACGCTTACACCGCCGACCAGAACATTCAGGACGCACCCCACCGCGACTTGCGCCGTGCCCGCGCCGCCGCCGCCAACATCGTGCCTACCTCCACGGGCGCGGCTAAAGCAGTTGGCTTAGTGCTACCCCACCTGAAAGGCAAACTAAACGGCAACGCTATGCGCATACCGGTGCCCAATGGCTCTATCACCGATTTTACGGCTTTCGTTAAAAAAACGGCTTCAGTTGACGACATCAAAGCTGCTTACAAGGCCGCCTCGGAAAGTAGCCTCAAGGGTATCCTCGAATATTGCACCGATCCGATTGTATCCTCTGATATTCTGGGCAATACGCATTCGTGTATTTTTGATAGCGAACTGACAATGGTCATTGGTAATATGGTAAAAGTGGTCGGCTGGTACGACAATGAAGCCGGCTATTCTAATCGCTTAGCGGATCTGGCGCTGAGGGTATAATTGCTTAGAGTATGTTTAAACTTCGTTTTTGAAGTCGAAAATGGTCAGATTTGGGTTCTCACAAAGCGTTTTTTGAGCTGCATAGCAGCGCTACGGAGCGAGAAAAAGGCAAAGTGAGGTTCCATAGATGAACATTTACAGACCAAAGGATGAATTTTAAACATGCTCTTAAACCAAAATACGGAACTACAGCCGGCGGCACCTGCCCGCGTGGGGCCGCTGCCGGTTGTGGGGTTCGGTATTGTCTTCGATTATATATAATTGATTATCATTTTTTTATGAAAAATTGGCAATTATAATGCGAATAGCTGCCTTTTCTACAAACACCTTATAAACCTGTTTCCAATGCAACTCAATTTCAAAGGTAAACGAGCCTTGGTGCGCGTTGATTTTAATGTGCCCCTCGACAAGGCCACACACGCCATCACTGACGATACCCGCATTCGAGCGGCGGTGCCTACCATCCAACATATCCTGCAAGGCGGCGGCGCGGTCATTCTAATGTCGCACCTCGGGCGCCCCCAAAAAAAAGACGGCACTATTGACCGTGAAAATACGACCCTCCGGCATATTGTACCCCACCTAAGCACCTTGCTTGGGCAGCCAGTACAGTTTTGCGAAAGTACCGTAGGCCCCGATGCCGAAGCGATGGCCGCAGCCCTCCAGCCGGGGCAGGTATTGCTCTTGGAAAATACCCGTTTCGATGCTGGCGAAGAAAAAGGCGATGAACAATTAGCGCAGCAAATGGCCAAACTCGGCGACATTTACATCAATGATGCCTTTGGCACTGCACACCGGGCGCACGCTTCTACGGCAGTCATTGCGCAGTTCTTCCCAAAAGATGCCCGTGCTTTCGGCTTTTTGATGGATGCAGAAGTAGCCAATGCCAATAAGGTGCTCGGCAATCCGGAGCGGCCGCTCACGGCTATTCTGGGCGGCGCGAAGGTGTCGGATAAGATACTCATCATCGAGCGAATGATTGATTTGGTGGACAATCTCATCATCGGCGGGGCGATGGCTTATACTTTTTTCAAAGCAAAAGGTGGGCAAGTTGGTAAATCCTTGGTCGAAGAAGACCGCTTGGACATAGCTCGAGCCTTGCTCGAAAAAGCACAAGCCAAAGGCGTCACTTTTCTGCTACCGGGAGATTCGATCATTGCCGATAACTTTGCGGCAGATGCCAACTTCAAATCGGCGCCCAGCGACCAGATACCCGAAGGCTGGATGGGTCTCGATATTGGCGAGCAGGCTGTAACCGAGTTTTCAAAAGTAATCGAAAATTCTCGTACCATTTTGTGGAATGGCCCAATGGGCGTTTTTGAAATGGAGCATTTCGCTCATGGCACCAAAGCCATTGCCAATGCTATTGCAACAGCTACACGTCAGGGAGCTTTTTCTTTGGTGGGTGGCGGAGATTCGGTAGCAGCCGTCAACGACCTGAATCTGGCGGACAGCATGAGCTATGTATCAACCGGTGGCGGCGCTATGCTCGAATTTTTTGAAGGTAAAACCCTGCCTGGCGTAGCCGCTATTCAGGATGCCGCTTGATTGCTCATTATAAAAAAAGGAGAGCCGTACACGGTGTACGGCCCTCTCCTATGGGTGATTATCGGCTTACGTTGAACTTGCTAACAAGTTGATTCACCCTTGTGTCTATACGAATAAGGTAGGTGCCGGGGGGTAGATCGGCTACGTCTATTTGCTCGTCGTTTAGCCCCTGATATACGCCAATGGGGAGTTGTTTTACGCGCTGCCCCAGAGTGTTGAATACCTGAATGGTCGCATTGCCTTCCTCCTTGCAGCGGAAACGCAGGCTGAGCCGGTCGTGCGCAGGGTTGGGGAATACCTCCAACGTAGGCGCAAAGTTGCCACCTTGCTCTACCGACAGATTCAAACCATCATCGGGTATGCCTTCGGGCAATGCCTGGCAGCGGCTGCCTTCGTAAATTTGAATATTGCGGAAGAAAGAATTGCCATTGCGCGGCGGGTCGTCATGATCGGCAGTAAAAAAGAGGCGGTCAAACTGCCCAGTGTAGAATTGCCCGACCGGAATGACATAGCGCCGCCAGGTGTTGTCGCCGGGGTAAGTATTATAATTTTGAATACCCCAGGCTTGTGTACCGTATAATTTGAAAGTATAATTGGCAGAAATATTGGCATCATTGTCGAAGCCAAGCCCGTGGATTTCGCCGCGCCGGGTAGAGCCAAACTCAAAGTCAATCACGGTATTTCGGGTGACTGTATAATTTAGCATAATGGCTTTCCAGGCATTGTTTTGAATCATTAATACCGTGCCGCCGTTGAGCAACTGATGTGTGCCCATGTCTTGCCCGCCACCGTGCGAAATGATGGGATTGGTTTTAAAATCTACCCGGACACAGGTCGCGTTGCCACCGCCGCCGCCGTCATCACCGCCGACCGGAAAACAAAAGTCGGTGATTTCACTGAAGCCAAACTGCCCGCCCCGCACGATGGTTTGTCCGCTGCTCGTAGTCAGTTGATAAGAGCCATTGCCAAAGGCACAACAAATACCATCGCCGTATTCGTCGGCTATTTCAAAGCTGTAACAACCATTGGCGAGGCAGAAAGTATCGCGCACCTGAGTGCCGGCTGTGCCTTTCGGATAAGGGCCGCCCGATTTGACGACCTGTCCGTTGCTGCTTCTGAGCTTCCAGGTGGTCTCCGGGCCGTAGCTGTCGAGCACCAACCGCAAATAGACCGTATTCTGATTGCAAGCTGAAGGATTGGAACCTCCACCGCTACCTCCCGAACCGCCGCCAGAACCACCAGAACCACCTCCCGAACCTCCGCCACTGTCGCCGCCGCCACTGTCGCCGCCGCCACCGGAGCCACCGCCCCCATTGCCGCCCGTGGCGCAGGTTTGTACACAATTGGCTGCCGCGATACGATTGCGAATGACATTGCCCGGCTGCTGACCAAAGCCAAGATTGAAATTGATGCCCACACTGCTAATATGGCAGTAAGACATAATGGTGCCGCCCGCCGGTAGCCCAGGATTGGCGCAGCTACCTTCTGTAAAACCAGCACAACCATCGAGGGCGGTATTATTGCCATTCCAAACGCAAGCGTGCGTATGATGCGAGCCAAGCAAGTGCCCCAGCTCGTGCGCTACCACCATCACCGAAAAGGAATAGCTGGGCAGCGTACGATAGGTCGTATTGATACTGCTGAAGCTAAGTTTGGCGGAGTTGAAAGGATGGCACAAACCATTAAGCACGGCAATACCGCCGCTGGCTTTGTAGGAGAGCAACTGCCCAATGTCCCCATTGAAACTCGTGCGCGTCGCTTGGAACTGATTAAGTAATTGCGAGCTATTGGTACCGCTGTAAGGGCTGGGATTTGTCCAGATGAACAACTGCGAAACCTGCAAGGTCACATTGTCATTTGCGTAAAGCGTAGCCACTTGATTGAAAAGGCCCGTGATGTAATTAGTTGCTCCGGCAGTGCCGCCCTTGTCTTGAAAAATATCATAATCCACCTCGAAATAGACACGCACGCACTTATTGCTATTGCGATAAGCATTGGGCAGCAGATCTTCGGGTGCGTAGTCGGGCCCGTCGTCGGGGGTATCGCAAAGGAACGCTTCCTGGCGCATCAGCTCCTCATCGTTGTAAATAATATGCTGATACTCCATACCTGGCGCTTGCATTTTGCCCAGCACTAAATTGCCCAATGAGTTGGAACTAATCAAGCCCATCACTTCGTCTTCATAAATACTTATAGCCGCAATAGAACTGGGGTCACCTTTCACGGTGCCCCGGTAATGCACGCCGGGTTGCACCTCGGTCGGGCTGTCGGCGCTGCTTTCCTGCACGCTGAAGTCATCGGTTAGAATGTCCACCTGCACTAATTCCAGCTCTATGTCGCCGCTGCGGGCTACGGAAGGAATGCGAAACGTCATAGCGGCGGGCGGGCGACGGGCAAAGCTGCGCATGCCCTGTGGTTCAAGATTTAATAAATTGTAAGCATTTAGTTGACGAAGTGCTTCGCTGTTCGGGCTTACTTGGGCCGCTACGCTACTAAATAACTGCACAGATTCAAAATTTTCCCCTCTTTGTCGGGTTTCATTTACTAATTCGGAGGGTTTCAGGCTGCGTGGTTCTATTTGGGCTGAGGTGTATAAAATATGACATAGTAATAGCAGGGTAATCATTGATACTCTCATGATACTCGATCGGTTTTTGGTTGAATAAAATCGGTTTCAAGAATAACTCCGGCCGGTACATCATGTAAAGATGTAGTCGGTCATTACATAAAATAAATAACAGTGTTGTAGATAGTGCTGTAATAGCACCAAAAACCCTTTTGTACTTGTAGCTTATGCACAAGCACCACATTTAGTTCGTCGAATTATTTAGGTACAATGAGAAGTATGATTTTTTTGTAAAGCGCGCGTCTTTTTACATTGTAATAAGTATTCCCGGAATATAATAAAAAAGACATGGGCCATGAACGGAGAAATGACTCGTATTCAAATTGTTATTCACTTGACTTGATAATTTTGGGCTGTCTTGTACCGTTATGCGTACTGCCATACTGCCGAGAAACGACTGTATGAACAGCATTCCGGTCTATTGTATTGTTGGTAAGCTGATAATCACCTGAGAATTTAATGGTCGTACAATTGCGAATTATTGATTAATAAAAGCCTTTTTAGGCGCTTTTTACAACCAGTAACTAACAATTTACTGCCGCACGGCAAAGGTATCAATTTAATGATAATAAACAAATTAAATATGCGTGTTTTCCAAATTTTATTCAAGCTTGCCAACTATTGTTATTCCATTCGGCTCCGGTCATTTGCACCACGTTGGGTCATTTATTCATTGCATCTATGCAACGCGTTTTTATATTACTGAATTATCCGGGGCGTGAATTTGTTTTGTTGTAAAAACATTCGTTTTTGGAGTGGTCGCATTCGGGGCATGGACGGTCGGTTATGGCAAAATAAAATTTTGAATCTTTTGCAACAAAAAACAACGCGCCGAAAACTATACCATTTTCGGCGCGCAGCGGCAGCATCATAAAAATATCTCGCAGTGCTTATCCCATCTCGGATACCACCTCCTGTACTTCGGGCACCATGCGCTTGAGCATTCCTTCGATACCCGCTTTGAGCGTAACCGTAGAGGACGGGCAGCCGCTGCAAGAGCCTTGCAAAATAACGGTGACGATGCCTTGCTGAAATGATTTGAACTCGATGTTACCGCCATCCATTTCTACGGCTGGCTTCACGTAGGTGTCAATCAGCTCTTTTATTTTTTGTACAATTTCGACTTCATCCGCCGAATAGCCCTGCGTAGCGCCGTGTTGCGCTTCTAATTCGGCCATCGCCTCGGCAAAACCTTCTTTGATGATTTCGCCACCGTCTTCCACGTATTTTTTGATGAAATCCTTGATTTTGAGCATAATATCTGCCCATTCGTAGTTCATCTCCTTGGTGACGGTCACAAAATTATTCGTAATATATACGCCTTTTACGTACGGCAAGTCAAAGAGCGCGGCCCCCAGCGGCGACCACTCCTGCGCCAGCGCTTCCTCGCGGAAGTCGGCAGTACCTTTGTACAGCATCCGGTTGGTCACAAATTTGAGACTCTCCGGGTTGGGCGTTTGCTCGGTATAAAGCATCACCGGGCTTTTGGTCATTGTATTTTCCATATTAGTTTTTGCTATTTAGATTTATTCTACAAAAATAACAGAAATTTCGCCTTGTGGTTTTACTGAAGTGCAAAAGTTTGCAAAAAACGTATCATTCGCGCTCGTAGCAGCCGATGTCAGGATTGGTACGGTCTCTGGAGCTACCTTCTATATCAATGGCAATGGGGCGCGGAAAGTCAATGGGCATAGCCTGCCCTTGCGCTACCGAAAGCGAATCGAGGCTATAATCGGCGGCACTGGGGTCCGCGAACAGCTTGTCCATACGCGTAGGGTTCAGGCAGGGGTTGCATTGGTTATCGAGAAAAGCGGCGTATTGTCCGTTATTGAATTTGAGCAATTCCTGCACGCGCACAATGCAATGCTCGAAGCGAATATTGAAAAAAGCGGGATCGCTGCCGCCGCGCACATCGGATAGCTCAAGCTCGTCGTTGCGGGAGCCGAAAATGATTGAATTGCGAAAGCGAGCATTAAGGCGGTATTCGCTGCGGAGGGTGCAGTCCTCATTGTGGCAAAAGAAATTGCTCATACCCAGCGCCGAGGCATTCACGCCATAGCTGGCAATGGTGCAGTAGGTAAAATTGTAGTCGCCGCCTTGCAAGAGTAGGAGCGAGGTAGCGCCATTGTTATAAATCAGGCAATTTTCGGCAGTAATGGTGCTGCGATAACCGATGAGGCCGCTACTGGAAGTATTGTAAAACCGGGAGTTGCGCGCCGTCAGCTCGGCGGTAGAATCCACGAGAATGCCAAAGCGGCTATTGCGCACGGTGGCGTATTCGATGACGTTGCCCCGGCTGCCCCGCCCAATCACGATGCCATTCCACTGCCCGGCGGCATTGAGAAACTGCGGCTCCAGGCGATCGCCCTGAATGATGACCGGGTTTTCTTTTGTCCCTTTAATTGTAAGCCGCGCCGAAGGCTGAATAAGCAGAATGCCGTCATTATAAACGCCACCAAAAATCTCGCTTTGCGCCACGCCCCCGTGCACATGGATGCGCGCCCCCGCCGGGATAACCAGCTCACAACTGTCCACAAACACTGCGCCGTAAAGGACGTAAGGTTTCGGATCGTCCCAGACCAACTGCCCACTGCCACAAGTAAGCCGTACCGCCACGCCTTTATTAAAGCGGCTGGGAAAATAATTGGCGTTTTGGCCCCAGGCTTCGAGCTGCACGTATTGGGTATTGCCATTGGTTTCAAATACAATGCGGTCTTCAATAACAAAAGGGCTAACCGACAGCGGCTGGTCGGGATCCACCGTCACTTCTACAAAAACGTAAATACTATCTTTAGCCAAGACCTCTACGTTGGTTTGGGTATTGCCAGGTACGCCATCCACATTCATACGAAAGCGAGCGCTGTTGCCACTTTCGAGCGTAATTTGGGCAATGCGCACGGCCCGGTCATTGCGGTTATAAATTTTAAAAAGCCTCGTAGCCGAGCCGCGTGCCGTAAAAACCGTATCAAATCGAAGGGTATCCACTGAAAATTCTAATCGGACATTGCTATCGGTTGTAAAGGCAAATTCATCCTGAATACAGTGCGTCATTAGCAGCATCAGTGCCAGCGCAGCGCCGGCTACCCACCCAAATTGCTTCATGGTTATTGTTTTAGAATCGTTCAATCCTTGTTCCATTGGATTGTTGTAATGTCTGAAACGATAAAAAAAACGGTTTCATTTCATGGCAAAAGTACATCGCCTAAATCAGATTGCCCAAGCAAAGCGTCCAATCCGTCGGCAAAGCTTCGTTTTTTTGCAAAAATGCGTTTTTCAGACAACAAATGACTTTTTTTGCAAAAAGTAGCGTCTTGGCTTTCTTGTTTCATAGCAAAAAATTCTACCTTTAGGAGCTACGAAAATACCGTGAAGAGCGGTATCGCCCCGATAAAAAAGTGGGCACCTGTATTCAACGCAAAAAAAGATACCTAACCAGACCTATGAAAGTTTTACATATCAGTGCAGAATGTTATCCGGCGGCCAAATCGGGCGGGCTGGGCGACGTGGTAGGCGCCTTGCCTAAATACCTCAACCAAGCGGGCGTATCGGCGGGCGTCGTCATTCCGAAATATCAATTGCGCTGGATCAACGAGCACTCGTTTACTCCGGTTTTTCATGGAGCGGTGCGTCTGCACAATGCCTATGTACCTTTCACGATTGAAAAAGCACAAACCGAAGCATTAGGTTTTCCGCTGTTTGTTGCCAATATTCCCGGCAAATTTGACCGCCCTGGCATTTATGCCGACCCCGGCGGCTACATGTATGGCGACGAAGTGGAGCGCTACATCTGTTTCCAGCAGGCAGTGCTGCAATGGATTATTCATTCGCCGGGCCGGCCCGCCATATTACATTGCCACGATCACCACACTGGGCTGATTCCCTTTATGGTAAAATACTGCCCCGAATACCGAGCTTTGGAAAGCACACCGACGGTTTTCACCATTCACAACGGCATGTACACCGGGGCTTTCAGTTGGAGTAAAATGTATCTCCTGCCCTTTTTCTACGGAGAGGCGCGTGGCTTGCTCGATTGGGCCGACACCATCAGCCCGCTGGCCGCAGGCATCAAAAGCGCCTGGCGCGTGACCACCGTTTCGCCGAGCTATTTTGAAGAACTCAAGCGCTCATCTAATGGCATGGAATGGCTCTTCTATCATGAGCAGCATAAGAGCCTTGGCTTGATCAATGGCATTGACGCGCAGGTCTGGAATCCTGCTACGGATACCTACATTGCCCATCGCTTGGAAAATAACGACTGGAAAACCTTCAAAACGACCAATAAGCAAATACTTGCGCAGCGTTTTAATGTAACGCCGGGCTTGCCTATTATTACTTTTATCGGACGGTTAGTGATGGAAAAAGGTGCTGATTTGCTGCCCGATCTTTTCACGAAAGTGCTACAAAGTGGTATGCAGGTCAATTTTGTAGTACTGGGCACAGGCGAGCCGCGCATTGCCGATGCTTTCCGACAGATGCAACATCATTTTCGCGGTCGTTTCGACGCTTCATTAGAGTATAATGAAGGGCTGGCGCACCAGTTGTACGCTGGTTCGGATTTTCTCATCATGCCTTCGCGGGTAGAACCTTGCGGGCTAAATCAGATGTACGCCATGCGCTATGGCACCTTGCCCATTGTGCGCTCCGTGGGTGGCCTGCGCGACACCGTACCCGACATTGGCGAGCCAGATGGCAGCGGCCGGGGCATTCGCTTCGACCAGTTTTCGATTGATGATGGCGCGATGGCTATTTACCGGGCGGCAGATTTATATTTCAACCAGCGACCGGCTTTCGAGCAGATTCGGAAGAAAATCACCGAAGTAGATTTCTCGTGGGAGCGCGCAGCATCTGCTTATATAAAGGTGTACAGGGAAATGGGGGCGTAAAATCCATTTATCATCTATTGGTACAAAAATTATACAAAATTTACTAAGCATAAAACGAAACATGGCTATCAAAATTATCTCGCTTATCTTGGGAGGAGGTGCCGGCACGCGCTTGTATCCGCTCACGAGCCAACGCTCTAAACCCGCAGTACCCATCGGAGGGAAATACCGACTCATTGATATTCCGATTTCTAATTGCCTGAACTCCGGGCTGAAACGGATGTTTGTGCTAACGCAATATAATTCTGCCTCTCTCAATCAGCACATTAAAAACACCTATCACTTTGATGTATTTGGGCGGGGTTTTGTGGACATTCTCGCGGCCGAACAAACGCCTACCAGCGACAAGTGGTTTCAGGGCACTGCCGATGCCGTGCGCCGCTGTATGCACCACCTCACCAATCACGATTTTGATTACATCCTTATTTTGTCGGGCGACCAGTTGTACCAAATGAATTTTGAAGAACTCGCAGAGTATCATGTAGATAAAAACGCCGACGTAACCATCGCCACCATCCCCGTGAACGAGCGCGACGCGCCAGGGTTTGGTATTATGAAGGTGAATGAAGAGGGTATGATTGAAAAATTCACCGAAAAACCGGGTTTAGATATATTGCCCGACTGGGAATCGGCGGTGCCCGACAAGCTGCGCCAGCAGGGGCGCGTCTATCTTGCTTCGATGGGCATTTATATTTTCAATCGAAAGGTGCTTACGGATATGTTCAAAGAATACCCCGACGCTATTGATTTTGGCAAGGAGTACATCCCCTTGGCCATAGAATCGGGGCTGCGCGTGGCCAGTTTCTCTTTCGATGGCTACTGGACGGACATTGGTACGATTCGCTCATTTTTTGAAGCCAATATCGCGCTAACAGACCCAATTCCAGATTTTAATTTGTTCGACAACGAGCGGCACGTCTATACTCGCCCGCGTATGCTGGCGCCGTCCAAGGTATTTGGCACTTGGTTCAATCAGGCCATTTTAGCTGATGGTTGCATTATTCATGCTAAAAAAATCGAACGCTCGATTGTGGGCATTCGCTCGCGCATCGGCGAAAACACAGAAATCGCCAAGGCGGTCATTATGGGTAATGATTATTTTGAAACCTTGGAAAAAATTGTACGCCACGAGGAGATACCAATGGGTGTAGGCAAGGATTGCTACATTGAAAATGCTATTTTAGATAAAAATTGCCGCATTGGTGATAACGTCATTATCCGAGGTAGCACGCTGCTGGCCAACGATGAAACCGACACCTATTGCATCCGCGATGGCATTGTAGTGGTAAAGAAAAATGCCGTAATACCCGACGGCAGCCGCATTGGTAGAGTGTAATACGAATTACGATTTATGATTTACGAATTTGGAGAGTGTTGAAAAACAGTATTTTAGGAATAGATAAGTGCGGCATTTTCAATTGAAAAGCGTATGAAATAGTAAGGACCGCACTAAACGGTGCGCGGCCCGGTATGGATCAAAGCGTACTGGGCCGCGCATTATTATTTCGTGCATCCGGCGCTCACCGGCAAAGCACCGGCAGCAGACTGTCAAACCAATCCACCGAAGCGATGCTTTTGACCAAACTCAAGTCGGCACAAGCCTCCGGAAATTTATTCATTTCTAAGTACGCCTGCCCGCGCACATATAGAAAGTTGGCGTCGCGCGGGAACTTATCAATAGCAGCGCTCATTTTGGCAATGCCCGCTTCTTGTTGTTCGCTATTGAACAGCTCCACGCCTTCATTGATGAGCGTTGCGGCGGCGCTGTAAGCCTCCACGCGCGCCTTACACTTGCTGGCTTCGGGAACAAAAGTTAGCGAAAGATCATAAGCTGCGGGCACCTTCGCCTCTTTATAGACGGCGGGTTTCCATTTGCCGGAAGTAGAAGTGGCCACCTCTACGGCTTCATTCCAGAACTCGAAGCCCAAGTCGTTGTAATCTGTCAGATTGAGAATGCGCACATTGCCGCGGCGGTCAATGAGCAATTGCAAATCAATCACCCCGATTAGGCAGCTATCATTACCTACGGTCGGGTAGTTCAGCTCTTTATTCAAATGCTCCATCAGTGCATCATTGCCAGCCCGGTACTCGAGCGGCTCGTCAAAAACCGTCCAGATAGTATCGCGGCCCATGACCTCATAAGGCGGCGCTTCGGTAAGTTTGAAACGCACAGGCAGGTTGTACAGTGTTCGTACAGGTTGTCCCTTATTTTTGCCAGGCACCCACTTCACCTCTTGGTCTATCATCAATTGGATGAGGCGCAGGGCTTCTACACCACAACCACCACCGATGTCTTTCAGAATTTTCGGATTGGATAGGGCACCATCTTTTTCTATAATGAAGGAAAGCACTACCGTGCCTTCGTTGCCATTTTGGCGAGCTTCGATGGGGTAATAAATATTGCGATTAATAAAACTGAGCAACTGCTGCTGTGCGCACTGGTTTTTGAATTCGATGGTCGTGTCTAAAGTCTCGCAAGCCGGAAAGCGCGGCGGCTCCTCCGCTACCACATACACCGTTGTGTCAGCGGCGGCAGTTTGGCTGTAAACAACAGGTCCACTTGATAGTAGTAGCAACATTGGAATACACCACCAGCCCGATTTTCTCATAGATTTTCTGTTCATTGCAAAGGTCTTTTTTTGAAAAAGGAAAATAAATTGCTGCAAAAGTCACCTTTCTGGGAAGGCTTTTTAAAATAAGCATCCGGACATAATCATTTCAGTGCGAAACGCTACAAGTAACTGATTTTCAAGTATATAAATATTCAATTAAATAACAAATAACATCAATAAATAACAATGTCCCATTGCTTCCCGTGCGCGAAAATACAAAATTTGTACAAAAGCAAGCGCCATGTCCCATAACGCCGAAAAGCGCTTCCGGAAGAGGGAAACGCTTTTCAGACTTTTACAACTGAACGAAGTCCACCGGATGATGTCCCTACGCTCGCCGTGCGCCGCGCACGATGGCTGCCATACTCAGGAACCGAGATAGTGTTTGAGCAATTTGCTGCGATTAGCGGAGCGTAACTTATTGATTGCCTTGTCTTTAATCTGGCGTACCCGCTCGCGGGTGAGGCCAAATTTTTCGCCAATATCTTCCAGCGACATGGGGTGCTCCACACCGATGCCGAAGTACAACTTGATGACGTCGCACTGGCGGTCGGTCAAAGTACTCAGCGAGCGTTCGATTTCACGGCGCAAGGATTCATTGTATTCCAATTCTTGGTCGGTGCCAGGCGTGCCGCCATTTTCGAGCACATCAAGCAGCGAATTGTCTTCCCCTTCTACAAAAGGCGCATCCATAGATACGTGGCGAGCGGCCACACCGAGAGTCGTTTCTACTTCTTCGGTGGGTATTTCGAGCATATTGGCTAATTCTTCCGGGGAAGGTTCGCGCTCGTATTCTTGCTCTAATTCAGAGAAAGCCTTATTGATTTTATTGAGTGAGCCGACCTTATTGAGCGGCAAGCGCACGATACGCGACTGCTCGGCCAAAGCTTGCAAAATAGACTGGCGAATCCACCATACGGCGTAGGATATAAATTTGAAGCCCCGAGTTTCGTCAAATCTTTGCGCTGCCTTGATGAGGCCGAGGTTGCCTTCATTGATCAGGTCGCTTAGCGAAAGCCCCTGATTTTGGTATTGCTTGGCAACGGATACGACGAAGCGCAGGTTAGCTTTGGTCAGTTTTTCGAGCGCAATTTGGTCGCCTTGTTTGATACGCTTGGCCAGATCCACTTCTTCTTCTGGCGTCAGCAGATCCACTTTACCAATTTCCTGCAAATACTTCTCTAATGATTGACTCTCACGATTCGTAATAGACTTAGTGATCTTGAGTTGTCTCATGCACTTTAAATCGTTTAAATGTTTACAATGGTGAAACAAACTTGTTCTGATAGAACAGACGGGCAGGATATGGAATGGTACTGCAAGTTCGGATGCGCATTTCGCTGCGTATTGCTTCGGTGCCGATTAGTCATGCGTGTTTTCTCTTTCCTGTGTTTTATCAAGCCCTTGTGCCTTGGAATTCATAACAAGGCACAAAATTAAACCAAATATCCCTTTCTGTCAAGTATAAATTGAATGTATATTCTATCCAGCATCTCTGCCAACAATATTAGACGTAAAATAGTTGACAGGGTCACAAGCGTAAAACTTGCAAAAGTCATTTTTTTCTTTTTTATTGCGTCGGTACTCTGTATGAAAACCGATTAGAAAGCGGTCGGGCTTTAATTTAGCCAAAATATGGATGTTGTTTATTAAGAAAAGACGAATTTTTGCAGCTTTTTTTCAAAAATGCTTGTTGCCTTTTTCACCGAAAACAGAACTCAAACCAACAAAAAAATCGTATGGAACGTGTTAAAATAACCCTGGAATTCCTATTCCGGGCTTCGCCCACTATTTTGTATCAGTTTCTGACTACGCCTTCCTGCCTCATTCGCTGGTTTTGCGATAAGGTGGATATTCAAGGTGACACCTATGTGTTTGGATGGGACAAATATACCCAATTGGCCGAATTGGTGGACGATATCGAGGAGGAGCGCCTGCGTTTTCGGTGGGAAGATGCCGAAGACCCGGCCGAATACTTAGAGTTCAGGATTTCGCGCTCGCCAGTGACCGACGAAACCATTCTCGAAATCATTGATTTTTGTGATGCCGACGAAGTGGACGACCAGAAGCAGCTCTGGAAAACCCAGATTGAGCAATTGCGCAAAGAAACGGGCAGCTGAGCCAATGGCCGCGCGCCCGTGCCCTGCTTATTTATTGTAGCAAATTAGATTCAGGCATTCTCGATGAGCGCCCATACAATAAAGACAAGCCCAGCCAGCGCAAACAAACCACCCAAAAACCCCAGCAAGCCAGATAAGATACCAAGTGCAGAGATAATCCCCAGCCCGATACCAGCCGCCAGCAGCAGTAGCCCCAGCCGGAAGTTGCCATCGTTCAGCAGGTCAGGGGCTGCGGCCTTGTGCCAGCGTTTGTCCGCTTTTTTTTGTATTTTTTCGGCGCGTTTTTGCAGCCGTTTTTCCATTTGGGTTGGTTGGGGTTGTGCTATAGTCGTTTCAGCCGGAGTAGCCACTACCGCATGAGCCGGAGAAGGCAGCAGCAAAGTAAAACCACAAAGCAACATTACAATTGTAAGAACTTTCATAAACCATTCCATTTTTTTGGTGATTAATTGTTTTACGATAACAAGATGCAAAAAATTGGGAAACGCCCTTATTTCAACAGCCATTTTTTTAAACACACCCACACACCCACACATCAACACATCAACACACCAACACACCAACACATCAACACATCAACACACCAACACATCAACACATCAACACATCAACACATCAACACATTCAACACACCATCTAAAACCACAACCATCATGCAAAAACCACTACTTTTCCTTTGCTTCATCGCACTGAGCCTCTGGCAATGCCAATCTTCCGATACACAAAATACAGCTACCGCAGCCGAACCCGAACCTGAAGCCTACGCACTTGACGGCAAGCCACTCTACCCGCCAGCCGATTCCGAGGCAGCCCTGCGCCGCAAGGATAGCCTGCTAACCATCGCCCGCGACAACTTTGAGCAAAACCCTACAGCGCTTGACAACATCATCTGGCTTGGCCGACGCGTAGCTTATCTGAGCCGCTACCGCGAAGCCATTGACATTTTCAGCGAAGGCATCCGGCAGCACCCCGATGCGCCCGAACTCTACCGCCACCGAGGGCATCGCTACCTCACACTGCGCCAGTTTGACCAAGCAATTGTGGACTTTGAGCGCGCCGCCGAACTGGTACGCGGCCGCCCCATCAGCATCGAACCCGACGGCGTACCCAATGCGATCAACCAGCCTTTGTCCACCCTGCAATTCAACATCTGGTATCACTGGGCGCTGGCGTATTATCTGAAAGGCGATTTTGCGAAAGCAGCCGACATTTACGAGCGCTGTATGAATTATTCTACTAATCCGGATTTGCTCACAGCTACCGCCGACTGGCTGTACATGACCTACCGCCGCCTCGGTGACACGGAAAAAGCGAACCAGGTGCTGGAAAAAATCAGTCCTGACCTCGAAATTGTAGAAAATACCTCGTATTTCAATCGCTTACTAATGTACAAAGGGCTAAAAGACCCTGCCGAACTGCTCAACCTCGATGCCCCCGCTACCGACCTCGACGCGCTGCTCAATGTCGTAACCCAAGGCTACGGCGTAGGCAACTGGTACTGGTACAATGGAAACACAGCCAAAGCTGAAGAAATCTTCCGCAAAGTAACCGCAACCGACTACTGGGCAGCTTTTGGCTACATTGCCGCCGAGGCAGATTTAACACGAATGCAGTAGAAAAAGTGCGGGCAATGCTGGCTTTTTTGCTCAAAAAGACATAGTTTTATCCACTGTTTGTAAAAGGATGAGACCCCGACCCAAGGCCTGTCATTGCCCACACCTGCACTGCCCACTGCCCATTGTTGTCATTGGAACAAAGCATTGATCATTCCCAAAATCGAGGTCATGTTGTATCGCCCGCTACTTATCTTCATTTTTCTGGCCAGCTACTTCTTGGTAAGTGGCCAAACTCCCCGTTTTTCCAAAACCTTTCAACAGGCCGAAGAAGCGCTACTCAATAAAAACCTGACCAAAGCCATCCGGCTGTACGAAAAGGTGCTCGACGAGCAACCCGGGCTGCACATTGCTCGACGCAACATCGGCATCTGCTATGAATTGATGAACGACTATGCCTCGGCTTTGCGCGCCTACGAAAAAGTGATTGAACAAAGCGAATTTTTTTCGCGAACGATTTACTTTCGTGCGGGATTAGCCAGCTACAAAACCGGCGATTATGAAAAAGCGCTTACTTATTACAGCAAATTTGAATTCTTGCTGGGCAGACCTTCCTATGATTTTGCCGACATTGCCGACAAGGAAGCCCAGGAAGAAGCCGACATGATCGCTCAATTGGACAACAGCATCCGCGCTTGTTACATCTCTCGTGATTCGGTCACCTTTTTGAATGTGCAAGAAGTGCAAAATCTGGGGCCCAACATCAATTCCCGCGCCGACGAATATTTTCCTTTTGTATCCAATGACCAGAAACTGCTCTTTTTTACTGGCCGCCGCCACAATCGCGCCAATGAAAACCTCTATTATAGCCGCTTTCAGCAAGGCGCATGGACCGAAGGCCTCCCGCTCACCGGCAAGCAAAGCCGCACCGGGCACGAGGGCATGGCTACGGTAGTGCGCGATGGCAAAACCATGTATTTCACCGCCTGCGGGCGCGAAGGGGTGCTGGGTTCTTGTGATATTTGGCAGGCCAATGTGGAAGACACCGAAATCCGGTCGGTCAATACCTTGCAGGGAGCTGTTAATTCTGAAAAATGGGAATCGCAGGCCGCGGTAAGTTGCGATGGTACCACCCTTTATTTTGCCAGCGACCGCGAGGGCGGCTATGGCGGCACCGACATCTGGATGAGCAAACGCAACCTCGACGGAAGCTGGAGTGAGCCAGTCAATCTTGGCCCCAATATCAATACGCCGGGCTACGAAGAATCGCCGTTTATTACCAACGATGGGCAAACGCTGTATTTCTCCTCCGACGGGCATCCGGGCCTCGGCGACCAAGACATTTTCCTGAGCCGCATAGACAGTGAAGGCAACTGGAGCAAGCCGGTCAACCTGGGGCCGCCGGTCAACTCCGCGCACCGCGAACTGTGCTTTATCCTCGCCGCCGATGGCAAAACCGGTTATTTTGCTTCCGACCGCCCTGCGGGCTATGGCGGGCTTGATATTTACACCGTGCAGCTTGGCTCCGAGCTATTCAGCGAAGCGATTACCTTTGTCGAAGGGTTTGTTAAAGACACCATTCTGGATGTGCCTATGCCTGACATTATGGTACAAATAGCTGGCCGCGAACCCGTTAAAACCGACGAAAATGGCCGGTTTTTCCTCTGTATCCCGGCTTATGAAATCATGGATATTTCGGTACAAAAAGACCTTTATCACCCTTATCAAAATGAATTTATCATCCCTTTCTGGGACAACAAACAGTTTTATACCATTGAAATTTGGATGGAACCCATCACCCGTCCGGTGCGCGATTTTACAGTCAAAACGCCTATAATAGACACTACCACCGTTGAAGTGCGCCGCCGGCCGCAACGCCGTGATTATCTGCACACCATTTTTTTTGAATTTGACAAATCTACTATGACGCCGCTCGAATTAAACAATCTCGACGCCTTCTTACAGCAAATGAAAGGCAAAAACTTGCAGCGCGTAGAAATTATCGGTTTTTCCGATGACATTGGTACCGATGTGTACAATCTCAAACTGTCCGAAGAGCGCGCCAAACGTATTGCCCTGCACCTAATGGACAACGGGCTGCTTGTAGATCAAATTTACATCGAGGGCCGCGGCGAAATACGCGATGACAAACCCAAAAACCTCAATCGAAAAGTAGAAGTAAAGGTGAGTGCCCTCGAATAAAATTTACTTTCTGCCGTTTTGTCACCTCCGAGCAGGTCATCTGCCAGCCCTGCCCCATTTGGCTCGTTTTCTCTTACAAAAATGACAGTTTGACCACAAAAAAGCCCCCAAGCGTGCTCTGGCACAGGCCTTGCTATATTCAAAACGTCAACATATACTTTTTAAAAGCCAACAAAATAAAATCTATATCATGGGTAAAATTATCGGAATAGATTTGGGAACGACCAACTCCTGTGTCGCAGTGATGGAAGGCAATGAACCAGTGGTGATTCCGAATGACGAAGGAAGAAGAACAACGCCGTCGGTAGTCGGTTTCATGGACAATGGCGAGCGCAAAATCGGTGACCCCGCCAAGCGCCAGGCTATCACCAACCCGACCCGAACGGTCTTTTCTATCAAGCGTTTTATGGGGCGTCGCTTCAGTGAAGTGACAGGCGAAGCCGGGCGCGTACCTTACAAAGCAGGCAAAGGCGACAATGACACCGTACGCGTGGACATTGACGGCCGCCAATACACCCCCCAGGAAATCTCTGCAATGGTATTGCAAAAAATGAAAAAAACGGCGGAAGATTTCCTCGGGCAGGAAGTGACGGAAGCAGTAGTGACCGTACCGGCTTATTTCAATGACTCGCAGCGCCAAGCTACCAAAGAAGCTGGCGAAATTGCAGGTTTGACCATTCGCAGAATCATCAACGAACCAACGGCAGCCGCTCTGGCGTATGGCCTCGACAAGCGCAACAAGGATATTACCATTGCTGTATTCGACCTCGGTGGCGGTACTTTCGACATTTCCATCCTCGAGCTGGGCGATGGCGTATTCGAGGTAAAATCTACCAACGGCGATACGCACCTCGGTGGCGACGATTTCGACCAAGTAATCATTGATTGGTTAGCCGACGCATTCAAAGAGCAGGAAAACATGGACTTGCGCAAAGACCCCATGGCTCTCCAGCGTTTGAAAGATGCTGCTGAAAAAGCTAAAATCGAGTTGTCGTCCTCCAGCGAAACGGAAGTGAACCTGCCGTACATCACCGCCAAAGACGGCGTACCCAAGCACTTAGTGATGAAACTCACCCGCGCCAAATTTGAACAATTGGCCGACCAGTTGGTGGCACGTACCTTAGAGCCTTGCCGGCTCGCTTTGAAAGATGCTGCGCTGAGCAAAGACGATATTGACGAGGTGATTCTCGTAGGTGGCTCTACACGCATCCCGAAGATACAGCAAGCGGTAGAAGAATTTTTTGGCAAAAAGCCGAACAAGGGTGTCAACCCCGACGAGGTGGTGGCTATTGGTGCAGCTATCCAAGGGGGCGTACTCAGCGGAGATGTACAAGATGTATTGCTGCTCGATGTCACGCCGCTTTCTATGGGCATTGAAACAATGGGTAATATGTATGACGTTGTCATTGAGTCTAATACAACCATTCCGACCAAAAAGTCGAAGGTGTATTCAACCGCTTCTGACAATCAGCCCTCGGTAGAAATTCACATCCTGCAAGGCGAGCGCCCTATGGCCAAAGACAACCGCACCATCGGTCGCTTTATTCTCGACGGCATTCCACCAGCGCCGCGCGGCGTACCACAAATCGAAGTGGTATTCGACATTGACGCCAACGGTATTCTGAATGTATCGGCCAAAGACAAGGGCACCGGCAAGGAGCAGAAAATTCGCATCGAAGCCTCCACGGGCTTATCGAAAGACGAAATCGAAAGAATGAAAGCCGAAGCTGCTGCCAATGCCGACAGCGACCGCGAGGCCCGCGAGCGCGCCGAAAAACTGAACATGGCGGATACACTGGCATTCCAAACCGAAAAACAGTTGAAAGACTACGGCGACAAAATACCGGCCCACAAAAAGGAAGCCATCGAAACGGCGCTTAGCGACCTACGAGAAGCCCACAAATCGGAAGACCTCGACCGCATAGAACGGGCGACCGAAGCACTCAACAGCGCCTGGCAGGCAGCCAGCCAAGAAATGTACCAAGCTACTCAAGAGCAGGAAGCCAATGCCCCTGGCAACGGTGCGGCCACAGACGATAGCTCAGCCGCCGACGATGTAACCGATGTAGAATACGAAGAAGTGAATAACAAGTAAATAAAGCGTTGATTATAATGCTGCGAAAAGCCTCCCGATATGATGTATTGGGGGGCTTTTTTTGTAATAAAGAATCGTAAATCGTAAATCGTAAATCGTAAATCGCACATGATATAAGCATTATAAAAGTTCGCCATTATTTACACATTACATCGGTGTTGCAACCCCAGGGCGCACTTTTTTGTTGTGTAAGCAAAAATACATCCAGGATATGGAAACTTTCGATTTGGTGATTATTGGCGGTGGGCCAACGGGGCTGAATTGCGCTATTTCAGCAGAAAAAGCAGGGCTAAGCTACGTAGTGTTAGAAAAAGGTGCGCTGGCAAATTCCATTTACCACTTTCCAGTAAATATGACCTTTTTTTCTACTTCGCGGCTACTCGAAATCGGTGGCATTCCATTTATTTCACACAGTGATAAACCTACTCGACGCGAGGCTTTAGAGTATTATCGCCGCATCTGGCAAAGCTGGCATCTCAAGGTGCGCCTGTACGAAGAGGTATTGCAAATGCAAGCCACCGGAACGGGCTGGTATCATATTGAAACAGCAAAAGGACATTATAAAGCAGCAAAAGTAATTGTAGCGACGGGTTTTTATGATACGCCGCGCCTGCTAAAAGTGCCAGGCGAATCATTACCAAAAGTAAAACATTATTATGATGATGCGCATATTTATGTAGGGCAGAAAATATTAGTCGTAGGTGCCGCCAATTCGGCTTGTGATGTAGCTTTAGAGACTTATTATAAAGGTGCGGAAGTAACAATGGCTATTCGTGAAAGCGAAATTTATCCGAAAGTAAAGTACTGGATTCGTCCGAATATTGAAAATCGGATTAAAGAAGGTAGCATCAAGGCGCATTTTAATACCGTAGTACGCGAAATTCGCCCGCAGGAAGTAGTACTGGAGGGGCCGGAGGGTTTATTTACTATTGAAAATAATTTTGTATTAGCCATGACGGGTTATCAGCCTAATTATGCGCTATTGGAGCGCCTCGGTATTGAAGTGCCCGCAGCGGAGCCGCGCATTCCGGTGTATAATGAAGAAACGCTGGAGACATCATTGCCGGGTGTGTATCTGGCGGGCGTGGTATGTGCCGGTATGCAAACCAACAAGTTATTTATCGAAAATACCCGCGATCATGGCGACCGTATTATAAAGGAAATACAAGCACAAAAAGCTATGGTGCACTGATTTTTTTTATAATAAAGTGAATGATTGTTGTAATGTTGTTATTTGTTAATTGTTAGATGGGTAATTGTTTTCAGTAAAAAATACAAATTATTAATTATCAGAACATAAAACCCTTTCCCATTAATCCTTAACCATTAACCATTATTTTACATTACAAAAACATTATACTTTCCGGGGGCGTTTGAAAACCGGCACGGTAGAGCAAGGCTCGCCGTACATAATGCTTTGTGCATAAGGTTGTAATTTGCGCGTAAGTGCTACATAAGCCGAGGCGGGCACCGGCCGGTTGCTACAGCCTTTAATGACGATGCGCTGCCCTTCGTACTGCGCGGCGTCCATGTCGGCGAGGGTTTTGGCGAAAGCCGCTGTGTAATAGGTATCGGCGTTGCCCTGAAAAATATCATTAGCGTAAGGCGCTGCGTAAGCCGTCACGAGCATATAAGCCCACACCGGAATAATGGCATCGGTAGAGCAATAGACTAACAGAATTTTATCCTGATACTGCTCCCAGTTGTGTTCCTTGAGTGCTGCACGAAAGTCTTTCTCCTTGAGAATCAGCTCCATAAAGAGATAATCTTTCAAATCAAAAACCACCACCGCTGCTTTCGGGAAGAAATCTTCCAGATTCAGGGTGATCAAGCCGCTATTGGCTACCCGGTTGACTAATGTTTCTTCCATATTATATGGTGTATGGTGTAACAGTTTTATGCTGTAACGGTTTTGTGGTTTATTTAGTTGGCTTCTTCTTCGATGGGTGCCTGTTCGCCGATTTCGCTGTCCGGTTCCTTGAAGTCCTTGGGCTGCGGCAGGTCTTTCAAGCTTTTCAAACCAAAATAATCCATGAATTTTTCTGAAGTACCGTACAGCAGGGGCCGCCCCGGTCCTTCACTTCTACCTGTTATAATAACAAGTTCCTTTTCCAATAGTTTTTGCATAGCATAATCACAATTGACGCCGCGTATTTTTTCTACTTCCGAGCGAGCGAGGGGTTGCTTATAGGCAATAATGGCGAGCGTTTCGAGTGCTGCCTGCGACAAGCGTTTTCGAGTAGTTTGCTTCAGATAGACCCCTACCGTGTTGTGATAGGCGGGTTTGGTCATGAGGCGGTAGCCCTCGTTGATTTCGGTCAGTTCAAAAGCAAAAGCTTCGTGTGCATAGCGCGCGCGCAATTGCTCGATGGCTGCCAGCAACTCTGGCTCCGGAAAACTGCTACCAAAGGCTTCTTCGAGACAACTTTGTATTTCGCCGAGGCGAATTGGCTCCGTAGCGCTGAAAATCAAACTTTCGATGTGTGGCAATAAAAAATCCATAGGGCAAAAGTACGCATTTTTGGCAATCGGCGCGCAACGCCGCAAAATAGTCTTGCACTATTCTTACCGGCATTTTTCGGCTACCATTTGCTGAAAAGGCACATCGCGCACCAAGCGGCCGTAGGTATTTCGATTGTGAGCGGCATTGTCGGTGGGTTCGGTTTGTTGGTAATAAAAATCGGCATAAGCCCCGACGCCCTTTTGGGCGAAAGCCAACTCAAGCAAGCACTGGATATGCAACGAATCCAGCTCCGGATGCAGTTGGGCATGTTTGAAAAAAGCGCGTTGGCGGTAGCGTTGCGTTTGGCGCTCGGTGGGTCGGTCGAGCCGGATTTTACTTACTTTGGGCTGATTGGAAGCGTATTCTACAATAAATTCATCGCCAGCTTGTAGGGGCAGCAGCGCACCGCCGGGGTCAGGTACGGTTTGCTCATAGCGTTGGCCAAGGGCGACAAAAGTATAGCGCAGTTTGTCTTGTTTGATCGGAAAAACCTTGGCCGGAGTGATGCGTCCGTATTGCGCCAGCCAAGCCGCCGCCTGGCGTTGTGGCACCACCTTTTCGTTGTAGCGCCATGCCCCAATGCCAATAATGATAGCTACCAGCAAGGCGATGCCCATGAGCACTAATTTGCGAAAGTCTTCTCGCTCGCGCAGCTTGCGGGCCCGGTTGAGCGGGGTGTCCACCTGCCGATTTACATCAAAATGGTACTGAAACTGCTCGCCCTGCCGTGCTATTTTCAGCTCCAGCAGGTCATCTTCGATAAAAAAAGAGTACGTCCAGTCTTGCAGCACATTAAAATCAATGTAAATAACGCTAAGGTTGCAATAAACCATCAAATGCCCAGACTCGGCACCATGATACAGCCCTACTACGTATTGCTTGCCCGAACCACTTGTGTATGCCCAATTGTGCTGCGCCAAAAGAAAAAAGATTTATAGCATAACTGATTTGATAGAAAAAAGATACGCCAAAACCTCAAAAAAGCAGTATCACTTGCATCACTTTAACATAAATTTCCAAAAACAAGCAACACACCTTGCATGCTCTTAAACTATAAAACCGCAAACCGCAAACCGCGAATTGCGAACCGCGAATTGCAAACCGCGAATTGCAAACCGCGACTTACCCTAAAACGGCAGTTTGCTCAAGTCCACATTGCCGCCCGTAAGAATGATGCCCACTTTTTCGGCTTCAAAACGCTCCCGATTTTGCAAAACAGCCGCCAGGGGCACCGCACAGGAGGGTTCGATGATAATTTTCATGCGTTCCCATACCAAGCGCATGGCTTCAATAATAGCCGCCTCCGAAACGGTGATGATATCATCCACGTGCATTTGAATAATGCCGAAAGTTTTCTCGCCCAGATTGGTGCGCAGTCCGTCAGCGATAGTATCGGTAGTAGCATTGGTTTCTATCTGACCACTTTGCAAGGAGCGCCAGGCATCGTCCACGGCTGCTGGCTCGGCTCCTATCACTTTGGTACTCGGCGACCAGTAGCGCGTGCTCAAGGCGGTGCCGCTCAGCAATCCGCCGCCGCCCACCGGCGCGATAATCGTGTCGAGTTCTTCTACATCTTGCAGCAGCTCGCGGGCACAGGTAGCTTGCCCCGCAATGACGTTGTAATCATCGTAAGGATGAATAAACGTAGCGCCCGTTTGGCGGACTACCTCTTCGAGCGTTTTCTCGCGGGCTTCAATAGTAGCGGCGCAGAAAATAATATTAGCACCGTACCCCTCGGTTGCGGCTATTTTAGTAGCAGGTGCATTTTCGGGCATCACGATATAGGCAGGTACGCCCAACAGACGCGCCGCACGGGCTACGGCCTGGGCATGATTGCCAGAAGAATGAGTAGCCAAACCGCGCTCTAGCTCTGCTTCCGTAAGGCGAACGGCCGCACTTGCCGCGCCCCGCATTTTGAAAGCGCCGATTTTTTGAAAGTTTTCGCATTTGAAAAACAACTCTGCCCCAGATATATCGTTGAGGCTTTCGCTGGTCATCACTGGCGTGTAGTGCAAAAATTCAAAAATCAGTTCTTGTGTTTCGACAATGTCCTGTCGGGTAGGGATACGGTCTAATTTTTCAAGCATTGTATGTGATTTTTTTCTCTCAGTTGGTAAAAAAGGCGTGTTAATTTATTTTTAAAAAATTGAAAATCAAGCAGTTAACATCAAAGTTTCCAATTCAATCCTCTCCCTCGTTCGCTTCTTTTTCTATGGCAAACTCCGCCTTCAGCGCCCGATTCTCGTCTGCTTGGTACAGGGCATAATCAAACCCTTGGGTCAAGGCGAAGGCGCCGTGCGCACCATTTTTATCAATAGCTAAATACCCAACCTGTGCACCTTTGGGCAATTGGCCGCCGTAGCGAGCCACAATACGGGCGATGGCTGCTTCGCAGGCGCTCTGAGGGCTATGGCCCTGCCGCATCAGCTCTACGATGAGAAACGCGCCGAGGGTTTTGAGCATCAACTCGCCGTGACCAGTAGCACAGGCACCGCCGACTGCGTTGTCCACGTACATGCCGGCACCGATAACAGGCGAGTCGCCTACTCTGCCGTGCATTTTGTAAGCCATGCCGCTGGTAGTGCAGGCCCCTGCGATGTCGCCGTTTTTATCAATAGCCAAAATACCAATTGTATCGTGCTGATTTACATCCACTTTGGGTTCGTACTTACTGCTGATGCGCCATTTTTCCCAGGCTTTTCGGGCGGCTTCGGTCAGCAGATTCTCTACTTCAAATCCCTGTTCTATAGCAAATTGCAAAGCACCTTCTCCGCTCAGCATCACATGCGGCGTTTTTTCCATCACCTTGCGCGCCACCGACACCGGATGCTTGATACCTTGCAAGAACGTGACGCTGCCAGCATTGCCATTGGCATCCATAATACAGGCGTCGAGGGTTACTTTGCCATCGCGGTCGGGCAGCCCGCCGTAGCCCACGCTGGTATCGGTTGGGTCGGCTTCGGGCACGCGCGCGCCGGCTTCTACGGCATCAAGGGCCGTACCCCCATTTTCCAACGTTTGCCAAGCGGCTTCCGTTGCCTTCAAATTGGGCGACCAGGTGGCAATGATGATTGGAAAACCGGGCTTGGAGTGCGGATTTTTTTTGTAGCGGCGGCTTGGATTTTGATTATCAGACGATTGGCAAGCGTGCAGCCCTATACCAGTCGCTACCGTAGCGAGAAAAGCCGTCGTTAAAAATTTTCTTCTTTTCAATAACATGGGCAAGGTGGTTTGAGTAATGGGAGCTTGTTATTTAGTCAATGTTACTTGTTAATAGGATAGTTGTTTATACTTAATAATCAGTCATTTGTGTATTTTTTTTGAACGAAAAATAATTATATCTGGGCACTTTAATAGCATAGAATTTATTCGGTGTTTATTTCCGGCGTTTGGCAGCGTATCGTATTTCTTCATCTACTAAAAAAGCCTCCTGCAAAATTTCGTGGAGCACCACATCGGGGATGTCGGCTACCTGTTCGAAAATAACGCCCAGCACCTGCTTGCGCCCGCGAGATTCCAGCAATCTCTGCTCGTTAGACAATTCATTGCCGCGCAAAAAGACCAATTCTACCCGGTCGGTTCCGATGGGATTCAAATAACAAACCCAGCTTTTGCGATAGTAAAAAGGAATTTTATAGCGCATCTTAGCGCTCACCTCCGGGTAGGCGGCAATCAATTCGTGCAGATGCATCAGAATTTCGTGTTGAACTCCTTCTTTTTCGTAAATATAGTCTAAACAAGCATCCACGGCGGTGTTGTTTACAATTTCATAAAATACCAAATCGGGCTTTCCTGCGGAAATATCCTATTTTTACGCCAAAATAATCAATCTCCCATCATGAAAATTGTTATACTACCTCTTTTTTTATTAATGGCGCTATCGCTCGTAGCACAGCCTGCGGCGCTCAATGTAATGACTTTTAATATCCGGTTCGACAATCCGGACGACGGTTTCAATGCTTGGCCACATCGCAAAGAGCTGGTAAAGAGCATGATACAATATCACGAAGCCGACATTGTAGGGCTGCAGGAGGCCCTGCGCAGCCAAATGGACGACTTAGCGGCCATGCTGCCCGAGTACGAATGGTTTGGCGTCTGCCGCACCGATGGCACCACCACTCCCAACCCCGACAATGAATTTTCGACTATTCTCTACCGCAAAGATCGCTTGGAGCGCCTCGACGGGGCTACCTTTTGGCTCTCGGAAACGCCTGAAGTGCCTGGCTCCAAAAGCTGGGACGCAGCCATTACGCGCATCGTTACTTGGGCCAAATTCCGCGATCGGCAGACCAATCAAACGTTTTTCCATTTCAATACCCACTTCGATCATGTAGGCGTGCAGGCCCGCGCCGAAAGTGCCAAAATCATCCTCGACCGAATGACAGACATTGCCGGCGAGGCCCCAGTCATTTTTACGGGCGATTTTAATTGCACCGAAGCCGAAACGCCTTATCGCATTGTGACTGATACTGCCAACCCGCGCCACCTCCGCGACGCTATGTACGCCTCCCGCTTGCCCCATCATGGCCCCCTAAGTACTTGGACGGCCTTTACTTTCCCTGGCGTACCGGGGCGGCGAATTGACTTTATTTTTGTCAATCGGCAAGTAGCAGTATTGAAACATGCTATATTAGCGGAATCCTGGAGCGGGCGTTTTCCTTCGGATCATCTGCCGGTGCTGGCGCGTTTGTCTGTACAATAAAGTTGACTAATAACGGATACCGGGCCGGAAATTTCCAAATCTTCCGAACTCTTGCTATTTTCGCTGCCTAACCAAAACGAACCGCAGCAAATGATGAAAGTAGGTATTATTGGTGCCGGTGCTATGGGCACGGGTATTGCCCAGGTAGCCGCTATGGCAGGGCACACCGTCACGGTGCAAGACAAACAGCCCGAAGCATTAGAGCATGCCTCCTCGCGGCTGCACGCCATCTTAGATCGCCTCGCAGAAAAGGGTAAAATCAGCAAAACTGAGAGCCAAGCGATTGCCAATCGTTGCCGATTTGTACGCAAAATGGATGATTTTCAGGATGCCGGGCTGGTCATCGAAGCCATTGTAGAAAACCTCGACGTTAAAAAAGCCGTCTTCAAAGCCTTGCAGGAAGCCGTACCTCAGGATTGTATTCTGGCTACCAATACCTCCTCGCTTTCGGTAGCTGCCATTGCTGCCGCTTGCGAACGCCCGGAGCGCGTCATTGGGCTGCATTTTTTCAATCCGGCTCCGCTGATGCAATTAGTAGAAATTATACCTGCTATTCAAACTTCAGCGTTTGTAGTGCAGCAAAGCCGGCAAATCATTGAAAGCTGGGGCAAAGCCAGTGTGCTGGCAAAAGATACGCCCGGCTTCATCGTCAATCGGGTGGCGCGGCCCTTCTACGGCGAGGCCCTACGCATATTCGAAGAAGGCATTGCCGATGCAGCTACTATTGACTGGGCGATGACCGAACTGGGTGGTTTCCGCATGGGGCCGTTCACCTTAATGGATTTTATTGGGCACGATGTCAATTATACCGTCACCGAAACCGTTTTTCAGGCATTTTTTTACGACCCGCGTTACAAGCCCTCTTTTGCCCAGAAGCGCCTGGTGGAGGCGGGTTATCTCGGCCGCAAATCGGGGCGCGGTTTTTATCATTACAATGAGAATGCCACTCCGCCCCAACCCCGTACTAATGACACCCTTGGCGAGCAAATATTTAGCCGCATCCTTGTCATGTTGATCAATGAAGCCGCCGATGCCTTGTTTTGGCAAGTAGCTTCCCGCGATGATATAGACCGGGCGATGACGCTGGGCGTCAATTATCCGAAAGGGCTTTTGCAATGGGCTGATGAATGGGGCATTGCACCATGCGTAGAGATGCTCGACTCGCTCTACCGGATGTACCACGAAGACCGCTACCGTTGCAGCCCGCTGCTGCGGCGCATGGCGCTTACCGGAGAAACTTTTTATTGAAAATGCTACGGCGAAGCTCTATTTATATTGCTTTTTGCTGATTGCCTTTCCCTTGCTCTATAGACCAGAAAATAAATTTGAAAAATGCCGCCCGTAGCGTACCTTCACTACTTGGAAATTGCATATATCATTGCCAATGGAAATATTAGAAGTACTGGATCGAAAAGGCTGGCGCTTGTTTCACCGGGTGTTGAAAACTGTTTATAAAGACACTCCGCACTACATTTTTCCCTTGGAAAAGGAAGTGGAAGCCATTTTTGACCCAAAGTCCAACAAAACCTTTGCCCACGGCGCGGCCACATGTTTTGTCTTACTCGACGAGCGCCGCCGCCCCAGCGGGCGTATTGCCGCTTTCATTGACCATGAGCGCAACGAAGGACAATTGTACAAGGCCGGAGGCATCGGCTTTTTTGAGTGCGTGCACCGCGAAGACTGCGCCGATGCGCTCTTTGCCGCCGCCGAAACTTGGCTAGCCGCGCAGGGCGCAGAAATCATAGACGGTCCCGTCAATTTTGGCGAGCGCGACAAATTCTGGGGGCTGCTTGTCAAAGGGCAGCAATATCCGCCGCTGTATCAGGAAAATTATCACCCGCACTACTACGAAAAGTTCTTTTTAGAGCGCGCCTGGCGGCCGTTCGAGCAAATTTTAACCTACAAAGGTGCGTCTGCCAATATTCCTTTCGAGCGTATGAAATCGGTAGCCCAGCGCATACTTCAGCGCCAGAATGCAGTGGTCAAACCACTCGATTTTGCGCAGCTCGACATCTTTTCCCGCGATTTCAGCATTGTCTATAATGCTGCTTTTCAGGTATTTGCGCACTTTAAGCCTATCCAGCCCGCCCAGGTGCAAAAAATGATGGAACAGGCCAAACCCATAGCCGATCCGAATATCGCTTGCATCGCTTATTTTGATGAGCAGCCTGCCGGCTTTATTGCCCTCTACCCCGACGTAAACCCCTTCCTGAAGCACGCCCGGGGCAAACTCAATGCCTGGAATACCTTGCTTTTTTTGCTGAAAAGCCGCTTAGCCAAAACCAAAACCGCCAAAGGCATGGGCTTCGGCATTCACCCCGATTATCAGTCGAAAGGTGTTTTTGCCCTCTTACTCGACTATCTGTGCAGCGAGCGCAACCTGCGCACGTATCCGTACATGTGCCTCGCGGGTATTCGCACGCACAACCATGAAATACGCAGCATTTACGCCAAAATGAACGTGGACATTGATCGCGTGCATGTCGCTTATCGCAAATTTTTGAACCCGGATATTCCTTACCAGCCGTTTGAATTTATCAAAATTGGATAATACTGGAAAAATGGTACGCTCAGTTTTCGCAGTACCGTGTACACGAAAAAAAAGAAAATTTTGTAATCTTATGTTCAAGGCGATAACAATCTGTATTTTAAAGCCTATCGCCAAATAATTTTGCAAAAAAATGCAAACAATATTGCAAAAATTTGTTAAAATCTTGTTAAGCGCGAAAAAAAAATGCAGAAACATTTCCTTTTTTCAAATTAATGCTTTTATCTTTGATGCATCTTTAGAAAAGCACAATTCTATTCTCTAACAAAATCTGTTTGTCTATCGGATATAACTTCTACACTAAATAATTAAGATTCAATCCCATAACGCAAAATTATTTAGTTATGCAAGTTACTCCGTTGAATGACCAACAGCTTATTGCTTTGTATTTGGAAGGTGATGAACGTGCTTTCGAAACGCTCCTCAATCGCCACCAGCAGAAGATCTACACTTCCATCTATCTTTTCGTGAAGGATCAGAGCCTCGCGGAAGATATTTTCCAAGAAGTTTTTATCAAAATCATTGATACGCTACGTAAGGGCAAGTACAACCACGAGGGTAAATTCCTGCAGTGGGCCATGCGTATTTCGTACAATATGTGCGTAGATTATTTCCGCCGTACCAAGCGCCGCCCGCAAGTATCCCCTACGGAAACGTTTGACATTTTTGATATTCTGCAAGTTTCGGACGATAACGCCGAGCAGGGCATCATTCGCAGCCAAACGCACGACAGAATCCGCCACTTAGTGGACCAATTGCCGCCAGAGCAGCGCGAAGTAGTCATCCTGCGCCACTACGCCGATATGAGCTTCAAGGAAATAGCCAAGCTCACGCGCGTCAGCATCAATACCGCGCTCGGCCGGATGCGTTACGCCCTGATCAACATCCGAAAAATGGTGGAAGAAAAAGAAGTGATTTTGCAATAAAGTATTGATTTTCAAGCTGTAATAGCTAAATAAATTTATCTTTATTCATCTGAATGCGCCACTAATGCCCGAATCGAATCCCTGCCCGCAGGTGTCCGGTTCGGGCATTCTCAATACCACAGGTAGCGAGCACCGATCATTTTTTGTAGGAAACATTTACACGATTTTCAATAACAAACCGCAAAACCGTAAATAGCGAATAGCAAAGCGCAAACAGCGAATAATCCATGATATTCAAACATACACCTTATTTACTTTATGCCGACGAAAACGGTCAGGTTTTTGAAGATACCTCGCTCTACGCGGTGGGCCGCAGCGGCTGGTATGCCTTTCCTGTGCCGGATGAAGACTGGATAGAACTGCCCGACGGCGGCTCGCTTTATACCCTACCCGACCGCATCGGCATTGGGTTGGATGTGAAAACTGGTGAGATTCGCCATTGCGACAAGGGTTCGGCTGTGGCTGCATTCATTCCTCCGGCCCACACGGGGCTGTATTTAGCTGCATTCGACAAGCAACCCACCGCACCGGTGCTGCCTTTGTTTTGCTATACGGCAGTGGGTTGGTACAACGATAAATTCTACGTGCCAGCCGTGCGCATCGAAGCAGATATTCGGCAGGAATGCAGTGGTTTTGACGCGGCACAAGTGCAAGCAGGCATCGAAACCCTGCGCCAGGCTTATCCGCACAACCGCTTGGTGGAGCATTTGGCAAGTAATTGTGCCCTGAGCTACCATTGTCCGGCGGCGCGCAACTACTTTATGGGGCGCTGGGAGTGTCCTGTGCCGGTATCGCCCGCCTGCAACGCTAATTGCATTGGCTGCATTTCTCTGCAACCCGAGGACGAGGGCATCGTTTCTACCCAAGATCGGCTCGACTTCAAGCCCACACCGCAGGAAATCGTAGAATATACAGTACCACATTTGGCCAGCGCGCCTTATCCGATCATCAGTTTCGGGCAGGGCTGCGAGGGCGAGCCATTGCTCATGTGGGAAACTCTTAGTGAAGCTATCCGCGAAATTCGTAAATTTACCAATCGCGGCAGCATTAATATCAATACCAACGGCAGCCGCCCTGAATGGGTAGAAGCGCTTTGTCAAGCGGGGCTCAACAGCATTCGGGTGAGCACCAATTCGGCGCAAGCCAGCATCTACATGGCGTATTATCGGCCCAACAATTACGAATTTGAAGACATTGTAGAGAGCTTGCGCGTAGTGAACCGCTATGGTGGCTGGACGAGCATCAACTATTTTGTATTTCCGGGTATGACCGACAGCGAAGCCGAGTACGAGGCCCTGCGCCGCCTCATCCGCGATACAGGACTAAACATGATTCAATGGCGCAATTTCAATATTGACCCCGACTGGTATCTCACGCGCATCAACGTGACCGATCCGGGCGACCCCATTGGTGTTCGGCAGCTGATGGCGCTGCTCCGGGAGGAGTTTCCGCAGTTGCGATACGGCTATTACAACCCGCCGATGGAGCGCATCCGGGGAGATTTTGCGGCGGATTTTGCGCAGCGTTGATTATTTTGCGAAAGCAAAAACCTGACATGCAAGCAGGTGTTTGGCTTTTTCTCAGAAACCGTGCCAGTAGTGTTAACAATTGAGTGATTTTCGTATTTAAAATGTTTATTCCTGTTTTTCACCCGGAAGCCGGACTTTCATTTCAATCGGATTATTGAAAGGGTTTAAAGTTGTCAACTATGGATGGCACTCAATTCAAGTGCATCTATTCTTATGAATGCAAAGTAAATTTCATTTCAGAATTTTTCATTATTCTGTTTTTTGCTTTGCTTGTTAAGCACCACGCCGGCTGCAATCATCCATCCGATGCCAAAAGGTATGACAATAAAACTCAAGGGAACAATACCGGTCAGTAAACCAATTATTCCAAGAATTCCTGTAAAACCGGCTAAAAATCCCCAAATGTTCAGCCAGCGGGGAACCCAATCGCCCTTTCCTGCAATGGATAAGCACAAAGGCCCAAATCCTATGATCAGCATGGTGGCGATGTCGTCTAATCTTGCTCCCATCCACCCGGTGATGGCGGCAACTTCTGCCGAACCAGGGTAAAAAGCCAACGTAAGCATGGCAACGAATGAAACAATGGCAACGGATGCGGCTGTTCTCATGAACACCTTTCCCATTGTTGCCAATCCGGGATTTGATTTACAATACCCTGCCATGAGCGATCCGGCAGTAGCCATTAGCAATACGCCCAATACCCAAAAAAAGGTATTAATGACGAGAAGTTGCCGGACTTCGCTCAGTTGCAACAAATAAATTTCCATTTGATTGTCGGCCAACGCCTGCCACAGGTCTGTGCCTGATGCGCCCCAAAAGCCTGCTCCAATGAGCATGGAAATAGCGCCTGCAATAGACGTTTTTCCGGCAAAAGCGTACGTTTTGTTTTCGTTTGTAAGTGTATTCATTTTCTTTACATTTTATTTGCAAAATTGACTAATGTGTTTCTTTGAAAATTGTACAAATGTTCCATCAGCTTTTAGGTAGAATTTCTTAGGGTTCCTGCCAATGCCGGAATCCCTTCTCGATAGGTTGGGTACTTCAGTTTTACACCCAATTGGGACACCATCTTATTATTGCCTGCCACTTTATCGTTCAAGAGTAACTCACCCACGAGCGGACCGGCTGCCAGTCGAAACAGGAATGATGGAATGTGAAAAGGTCGGGGTGACTTCATTTCATTTGCCAGAGATTGAATGACCTCTCCGACCGGTGCAGGTTCATTGTCCACGATATTAAATACCCCACCGGGTATTGGGTTTTCAACGCACCGCACGAATGCCTGCACACAATCATCAATATGTACAAATGAAAACAATTGCTTACCATTACCGGGAATTCCGGCTCTTTTTCCTTTCAGCATAGGTTCAGTCCAAAACTTGCCAAATACACCACCATTGCCATACACACCGCCCAAACGCAACATCATTCCGGGCAATCCCTTATCCTTGACGGCTCTTTGAACCAATTTCTCACATAGAGCAAATGGCTGTGCAATGCGATAAGGAGAGATGGGGGTTTCTTCGGTTTTTTCATTCGATCCGGAGCCATAAATGGAAACCGCACTGGTGCAGACAAAAGATTTGCACGAATCTGAAACAGTATCCAGCATAGCAGTCAAGATAAGTTCCTGTGCTATCAGTAACCTTTTCACATAGTGCATACCCGGACGAGAAGGCAAGGGAAGCGTAGCCAAGTGAATGACTGCTTCCGCACTGTGCAGAGCATCTATCCATTCATGCGGATGGCGCATATCGCCCAAAACCGGTTTTATGCCAGCCGCTTTCAGTGGGTTAAAATGGGGTCTTGAACTCATCAGTCCCGTAACTTCATGACCATGAGCTATAAGTTGCTTTGCGGTAGCAAACCCGATAAATCCACTGACTCCCGTAATAAAGCAACGCATAGTGATTCCTTTTGAGGCAAAATTCAACAGAACTGCTCAAAAGGAATTGTATGAATGTTCTACCCGTCAAAGAAAGAAATTGCTACCCGAACAGAAGCCCGGGCAATCCGGTCATTTGCCTGCGATATTCTCCCGGGGTCATTCCTGCAAACTCCTGGAAAGTGCGAATAAAATGAGATTGGTCATAAAAGCCGTTTTCAAAAGCAATGTCTGTCAGCTTGAGCGCAGGATTGTGCAGAGATTCCGTTGCACTGATAAATTGCAGCAATTTTTGGTAAGAGTGAGCGGAGAGGCCAAACCATTCGTTAAACAGGCGATACGTTTGCGTCCGGGAATATCCCATCACGTCCAAGACTGATTTGGCCGAACCATGGCGCTTTTCAAGGATAAAATTCTTTATCGTGGCGTCTAAATGAATGGCATTGTGCAGGTCTGGAGTTTCATCGATTTTTGAAAGCAGAAAATTTTCAAACCATTTTGCCCTGTCTGTAAAGTTGTCAATCGTATACAGTTTGTCTTCCAGCCTATTGATGGTATCAAACACAAGGGTTCCTTCGATATAATAATCTCTGATTTCGCAAAGGGGCATGCCGAACAGCGCTTTCACGGCAACGGGTTTCATCTGGATACCGAACGTATGAAACCGCTCAAAAGTCATTTTCAGCGGCCGGGTATGTAACCCGGAAAGAAAGCAGGGAAAGCTGTTTACGGGATTATCAGCCGATGACATCTTCACCGCTTTGATTTGCTTTACGGGATTGATCGGAAAGATGATCTCTACCTTTCCGGAAGGTAAAATGGCATAGCTGCCGGGTACATACATCTCGTGTTCCCAGATCAGGTCAACGATTCCGGTGAGTTTGGAGGGTATGTAGGCGTTTAGTTTCAATCCTCTGTTATTCTTTCATTTTATAGTAGTAGCAGTTATTAGCATGACACACAACGGCAGCAGGGCTGACGCAGTTCAAGATGCCGAGCGCAGCGAGGTATCTTGAACAACGGAAAAATGTTTGCCAAGGGCGGGTTTAATAGCACTTTTCTTTCAGTTTGGCACGGGCTTTTATTAAAATTACTGACCTTTGATTTAGCACTGAACCCGCTATTTCTTATACCCGCTGTTCTACGCAGTCTTTATTTTACGTTTTTGTTAATTAGTTCAATTCCTTTTTCAAGGGTTTCATCTTTTTCGGTCGTTGTTTGCACCACATAATTAGTTGGCAAATACTTTTCTCTTGGCGTTCCATTTATATGAAAAAGTTTAGCTGTTGAAAGGCGATAACCAAAACTTTGATTTTTAAATGAAAACGCACTTACTTCTCCTGCTAATTTTTCCATTTCTGAACCAACGATTTCTGCTCTTTCCATTCCTTCAAAGCCAATTGCAAGTCCTTCGCCCATACTTCCTGTCCAACGACCTACTAAAATTACAACTGGTTTCTCATATTGCTCTTTTCTTGGGCTTACATACTCAGTCCAACTTCTTTCAACAATAGGATTGCTGTCATACTGTTCCTTTGTCCAATGTTTTTGATATGGTTTTGATTTATTAATAAACCGACTCATAATTCCACGAGCGACATAAGAATTTCCACCAGCGACTGTATTCCTTAAATCAATTATCAACCCTTTGGTATTCATCAATTTGTCAAGTGTTTTGTCAAATTCGTTAATTAAGCTATTATTTCCTAATGAATTGTTTATTCTAATTATTCCGATACCATTTTTTATGGTGGATGTTAAAGGTTCAGAAGTTTGTTTAATTTTAAGTTTGTCTAAATCAAATTCAATGGTCTTATTATTTTCTAACTTTAATGTGATAATTCTTGGCTGATTATAGCGACCTGCCAAAATTTTATTGAGAATCCATTCTCTAACCTTTTCAGAATTTTTGTCATTGCAATGTGTTGGAAATTGTTCAATTGCTTGCTTAAAATCAGTCCCGTTGATTTTTAATAATTCTGCTCTAATTATATTTTGTTCGAGATTTTCTATCTGAGTTTGCCACACATTAGAAACAATCGGCTTCCCGTTTTTGATAGTCGCATATATTGGTGAATATAATCTGAATGAAGAATTTCTGTTTGTGTTTAAAATTAGATGACTATCATAAAATTCGGCCAACAAATACTCGAAAAAAAGCACGGTTTGCGCTTCTGTTTTGATATTGGGTATTTGATTTTCGTAATATTCCCGGATGCAGTTTAAATCAATATTTTTTTCTTGTAAATAAACGTAATTCTGTGATAAGTCAGTTAAGATTTGGTTTAAATCTTCTTTGACTTTTGTTTGGTCTATTTTGTTGTTTTGTGAATTAGCACAAGAAAAATTTAGAAAGATTATAAACGTTAAAATCAGTTGTTTCATTTATGTTACGATTGTTGTTTCAAATTGTGTTACAACGGCTCTGCAGCTTGGCGCAGTAGCGGATTTTTACCACTAATGTTGTGATACGAAGCACTGCACCCGCCATTACGCAAAACCGCTGTTAGTGGCTGAGCTTCTTTTTGTCGTCCCATATTTTGTCTTTGGTTCACGAAAAAGTTCAAGTTGTCCGTCAGCGTTTTTGTATGGACGTTTCAAGTTAAACTGTGCAACAATGTGCTCCGGTATTGGTAGTTTGCTGAGGTTGCCCGGTTCAACTTTTATAGCTCCTGAACCATAGCTTTTACCAACGAGTTTTAAGTTCTCTAACGTGTCTGGATGATTTAATGCTTTCCAAAGATTGTCAATATATTCTTGGTCGTCATAGATTGGGTAAACACAAAGAAAACCTGTCAATGGTAATACGCCTGCCTCATTTTTAATAAACCTTGTATTTCGTCTGCCGAGATATGCAAACAACAAAGGCGGAACTTTACGTTGTTCCATTTTGTACCAAGGCTTTCTTTGCTGAATTAGTGAACGTGCAGGAAGTCCCATTTCTTCTCCAACTTTCAAGTAGTCTTTTATTGACTTTGGATAACTCTCCTGTCCGTTTATTGATAACAAATATGTTGGGCGATTTTCTTTGTCTAATTTTTCAATATCTCTCAAAGTTAAAACACTTTCAGTTGCATCTTTAGTCCTGCCAACTGCTCTTTTGAGAAATTCAGTAGGAATATTCAATTCTTTAACTTGTTGAGATGTCAAAAAGAAAAATTCATTTGAACCTGTCGCTATGCCTCTCATAACATTTGCAAAATCGTTCAAATGAAATTTAAACCCATTATGATTTTGTTCAGGTCTTGATAAACCTGTTGTCAGACCTTCTTTTAGTTGGCGAGTTGTTATTTCTAAACTATCAAACTCCTTTAATTCGAAATTAGAAGATACAAGTTTAAATAAGTCGTTAGAATATGCTTGATTAGCTCTAATCCATTGTAATGTTTTTTGCGGCTTACTATTCTTAATCATAAAAATAATTGCATTGGTATCAACATTTGGAAAGGGCGTAGCCCTTTCATCAAATGTAATTACACATTCAACGCAAAATTTTTCAGAAATCCACTTCCACAAGTTCTTGGCAAATTTTCCCTCACAAGTGTCTGCTGGCATTATGAAAGCAAGTTTTCCGTCTTGCTCTAAAAGATTTAATGCCTGAATTAAAAAGTAAATGTGATACCCCGCTCTGCCGTCTATTGAATTTCCTGTTATTGATGTCGCAATTTTCTTGAGAAGCAATTTAGTCTCTTCATCAATTCTGTGATGCCTTATGTAAGGAGGATTTGCAACGATTGCTTTGAATTTTCTATTAGGTGGGTTTTTAATAAAATCCCTGTTCTCAACAAAGCACTTTTCTTTGTTGTAAATCTCATCTGATAAAACTTCAGGGTCAATATCTGTTCCAAAAAAGGAAACATTTTGTTTGTTGAGATTTAGCAATGCTTCATAAAATGCTCCTCTGCCTGTTGCAGGGTCAAAAACCAAGTCTGTGTTTTCTGACACGTAAGCAATCATTGCCTCCGCTACCCAACTCGGTGTCCAAAACTGGCCTTTGTCACGAAGAATTTCTCTTTCGTTCCATTCGGTTGGCAGTTTCTGATGTGATTTTAATTTTCCCATCAGAGTTGGTTTAAAACGTTAATTGCTTCGTCAGCAATAGTTAAAGAACCGCCTTCAAATTTCACATAGGGCAAAATGTGTCCGTTTTTGTCCTCTATGAACGCAGGGATTAATTGAGGTCTTTCGCTTGCTATTCCAAGCGGATAGGCATAATGATAGTAATACTTATAGATGGCTTTTTTTGTTGTTGCACCACCTGGTGCTTGAAAAACTTGTTCAGTTGGGAGAATTAGTCCTTCTGAAACTAAGCGTTGTGCTTCGTCAAAAGAAAGTCCATAAGCTCTGTCAAAGAAAACGTGCCAAACGTGAATTGGGATTTTATTTTCATCTTGCCATTTGTTTAGAGGAATTCTGTCTTCCTCTTTAATAATAACTGTTGGGAGAACCGCAGTTTTTGCAAGCCCCATTTTGCCACCAAGCCGTTTTTGGGCTTTCATTGGGGTTTTATAGTCAGGCATTTTCTCGGCAACCCAGAGCGAGTTTTCACATTCTACAGCAATAACTGCTTTTTGAACGAGGGGTTGCAGTTTATCCTCTGTTATAAATGGAAGTTCTTCTTCGCCCCCGATTTGATTTAAAAAGTCGTCAATAAACGCTTTGTCGAAGTTTTTGAAAACTAAAAGGTCTGGACATTTAATATTGCCAAGTCCCGCAGCCTCTAAACGTTCAAAGTACAATTCAAATGCTCTAACGTCATCTGTTGGTGCTGTTCCACTTGGTCCGTAAGCAATTGCATAAAATTTATCTGTTTTGTTAACAGCGTCAATCAAGCGTTTCTCACTCCATACGCCCTGCGACCACCTCATTAGGAAGTCGCTTCCACGCAATTTTCTTGGGTTGAGCCAAAAGTTAGTCCAAGTTATTTCTGTAATACCTCTAAGTTCAAGTTCAATATCCTCTGTTGAAACTGATAAAACTCTCTCAAATGGATGCATTTCTGTTGTCATATTTAATTTCCGAAAGTTACTTTTTATTCTCTGTTTTTTGTTGGTAAAAGCCTGCTTTTTATTCACAATGTTCCACTGCTGCACGGTCATCTAAAATGGCAGGTAAGGCTCTGCAGCTTGGCGCAGTAGCGGATTTTTACCACTAATGTTGTGATACGAAGCACTGCACCCGCCATTACGCAAAACCGCTGTTAGTGGCTGAGCTTCTTTGTTTTCTGTCCGTTAGCAACATTTTTTGTCTTGCTGAATTGGTGGACAAGCAACATTTCCGTAGCTACAATATACGCAACAATCGCTTTGTTTTGGTTTTAAAACCGTTTTGCAATTTTCACATTCGTAAAAATATTGACAAGCGTCTGTCGGCATTGTTTCTTCTTTATTGTGTCCACAGTTTGGGCAAGTGATTATTGATTGTAATAGGACTTCCATTTTAATTTTCCTTTTTGTCGGTTACAGAATATCCTGTTGAGTTAATCCATAACAATAGGCAATCCGAACTTCTGGGCGACCAGCCTCGCGCGCTTCGGGATTTCAGTGCCCGGGTGCTTGTGCTGTACGACCCAATCTGGAAGTGTTGTCTTTTTTTATATTCCCTAACTTACGGAGTAATAAAATTAAATAAAAAACACCAACAAACCATTGATTTTAAAGAATTTTTCACCGATTTCGAGGCTTGGAAATAACCTATTCCCTAAGTTTTTTCGGAATTACGGTTTAATTGGAACAGGGTTTAAAAAAGTTGATGGGTTGAGGATATAACGCCTACTGACTGTGCGGCGAACAGCGAAAAGCAAATCGCAAACAGTGTCCCGTCCTGAAACCTGGCGTCTAAAATCTATCGTCTATTATCTAAAAATCTACCTATTCGCGGTTTTACATTCCGTGTGTTACATTTTACGGTTGGTGTATGCCTAAAATAATTATGTTATGTCCGCATACCGAAATTAAATTGATTTAACAATTTGATTTTCAGGTTTTTGTAAAAAAATTATGCTTATCGCACAAGAATGAGCCGCTCGGTAAATTGCTCCAGCGCACTTTCTATACGCAGCCAGTAGTAGCCGCCCGGCAAGTGGCCGAGGTCGAGGGGTGTTTCGTTGTCGCCTTCGTGGGCAGTGAGTAGCTGCTGTGCTTTTATCTTGCCGGAAACATCCATGATGGTGACTTGTACCGATTCGGTGCTCCTACTGAAGTATCGCAGCGTAGCAGCGTCGCTCGTTGGGTTAGGAAAAATAGAGACTACTGGCCGCAGCTCCTGCGCCGGATGCACCGACCGGATATTAGGAATGGCTACAGGAGGCTGATCTTCGGGTACCAAGTTTCCGTTGGGCCCGATTACGATGCTATAATCCTCCACCTCGCCATAGGCAAAAGAGCCGCAGGGTAGAGGGGGAGTGCCGTAACGCATACTGACGCGGAGGGTCGTGCGGCCAGACAGGGCTTGTGCTGGGATGATAATTGTGCCGTTTACAGGCGTATTGAAACCATCGGCTGCAAATAGTTCTTCGCCGGGGTCGAGGAAGTCTCCATCTTGGTTTAAGTCTATCCAGATGCGCCAAAATTCGCGGAAAGCGCTCGATGCGTAGCCTGGCGTCAAGGTGATAGGGTAGCTGCTGCCCGGCGTGGCTGGTAGGGACAGATGTTTGAAATTGCCATAGCCGCCATTGTCGCCGCTGGTGTGCGCCCAGTCGCCGATGCGCACGCGCTCAATCCATTCAAAGCGGGTGCTGCTGCCTTTAGCTTGGCAATTGACAGGATCTTGAAATTCTACCCGCGCCGAGCCCATGGCGGTGCAACCGTTATGATCCGTCACGTTTACGTTGTAGGTGCCTGGCCCTACGTTGTTGAGGTCTTTGCTCGTAGCGCCATTCGACCAGCGGAAGGAGTAACCCGGTTGCCCACCGCTCACATTGAGTATAATGGAACCATTACTGCCACCAAAAGCATGTATCACATTGAAAGACAGTTGAATAGCCGATGGTGTGCTGATGTTCACAGCGGCAGTGGTGCGGCATCCTCGGCTGTCAGTGACGGTGAGGGAGTGAATACCCGGCATCAGTCCGGTGGCAGAGGGCGCATTTTGTCCATTGCTCCAGGCGTAGTTGTAGGGGGGCGTACCTCCGGTGGGCGTTGCGGTCGAGATGCCGTCATTAGCGCCAGCGCAAGTGATGTTTCTTGCCGTCAGGCTTACGCGCAAAGGGGAGGCTTGGGTAAGTGTGGTAGCCGCTGTCTGGGTACAGCCGTTGGCATCGGTCACGGTGAGCTGGTACGTCCCGACGGAAAGCCCGCTGATGGTAGCCGTGGTGCGATTGTTGCTCCATTGATAAGTGTAGGGTGGCGTGCCGCCACTGACTTGGGCTGTGATAGAGCTGCCGGTGCTTTCGGCGCAGGTGCCGTTTTCGGTTTGTAATATAATGGCGAGTTCAGCCGGTTGTAAAATGGTCACGACCGCCGTGGCGTTGTTTTGCGCAGCATCTGAAACCGTAACCCAATACGTGCCCGCGCCCAATCCGGTGGCCGTAGCGCCGTTAGCGCCGTGGCTCCAGCGGTAGGTGTAGTTGCCTGCTCCGCCAGAGGCAAAGACGGTAGCCGATCCGTTTCGTTCGCCAAAACAAGATACATGGCGGACATTGCCCGTTTGTATTTGCAATGCAGTGGTCGGCGTCCCTGCTTCAAGGCAAAAGGCATGCGATTGGATATTGCCAAACTGCCCGCCGGAGGCCAGTACTTGCCCGGCAGCATTGCTGAGGCGATAGCTGCCCTGACCATTGCCGCAGCACATACCATCGTTGTAGGTGTCGTACATATTCAAGTTATAACAGCCATAAGGCAGACAGAAATCTAATTGCAAGGTAGAATTAGGTGCCTGCGAAACATACGGCCCACCCGACATCCAGACGTAGCCGCTGGCGTCCTTGATGTCCCAGAACGTTTCGCCAGGATAGCGATCAAACATAAGGCGCAATGAAAGCGAAGCTTCGCAGGGGCGATGCTGATACCATTTTGCCACGGCCCGACGCCCGGGCACTCCGCCCGCCGGCCGGGCGCGCACGCTGAACCAATGCCCTTGCCAGGACGCCATACTCATTTGAAAATTAGTATCTTGTGTAGTGCCAATAATTTCCATGTATTGGTTGCCCAATTTATAGACGTCGTAAGACTGAGCGCCCGGCACACTTCGCCAACGCAACCCGGCTGTATTTTGCGAAACGTAAAAAAAGTTGAAATCCGGGGTTTCTATAATCGAAAAAGGCTGTGGCGAACGGGCCTCTGCTCCGTTGCGGCGCACTCTGATGAGGGCTTGCGCTGCTTGTAGGTTGCCGGGTACTTGCCAGTCATAGTGCCGAAGGTGCCCAGCGATGCCGTTGGCAATGGATTGCCAGTTGGTGCCCTGATTGGTTGAGTACTCGATAGAAAAAGTGCCGGTATTGCCGATTGCATCCCAACGGAGCGTGGTCGTTTCGCCAGGCACTATGCTTTCGCCGCCAGTGGGATAGGCTATTTCTAACGCTTCCATTTCAAAATAATACACCACCAAGTAGGGCTGCGGCCCTTTGGGTACCAAATGCCCCCTGACACGAACGGTATAATTGCCTGGCACAGGCTCGTTGATGACGATTTGCTCCACATTATTGCGACGGTCCACGCCCGGTGCGGCCGGTTTGTTCAGGCTGTCTCGGTGCGGAGCCGCACTCAGTACCCAGGGCAGGTGGCTGCTACCGTCGGGTGCTTGTAGGGTCAGATCGAGGTCGTTGACTAAAGCTTTACTGGCCAACGCCAGTCCTTCGGGGTCGTGCCAGTATAGCATCACCCGGAGCCTTTGTGTGCCCGCTGGCACCTGTATGGTATGGTTGCGGGTTGCGTTGTGGGTCGCAGTTGCTGATTGATACCAACGATTTTGCAATAATTGTAAAGCCCTCCGGCCGTGCACGCGGCCCCAGCCAGTGATGTAGTCGGGACCAGGATTCCCAAGGTCTTCGGCCGTATTCAGCAAGGTAGCTTTGATGAGCGCAGATGAAGGATCCTGTCCGGCATTGTCATTGCGATAAGCCTGATACAACAGTGCCGCTGTGCCTGCTACGCCTGGTGCCGCCGCCGAAGTGCCACCACCAGAGCGATAACCATTGTTGGTATCGGTTGTGAAATTGCCTTGCCCATGGCCCATGAGGTCGGGTTTGATGCGTCCGTCGCGCGTGGGGCCGCGGCTGCTGAGGAGGAGTACGCGATCGTCGTAGGCGACATTGCCCACCGCGATGGTGTTTTTACCTGCCTTTCGGCCACCAGTGATATTGCCAAAGCGCCCGCCGTCAGGAGAGCTGAAGTTGCTGTAATTGCTGCATTGCTTATCGCCGCTGTTGCCTGCCGAAAAAAAATGCGCTAGCACCGGATGATTGTAAATCTGCTGGTCTATGCGTTGGGTTGCCTGGTCGTAGATGCCGCCGCAGTCTTCGCCGTAGGAGGTAGAGGTAACGACCACCCGCGAGGTTTGGAAATGTTGCACAGCGTTTTCAAGATGCGGATAGCCTGCAATGGGGTACATAAAGAGCGAAGCACCTGGCGCCACGCCCACTCCGAGGGGATGAATATTGCCTGCCCCAACAGCTACTCCGGCGGTCATTTCCCCGTGATTGCCGCCGGGGCTATCGTTAAAATCGGTGACCCGCCCGCGGAAGTCCTCGTGCAGCAGTGCTCCGTCGTCGCCGATGGCGATGGCCACGCCGTTGCCAGTCAAGCCTTGTTGGTGCAGCCAATTGACCCGATGAGAAGTGACGCCCGTCCAGCCTTCTGGTACTGGGGGCGCTGGCGCTGGCTCAATGTACATCACGGCAGGGTGAGCAGCTAAATCGGCGCAAGCAGATTCCGGCACCGTGATGGCAATGCCGCTGTGTTCAATATGTCCGTTAGTAAAGCCACTGCGTTTTAGGCTTTCTAGCAAATCTGCAGCGCTGACGCCAGGGTAGGGGGTCACGCGCAGCCGTAGTCCTGAGGCTACCCTCAGGTGTGCAGGATAATCACCTTGGCTCAGAGCAGTGCTCATTTTGTGCGCTGCTTGCAATGGGAAAATGGCTCTGGCGGACAATTTCGACCAGTCAATATCAGCCGGTACGCGGGCGATGAATGCATAGTTGGGCAGGTATGCACCGAGTTCGATGCCGAGTGCTGCGAGGTTGGCGTTGTCCTCCGGCCCCGGAATGTCGTAAAATTGAATGATTAGGTGGTAATGCTCCTGAAAGTGACAGTTGGCAAGTCCATTCGTGTCTAATTCGCCCGGAGCGAGCATTTCAGGTATAGGAATGACCCCACTCTGGAGGTAGATTCCGTAGTCGCTTTGTGCAAAGGCCTGATTGGCCAGCAGCCCTGCCAACAGCAGGGTGGTGATTGTAAACTTGTGCATCTTTGTCTTTGTGAATGTTATACTATTCTGTTGCCCATATACTTGAGATTTGAATTTCGTTCAGCAGGGGGGAGGAAGACGCATTCAAAAATACGCAAACTATGACAACAGCTATCCAAATGTGTAAAATTATACAAATGTACATTATTTTTAATTTGAAAAGCAAGAAAAAAATCAACTTTTATACTGTTAATCTTTTTTTAATTTGAATAAAATAAAGCTAAATAATTGTTTTTCAGATTATTAGTGTGTAAATTTTTTCATTTTTTGTTAGTGTCTGATTATAAAGCGATAAGATTTTTGTGAACAGCATCATTAACCGTGCGCATTACTTATTTTTGTAAGGTAGAAGTTGATTATTTTTGATAATTGCAATGTAGAAACGAAACAAAATTAAATAAAAATTGAAATTATATACGAAAAATGCAAATAAGACGGATGCAAGCGGCCGATTTTCCGCGCGTGTGGACAATGTTTAAGCAAATTATTGACGAGCAGGTCTATTATAGTTATGACCATACCACGACGCGTGCCGAAATTGAAAAATCGTGGATCAACGAGCAAAACCTCGGCTATGTTGCAGAAACAGATGGCGTAGTGGCGGGGGCTTACATCGTGAAACCCAATCAGCCGGGGCACGGTGCGCACATTGCCAATGCAGCGTACATGGTAGCGCAAGAGTTTAGGGGGCAGGGCATCGGGCGGTTGCTCGGTGAGCACTCATTGGCAGCAGCCAAAGCAGCGGGCTACCGGGCCATGCAGTATAATATGGTGATCCGCACCAATACAAGCGCAGTACAATTGTGGCAATCACTGGGTTTTCGCATCATTGGCACTGTACCGGAGGCTTTTTGGCATTACGAACAAGGCTACGTGGATGCGTACATCATGTACCGGAAGCTGTGAGTTAAATCCTGAATAATTACTGCCTCTTTGCTTTGCAATACAAACGGTTGGTCAGAAAAAGAAATAAAACCCACCGACGACATGGAAGCGCTTCGCCTGCGGATTGTCCATATAATTGAGCCGCCAGAGGGCATCTATCCGAATGATTTTCAGGATGTTTTCAATGCCAACTCCCGCCTCCATGTAGGGCACGCGAGCGGGCGCGCGAAAGCCATTGTAATTGGCGGTTTCGAGTGGGTCGAACAAATTGAGTTGATTGGCTGCCAGATTATCATCGCTGACGCTGCCGGTGACCGCCTTGAAACTGACCACTTCCCGCCATTTGAGCCGGCGTAGCAGGGGCACCTTGTTGAAAAAAAAGCCGTCGAAGTGGTGCTCGAGCACTAACTGTGCGTAGGTATCGCTGGCAAATTCGTAGCGATTCATCGTATTGAAAATGCCTCGGGCCATGAAAAAACCCTCGTTGCCAGGATGCACTTCCATGAGTAAGAAAGGTACTTGACCAAATACCTTGCCCGCCTTGAGCCGATAGGACAACCAGCCGACTGGGTTGATATTTACATAATGCCGATAGCTGAGCGAAACCCGGTGGTAGCGGTGATTGCCGCCGAGCAGCCCGTCAATGCCGAGGCCATATTGCAATTCGATAATTGGGTAGCGCGTACCACCGCTGACTCGCTCGTAGTTGCCATCCAATATGATTTCATCGTAGGCAAATCTGGTTTTGAAAATGAACTCGGTGGTCGTCAGGATAGAATCTCGCTGAAATGGCGCCTCAGTATCGCGGAGATAGGCTAAGTCGAAGCTGTTGTCGGGCAGCCCACCGTAGGGGTCCATGCGCCGATTGAGCAAGGTGATGCGATTGGAAAAGCCCTTGTTCCAGTGGCGTTCGTAGTAAAGTTTGGCTTCTTCTACCCGGATGAGTTTCATCGGGATATTGCGCCGTAGCGTACCGGAAAAAAAATCGCTTTCCGCAAAATCTTCGCTGCTTTCGCTGTTTAGGCTGATGTCATTTTTGTAAGCTCCACCGAGCACTGTACGGGGGTAGCGGCTCATAATCCAAATAAAATCGGCTCCATATTTAAAGGCGGCATCTTGCAAACCATAAGCTACATACCCGCCCATGCGGAAGTCCTTGTTGAAATTGGTGCTGGTGCGCGCCCCCAAGCGGAAGCGATGCCCCTCCACCGGATTGATACCATACACCGACCCGTAGGGCCCCAGCTCCCAAGAGCCGGTGATGAGATAACCATTAACGATAATTTCGACAATCTGGGTGTAGGTTTTGTAAGCGGGCACATTCTTGATGCTGTCCACCAAGGCATAAATCGTAGATTCGGTGGTGGTGAGCGGTACGTGCCGCGCCTGTTGCCAGAAGGCTTCCTCGTTTTGGAAATTCGGATTTCGGAGGTTCTCCTCTGGGCTGGTTTTGAGGTAGCGGGTGCGCGTCTGGTCGTTGTTGAGCATAAAATTGCGGAACGTTTCGGTGCGGCGCCCGATCATGCCCGGCGTTTTTTCACCCGGCGAAAAGTCCACAATCATTTTCTGAAGCACCGGTAGCCAAGCGCTGTCGGCGGGTTCAAATTCTTGATAAATAATGATGCGTTGTACGAGGTTGATATTCACATCCGGACTCATGCGCATGTTCACGCGTTGCACCGCAAAAGAAGTATCAGCCACCCAGAAATCACCGTAGAAAGTAGCTTCTTGGCGGCGTTTGGGCTTGAATTTGAGTTTGTAGCTCCAGTGCCCATTGACCCAGGTACTGTCAATGATGTAATATTCGTAATACCCCAACCCGCCGTCGGCGAAAGGACTGATAAACGCTTTTTCGAGCACGTAAATCCAATTGTCGTAAATACTGAACGGCGCGTGAATTTTTTTGATGTATTCTACAATGGTTGGGTTATCGGTGCCGGAGTTGCGCTGCGCCCGAATGATGCCTTTGGGTTTGCCTGCTCCCTTAGCGTAATAGACGTCTTCGAGCACTTCGTTGATATACACGGGCAGAAAAGGCTTCTCGTCGGAGGTGCTATCAATGGCTTCAAAAATAAAATCGAATGGCTTGAGCAATCGGCTATTGCGCAGTTTCTCGTCAATGTTTTCCAAATCTAACTCTACCTTAGCGTAGCTTTCGTATTGAAAGGCCGAAAGGTTTTCGAGGCGGTTTTGGCGCTTGTTTTTGATAATGCCGCGCACAATAGCATTGGCGGGGTTTTCGCCAGCCAGCACTACGATTTCCTGTAGGTCGAAGCGGGCAGCAGTTAAATAAAAATCAATGGTTTGCACAGAATCAGTGCTCAATCGGCGGCGCTGCCCATCGTAGCCGAGGGCCGAAGCGCTCAGCGAATCGTACCGGATGCGGGTAGTAATTTCGTAATAACCGTCCAAATCAGTAGCTACGCCGGTGGTCGTGCCAGGAAAATAGACATTGCTGAAAGGCAGCCCTTCGCGGGTATCGGCGTCGAGCACGCGCCCTTTGATTGTCCAGGATTGGGCCCGAACCGACATGACGGTGCATCCGGCTAAGAGCAAGAGTAGAAAATAACGGCTCATGCACATAATGATTTGATTGTTTTCCCGGTTTTATTTGGCAGTTGGCGTAGCGCAGTTCGCTAAAAAAATTCAGATTACATCCGCCGTTTCAGCGATATTTCATAATCTTTGGAAAACCCATAAAAAACGGAATAGTTTTGCTGCGCATTTTGCCATAGCAAGCTACACGCAAATCATTTTTAGTACAATATTTTATGTCTGTATTGCTATCTTTTTTCGACCAAAACGCCATCGAAGCCGGTTGTGATGAAGCCGGACGGGGTTGTTTGGCTGGGCCAGTTTTTGCGGCCGCTGTCATTTTACCACCGGATTTTATGCATCCTTTGCTGCAGGATTCCAAGCAATTGTCGGAAGCCCGACGTATGGACGCACGCGCTATAATCGAATCCAAAGCCATAGCTTGGGCTGTAGCTCAGGTATCGCCCGCAGAAATTGACCGTATCAATATTCTACGCGCTTCGTTTTTGGCTATGCACCGCGCCATTGCGCAGCTTGCAGTGTCGCCCACTTTATTGCTCATAGATGGCAATCGGTTTGAGCCTTTCGGCAATGTGCCCCATCATTGTATCGTGAAGGGCGATGGAAAATATGCCTCCATCGCGGCGGCTTCCATTCTGGCTAAAACGCATCGGGACGCCTACATGATGCAATTAGCCGCCGAATACCCCCAATACCATTGGCACAAAAATAAGGGCTATCCAGCACGGGCACACCGCGCTGCCATTCAGGCACACGGACCAACGCCGCACCACCGCCGCAGCTTCCGGCTCTACCCGGAATATGTGCAAGGAAAACTTTTTTGAAAACACCGCACCGGATGCTGGCTTGCACAACAACAAATCTTTTCTTAGCTTTAGCCATGCTAATTCAAAACACCTGTCGAACATGATGAAAAGACCTTTATTTTATGCTTTACTGTTCCTGTTGAGCGCTTGCCAGCCCACAGAAACGACCGTTGCCGACCTCATTTTTGTCAATGGCAATATTTACACCGTAAACCCCGAACAACCCCGCGCCGAGGCCATAGCCGTCAAAAACGGGCGCATCGTAGCGGTAGGCGATAATGCTGAAATAGAAAAATGGCGCGTTGCCGAAACTGAAGTCATTGACCTGGCGGGCCAGTTTGTAATGCCAGGCTTCATTGAAGGGCACGGGCACTTTTCTGGGCTGGGTTATAGTTTGATTAATCTCAATTTTCTCAAGTCGAAAAGCTGGGACGACATTGTAGCCGCCGTAGGCGAAGCCGCCAAAAAGGCCCAACCCGGCGAATGGATCGTAGGGAGGGGCTGGCACCAAGAAAAATGGGAAGTGCCCTTGGAACGGCAAGTGCTTGGCTATCCTTATCACGACCAACTGAGCGAGGCATCGCCCAACAACCCCGTAGTGCTACGACACGCCAGCGGGCATTCGCTTTTCGCTAATAAAAAAGCGATGGAAATAGCCGGTATCAGCGCGGAAACGCCCAATCCTGCCGGCGGTGAAATTGTGCGCGACGCACGCGGCGAAGCTATTGGCGTATTTGAAGAGCGCGCGATGGGGCTTATCAATGAAGCCTACAACGAATACTTGGCCACGCTTTCCGAAGAAGATAAAAAACGAGAATGGCAACGAGCAGTGCGCCTGGCGCAAGACGAGTGCCTCGCTAAGGGAGTGACCAGCTTTCAAGATGCTGGCTCTTCGCAACAGGAGGTGCAGTGGTATAAAGAAATGGCTGAAGCCGGTGAATTTGACCTCCGCCTCTGGGCTATGATTCGCCACCGCTATCCGGATATTCAGAATCGCCTCGACGGGCTGCCCATCATCAATGCTGGAAATGGCTTTTTTACCTGCCGGGCTATCAAGTCGGAGGTGGACGGCGCATTGGGCGCTTTCGGAGCTTGGCTGCTGGCACCTTACAATGACAAACGCGATTTTCACGGGCAGAATACGACCAAAATTGAAGATGTGGACGCCATCGCTCGATTGGCCATTGCCAAAGATTTGCAGCTTTGCGTGCACGCTATCGGCGACCGAGCCAACCGCGAGGTGCTCAATATCATGGAGCGCGAATTTAAAAAACAAGCCAACAAAAAGGACTTGCGCTGGCGCATTGAGCACGCGCAGCACCTCAATCCGGACGATATTCCGCGCTTCCGCGAATTGGGCGTTATTGCTTCTATGCAAGGCATTCACTGCACTTCCGATGCGCCTTTTGTCGTGAAGCGGCTGGGCGAGGAGCGGGCCCGCAATGGAGCTTATGCCTGGCGTTCCTTGTTGGATGCGGGAGTAGTGGTGTCCAATGGCACCGATGCGCCAGTAGAGGATGTTAGCCCTTTGGAAAGTTTCTACGCTACCGTTACGCGCAAGCGTTTTGCGCCGCCTGATATCGAGTTTTTTCCGGAGCAGAGCCTGACGCGCGAAGAAGCCATTTATTCTTACACTATGGCCTGCGCCTACGCTGCTTTTGAAGAGCAGGACAAAGGCTCATTGGAGCTGGGCAAATTCGCTGATTTGATTGTCTTGTCGAAAGATTTGCTCACTTGCCCAGTGGAGGAAATTTTGCAAACCGAGGTGCGCCTGAGCGTAGTCGGAGGTAAAATCCGGTATCGGATGTAGTGCTGGTTGTATATCATTTACAATTTGCGAAGTCCGATTTACAATTTTGTAAAGTTTTGAAAAACAAGCTTTTGCGCATAATGCCAATTTCAATGAATTGTGACGTATTCATAGTTTTACAATTATTTGACTATCAATGCAAGTCATCGTTCCTTAGTTGCCAGCTCACTTCTTTCAGTTTGTTGTTGCCAGCATATACAAAACCTTTGCTCAGTTTTCCACCACGCGCGGTGTATTTCCATTCTGCCTCAGTGGGTAGGCGGTAGTTTTTATTGGTTAACTGGTTTAGCTTTTCGATGAACTTTTGCACGTCATGCCAGGATTACTTGTTCCACTGGTCTATTCGCACTTTTGAACTCAGAAGGATTTTCACCCATCACCGCTTGCCACAAACCTTGCGTTACGGGGTATTTACACAAATATAAATCTGCTATTTTGACTTGTCGCTTTTTGAAAACAAGTAAAGAAGAAAGTACAGGGGCCGTGCAGGAATTTATTGACAGACAAATATAGACCCACAAAGGATGCGGCCTATGTACCGGCGATCTTCAGTCGCCGACATGAGCTACGCAGCGGCGGTAAAGCCGCCGATACAAAAATGATAGTGACCAGATGCCTCAAAGCCGCCCGGTCACTGCGGAAAGACATTTTTAATTGGAAATTTCCGCAAAGTATTAGCTTTGTACGAGCATACTTTTAATAATCCTTTAAACCACAAACCAATACGATGCGAATAACTACTTTTTTACTGGCATTGGTGATGCTTGGCTTTGGGGCGGGCATTCAGGCGCAAATCACCGTTACGAATGCGACTTTCCCTGTGGTAGGCGATACGCTGTATGTTGCTTTTGATACGAATCCGAATATTGTTGCTTTTACGCCGCCCGGCGGCAATCAGAGTTGGGATTTCAGTAGTTTGACGGTGGGGCTTACGCAGCAGTTGGTTTTTGAAAGTCCTGCGGCGGGTACGGCCAGCGCTAACTTCTCTGGGGCTACCTTACTTTATGTGAATGGCGCGGTTGAAAATTATTTGCAAGTGACCAACCAGGCCGTGTCGTTCTTGGGTTACTACGGCGCGGATCCGATTGGGATTGGCTTCGATGCAGCTATACGCTATAGCCCACCCATTGTAGAAAAACGTGCGCCGATGAATTTCTTTGACATTCATCAAATATCGTCGGGGTTGCTGTTTCCTTTTCCGCCCAGCGTGATACCAACTGCCATCCGGCAGCAACTGCCCTTCACGCCGGATTCGCTGCGCATCAGAATTGCCATCAATCGCTTAGATGTGGTGGATGCCTGGGGCGATGTGACAATTCCCGGTGGTACATATCCTGTATTGCGCGAAAAGCGCACCCAATATCGGGAGACCAGATTGGATGCGAAGGTGCCGCCGCTGGGCTGGTTGGATGTGACGGATGTGGTGATTCAGGCAGTAGGATTGACTACCTTAGGCGTGGATACGACGGTTACGTATCATTTTTACAACAATACCTCCAAAGAGCCGATTGCCATTGTAACGCTCGCCAGAGATCAGGCAACGCCGGTGCTGGTGCAATACAAATCGAATGCACTTACGACCAATGTAAGGCAATTGGCAGCCGAAGCCCCGCAGTTGTTGGTTTTCCCAAATCCGGCCTCAGATAGGGTGCAGTTTCGCTTTCGCAACATAAAACTGGGGCAGTACCAATTGAAAGTGTATAATGTGCTGGGCATGGAAGTCTTGAGCGAAACCTATCAAATGGCAGGGCGAGCATTTGAAACGGAGGTAGATGTCTCTAAGCTGGGGGCAGGCACGTATTTTTACAGTTTATGGGATAATCAAGGCTTAGTTTTGGGGGCGAAGCAATTGGTTATTACAAAATAACATAATGAGCGGGTGACTCGAAGCCGCCCGCTCACTACGCACTATTCAGTCCGGCATCTCAACCATTTGCCCGTTCAGCGCATTCTATAAAGTACAAAACTTGCTCGCATGGGCGGTTTTTGTTATCTTTGAAATCAGCTATTAGGCCGAAAAGGCGAAGGAATCGCCAGCCGCCTGATAATCAACATTGTACAACCACCAATTTTCATGGAAGCGAAAACAGGCGTTATCAATCAAAAAGAAGCGGATAAGCTCGAGCGCATTGCCTTTATCCTCAAAACGGTGGCGCACCCGCTGCGCCTCGGTATTGTCCATTTGTTAGAGCAGCATCCGCGCCTCTCGGTCACCGAAATCTGCGAAATGCTCAACAGCGAACAGTCGCTCACTTCGCATCACCTGCAAAATATGCGCCTCAAAGGTATCTTGAGTGTGAAACGCGACGGCCGCAGTATGCTCTACTCGCTCAAGGAGCGCGATGTGTCGCTCATCATCGAATGCCTCGAAAATTGTCAATGCAATATGTGACAAGCGTACGGCACTGGGTAAGACCGGCTCGGTTGGAGTTGAACCAAAAAAATGCGCAAGGCCGGACAGTGCGGCGTTTTTTTTATGAAAAAATACATGAACAAACCTTCATATATCCTATTTTTATCTAAATTTGCTCAAAAAAGACAAAATGGGAGTTTTCCGCAAAGGCAGCAAAGCTTATAGTATTTTCAACTTCAAATGCCCCAAATGCCACGAAACGGATATGTTTTGTACGCCTACTTTTGCTTTCAAACGCCCGTTTGACATGGAGGAGCGCTGCGCACACTGCGGGCAGCACCTGATGCCGGAGCCAGGTTTTTACTATGGAGCTATGTTCATTTCCTACATCTTCATGGGGTGGTTTTGCATTGGTTTTGTAGCCTTGTTTCACTGGGTATTCGACTGGAGCATCGAGGCTTCGTTTGCGCTGCTTATCGCCGTTTGTGCGGTGTTTTTTGTCTATATTTTTCGGCTGGCCCGCGCCATCTGGATTAATTTGAATGTACATTATGACCCTTCAAAGGGGCACAAAAATATGCCTACGGAAGGGGTAAAATAAATAAACGTTGGATGATTGCCAATACGACTTCTCATGCCGAAATGATGGAATTGCTGCGCAAACACTATCCACAATTGGCGGAGCGCGGCCTGCAGGAGGAAATTATTGCCGTCGGCAAACTGCTGTTTTTCAAAGCCGGAGAAACCATCATGGATTTTGGCAGCTACGTCAAGCTCATCCCCCTCATGCTCAAAGGCAGCATTAAGGTAATCCGCGAAGGAGAAGACGGCAACGAGATTTTTCTCTACTATCTGCAGCCCGGCGAGGCTTGCACCATGTCGTTCACTTGTTGTATGATGAACAAAAAAAGCGCTATCCGCACCGTTGCTGAAGACGATACGCTGCTCATCGGCATCCCTATTCGCCACATGGACGACTGGATGACGCGCTACCAAAGCTGGAAAAATTTTGTAATGATTTCGTACGATAACCGGATGCTCGAATTAGTGAAAACCATTGATAGCATTGCTTTTCAGCGGATGGACGAGCGGCTGTTGCACTATCTGGAGCGCAAGGCCGATGTCACCGGCTCCCGCGAAATTAGCGCTACGCACCAAGATATTGCCTACGATTTGAATGCCTCCCGCGAAGCGGTATCGCGGCTGCTCAAGCAGTTGGAGAAGAATGGTTTGGTAAAACTGGGGCGCAACAAAATAGAGTTGGTGCAGTTATCATAGCGAATTTCAATGAAACAGGTTGTATAGTTTTTGCAATACGTACCTTATTATCAAGCTATTTTGCTTTTCGCTTTTCGCAAATACGCGGGATTACCGATATCAAGCATTTATTTTTTCTACAAATAGCAACAACTCAGCCGGAGTTCGCGCGCCGGTATGGGTGGGCAGACCAGCCCAGTTTGCAAAATCGCGCAATAGTGCAGGCAGGTCATATCCCGCTTGCCGCAAGGCTCGTATAGACAGGCTGCCGGCGGATTTCGCTAACTTCTCACCCGCGCGGTCTTTTAGTAGCGGATGATGGTACCATTGCACCTGCTGAAAATCCGTCCAGCCCAACTGTTGCGCTATGTACAGTTGCGCCGCCGTGGATGCGCGCAAATCCTCGCCTCGGATAATGTGCGTCACGCCCTGCTGCATATCATCGCACAGCGAAGCCAATTGATAAGCGGGCGTACCGTCGCGGGTTTTGATGACAAAACTGCCCATTTCCATTCCTAAAGGAATACTTTGTGCGCCGGCTGTCCAATCGTGCAAACGAATTGTAGCATCCGGGGGGACGTGTAGTCGCCAGGGTAAGTCGGGGCGCAGCGGTAGCTTTTTATTATTACAAATGCCCGGATACGCCCCGCCGCTGAAGCCGGCTTCTTGCAAGGTTTTGCGGGTGCAAGTGCAGGCAAAGACCAGACCTTTGTTGACTAAAGTTTGGAGGGTTTGCTCGTAATACGGGAGCCGAAGTTGCTGCGACCAGTTGGTCTGGAAATCGCTGGGATCGGTGGGCCCGAGGTCCCAATCGAGTTGCAACCATTGCAAGGTATCAAAAATGTCGCTTAGGTACTCCGGGCGGGTGCGGGCGGCGTCGAGGTCGTCAATGCGGAGCCAAAGGCGGCCCCCCAGCCGGCGTGCATGCAGCCAGTTGAGTAAAAAATTGAAGGCATTGCCCTGGTGCAAATAGCCGCTGGGCGTAGGTGCTAATCGAAACAGGGGATTGGGCATGGATTTTGTAGTTTGCTGTTCGCTGTTTGCGGTTCGCCGTTCGCAAAAATAGGAAAAAATAGGGCTTGAATTGTTTCAGGGGTGGGGCTGGCACAGAAAGTCATCGAAAATACGGAATGCAGGACGGGATTTTGCGAAATCCTTCTTAATTTTGCAGGGCGAAATTGCAAACAATAACCTGACGGACAAAATATGGAAACGACAAGTAAGAATTCTACAATGCTCGACTGGCTGATTTTTCTGGTATCCACTGTGATTTGCGTAGCGCTGCTGGCGTACGCTACGGAGTGGTTCTGGCTGGCGCTACCATTCGTACTCACCTATTTCGTGCGGGCTGTGCGGGCTATTTAAAAACCCTGCCTTGCGGCTTTTTCGTCGCGGTTGCGGCATTTTGCATAGTTCAGATATAATCTGTCCTTTAGATTGGCGTTATGACTCCGATGTAGTTGATTATTTACTTCGGTTGTCTTGTATTACAAGCAAAAAATTTGGCTTTACAATTGTATGCTATGCAAAAATTTCTGTTCTCAGCCCTGTGGATGATATTGCTGCTCAGCGCTTGCAATCAAAAAGCTGCGCGCCTCGAAACCATCGAAACCACTGATCGGGACGGCTACATTGAGCGCTATTCGCGGCGCACCACCGATTATGCGAAAGAAGGCTTGTACGTACGTACCGACCCGCGCGGCACCAAAGTGGAAGAAGCTGAGTATAGAAACGATACGCTCAACGGGCGGCGCACGCTGTATTACGAAACCGGTGATTTGCAAGTGGTAGAAACCTACCGAATGGGGCTTTTCGATGGCGCTTATGAGGTCTATTATCCCGGCGGGCAGGTAAAGCTCGCAGGGCAATACACCGCCAATGTAATGAGTGGCATCTGGCGAGGTTATTATGCTAATGGGCAACTGAAAGAAGAAGTCACTTTTGCGGATAATGCCGAAAACGGGCCATTCACGGAGTACCATCCCAATGGGCAACTCAAGGCGGTGGGCACCTATCTCAATGGTGACAATGAGCACGGCGAGCTGAAACTCTACGACGAAAACGGGCAACACGAAAAAACGATGCTCTGCGATAAAGGCACGTGCCGTACGGTCTGGTCATCCGAAAAGCAGGAGGACTGATATGCAGCGAGCGCTACTCTCGATATTATTTTGCCTGACCCTACTGCCCATAGCCTGGAGCCAATTAGGTGGGCAACGCACTTTCGCCTTTCTCAACCTGCCACCCTCGGCACGGGTAACGGCGCTCGGCGGCCACCTTATAGCCGTAGTGGACGATGATATCAATCTTGCTATGCAAAACCCGGCGCTGCTCAATCCGCTGATGCACCAGCAAATTGCGTTCAATCACAACTTTCATTTTGGCGATATTCAAAATGGCTACGCGGCCTACGGTCAGTATATTGACAAGCTAAAAACTACCTTTCACGCTGGTATTCAGTATATTAACTATGGCGAATTTGAGGCCCGTGACGTGACCGGCTTGCCCGAAGGCACTTTTCAAGCTGGCGAGAATGCGATTGTATTGGGCGCAGCCCGACCTGTGGACGAGCGCTTCACCGTGGGTGCCAATTTGCGGTTTATTACCTCGCGCCTCGATGTGTTCAACTCCATTGCGCTAAGCAGCGACATAGCTGGCGTCTATACGGATACCGCCAGTCGGTTCACCGCTACATTGGTTTTTAAAAATATCGGCACACAACTCAGTCCCTACACCGAAGGGAATTTCGAGCCACTACCTTTTGAAATTCAGTTTGGTATTTCTAAAAGATTACAATATTTACCCTTTCGTTTTTCTCTCATATACAGGCACTTGGAGCGCTGGAATGTAACGTACGACGACCCGAATCAAGAAGACAACAACCTCTTTCTATTCGGCGATGCGCCCACCGAAGAGAGCCGTTTCGTCACCGTGGTGGACAATTTTTTCCGGCATGTGGTTTTCAACGGGGAGTTTCTATTTGGTGCCAAAGAAAACTTTCGCCTGCGCTTAGGGTACAATCATTTGCTGCGCCGGGAGATGCTCGTGAACAACTTCGGTACGCTGGCGGGCTTCACTTTTGGGGCGGGCATCAAGGTGAATCGCTTTCGCATTGACTACGGTCGAATGATTTATCACATTGCCGGAGGCGTCAATCATTTGAGTATTCAAACCAATTTCCGGGAATTTAAAAAATAAACCGGTCACTTTCCTTACTAAAAAACCGCCGTGCCCCCCCAACGATTCGGCTGGCCGGGTGTTAGGTCATTATGACAACAATTTTACGGCAGGACGTCAACAAAGCGGCGTATTTGGCGTACTTTTGTGTGTAAACGGTCAAACACTTTTTGCAAAATTCCATTTTATGAAAAAAATATATATCGTAGCGGGCATTATGGTGGTAGTAGCCATTGGTCTGCTGATGAGCGCAGCTAAAGATATGGGCACGTTCGGCACTTTTGCAGAAGCCGAGCAGTCGGGCGCTAAAGTAAAAATATCTGGACAACTATCGAAGGACAAGGAAATGTATTATAACCCAGAGGAAGACCCGAATTACTTCAGTTTTTACATCACCGATAGCCAAGGCGACGAGCGGAAAGTAGTGCTGCGCGCAGGCAAGCCCCAGGATTTCGAGCTGTCGGAGCAAATTGTAGTGACTGGCACGATGCAAAACGATGTATTTCTGGCTACTGACATGCTGATGAAATGCCCGTCGAAGTACAAAGACGACGAGATTTATGTAAAAAGCCAAGGATAGAGGCATGTTGCGAATGATAATTCTGGATTTTTGAAGGAAAAGGGACGTACGAATACAAAAAATGGAACCAATTCAATATATCGGTGAGCATTTGCTGCCGGGCAAAATCGGGCATTTTGCAGTAGTGCTGGGCTTTGTAGCTGGATTGACAGCGGCATTGTCTTATTTTTTTGCGACACGCCATCGGGAAAGCGAAGCATTTAACTCGTGGCGACGGCTGGGCCGATTCGCTTTTCTGACGCACGGTGCAGCGATTTTTTCGGTCATCGGGATGCTGTTTTACGTCATGGTCAATCAGTACTATGAGTACCAGTACGTCTGGGCGCATGTTTCGGATGATTTGCCGATGAAATATATCTTTTCTGCCTTTTGGGAAGGGCAGGAAGGGAGCTTTCTATTGTGGATGTTTTGGCACGTAGTGTTGGGTATCTTATTGATAATCAGCGCTAAGGAGTGGGAGTCGCCGACTATGGCCGTGCTGGCCATTGTGCAGGTTTTTATCAATTCCATGTTGTTGGGCATCTATTTTGGTGATGTAAAAATCGGTAGCAATCCTACTTTGCTGCTGCGCGATACGATGGACGCGCCCATCTTCGCCAATGCCGACTATCTGAGCCTAATCAAAGGCAACGGCCTCAATCCGCTACTACAAAACTGGTGGATGACCATCCATCCGCCTACGCTATTTTTAGGCTTTGCTTCTACTACTATTCCCTTTGCCTTTGCCATTGCTGGCCTCTGGACGCGGCAGCACCGCGCTTGGATACAGCCCGCTATGCCTTGGGCCTTGTTTAGCGCAGCTATTCTGGGTACGGGCATCGTGATGGGCGCCGCCTGGGCGTACGAAGCCTTGAGCTTTGGCGGTTATTGGGCTTGGGACCCCGTCGAAAATATGTCTTTAGTGCCTTGGCTGATGCTGCTGGCAGGTATTCATACCAATTTGATTGCACGCAGCACCGGGCATTCTATTCGCAGTACGTATGTGTATTATATACTGACATTTCTGCTGATTTTGTATTCTACTTTTATGACGCGCAGCGGTATTCTGGGCGAAACCTCGGCGCACGCTTTCACGGAGATGGGACTTGAATGGCAATTAGTGCTCTTCATTGGGGCGTTTTTGGGCTTGTCGGCGGTACTATTAGCGCGCCGCTACCGCGAAGTACCGGCCCCACCCAAAGAGGAACCCACCGCCTCTAAAGAGTTTTGGATGTTCATCGGCTCTTTGGTATTGCTGTTTTCGGCGCTGCTGATTACGGCTTCTACCTCGCTACCGGTTTATAATAGCATTGTAAAATTTTTCAACCCGGAGTTTCGGGGGCGCGTCATTACGGATGTAGTGCCGCATTATAATAAATACCAACTCTGGATTGGCGTATTCATGGGGCTGCTATCTGGCTTTTCGCAATATTTACGCTTCCGCGAAACGAACTGGGGCAAGCACTGGCGACCATTTGCAATACATACCGCTGCGGCGCTGCTGCTATCGGGCGTGCTTACTTTTTTGCTTTTGCAATGGATTACGGCTCAAGCCTGGCAATACCAACTGCTGTTGTTTGCAGGAGTTTTCACGGTAGTCACCAATCTGGATTATATTGCGACGTTTTTGCGCGGCAATCTCAAGGCAGGCGGCTCCGTGGTGTCGCATCTGGGGTTCGGGCTGATGATTGTTGGCATCTTGGCATCGGGTTTGAATAAAAAATATATTTCTTCCAATCCGTTTGTGATGGATGGGCTGATTGAAGGCGCAGACGACGATTTGTACAAACGCAACATCCTGCTTTTCAAAGGCAATACCATGTTGATGAGTGGCTACGAGGTAACCTACGTCAGCGATACGCTCGACGGATTTACGCGTACCTACACCGTCAATTACAAACGCCGCAACGCGCAGGGCCAGGTCATTGAGGATTTCAACCTCTATCCAAATATTTTGTACGACAAGTCTTTCACAAAGATTGCTGCCTCCAATCCGTCCACCAAACAGTACGGTTTCAAGGACATTTTTACCAACATCACTACCCTGGCACAGGTAGAAATTGATCTCGAATACCGCCGCCAGCGCGAAGACAGCCTCAACTACCGCTTGCGCGAAGCCGCCATTGGCGAAACCATTGCTTTTGTGGACACGGTGCCCGTGCGCGACCGCGACACTTTTGTGCTCAAACGCTACGAACTGCGCGTGGAAAGCATCAATCGCCGCCCCGCCAGCCCAGATTATCAGCCGCAGCCGGGTGACCTGCCTATTGGCGCTACGGTCAGCATTCGCCGCGAAGACGACGACAGCACCTATGTGGTGCAACCCATGGTGGCTTTGCGCGGGCAACTGATTTATAGCTATCCGGTACAAATCAATGACCTGAGCGCTAAGGTGCGCCTCAACGACGAGATTTTCAATCGGGCTTTTGTTTTTGACGAACAGTTGGACTACAAAGAATACCGCTTGCGGCAAGGAGAAAAGGTGCGCATTGGCGAATTGGAAGTAGCATTGACGCAGTTCTTACCTCGCCCACAACATCCTGATTATCAACCACAAGAAGGCGACATTGCCATCGGTGCTATGCTCGAGGTAACTCGACCAGATGGGCAGCGCTTCACCGCCCGCCCGATTTATCTGATTCGAGGAAGCCAAGGGCTGGGCATCAAAGATGTAGTAGAAGCGCTTGGACTCAATGTGGGCTTTGCCAGCTTTGATCCGCAAACCGAATCTGGGCAGTTTTTCATAGCACAAGCACCGCAGCCACAGGCTTTCAAGGTGCCAGTGGAAGTAGCTACCGACGCATTGCGCTCTGATTATATCGTGTTGGAAGCCATTGAATTTCCGGGCATTAACTTTGTCTGGCTGGGTATGACCTTGATGATGATTGGTCTGACCGTAAGTATGGCCCATCGCATCGGGCAGCAGCGCCGCCCGGGCACAGAAAACTAAACAGCAAAATGCACGCAGCGGATTACGCCATCGTATTAATCGGGGCGGGCAATGTAGGCTACCACCTCGGACTCCGCCTGCACGAGCAGGGAGTACACATCGCGCAGGTGTTCAGCCGTACGATGCACAAAGCACAGGCACTCGCAGATGCCATTGAGGCCGAAGCTACCGACCAGCTTTCCGCTATCCGCCGGGATGCCAACCTGTACATATTGGCAGTACACGACAGTGCTATCGTCGAAGTGGCTACGCAATTAACTGATATACAGACCCTTGTGGTACACACTTCCGGGGCTACCCCTTCAACGGTGCTGGCTGATTACTGCACGCGATTTGGCATTTTTTACCCTCTGCAAACTTTTTCTATAAGCCGGCCAGTGGATTTTTCGCAGATTCCGATTTGCGTACACGCCAATAATCCTGCCGATTTGCAACAACTCGAAGCCTTAGCCCGAAGCCTTAGCCCGCTCATTTATCGCATTGACGATGCCCAGCGCGCCATCCTGCACGTAGCGGCGGTGTTTGTGAATAACTTTGCGAATCATTTGTTCTACATCGGCTACGATATACTCCAGCAAGCGCATTTGCCCTTTGACCTGCTGCGGCCCCTCATCCAGGAAACCGCCGCTAAGGTGCAACAACAATCGCCTGCTGCTATGCAAACTGGCCCGGCCGTACGCCACGACCAAGTCACCATTGAGCAGCATTTGGCGTATTTGCAAAAATATCCGGATTATCGGTTATTATACGAAATGCTTACGCAAAACATTAAAAAAGAGCATTTTACGAATGGGGAAGAAATTTGAAATAATACCACTTTTGATGCCAGATATGAGATGCCAGATACCAGATGGAAATGGCTAATTCAAAATAAGTATATGGATATAATATTTCAAACACATAAATTACAAGTAGCTGATTATCAAATTTTTAAACATATTACCAATAACAACTAACATATAACATTGACATTAACAAAATAACAATGCCCCATTACTTATTACATTTTTTATTATAAAACAGTAGGGCTATATAATTATCAGTAAATTTTACCAATCGGCAATCATTTAAAACGCTTCTTCATGCGCATCATTGGCTACATCGAGCATCCGGTGCTCAAGATTACAGTTTTCAAAATGGACAACCGGCTTTCCGTGAAGCTTGAGTCGGGGTTGTACGAACAAACCTACAAATTGCGCGACAGCGATACCTTTCATACCTTAGCCGATGTGGAGCGCCTTGTAGATGCCGCTTTTTGCGAATCTGTTCTCCAACTGTTCAACCAGATGCACGCTTTGAAAAACGAGGCTTTGGCCAAACATCTGCCCGCGCAAGCCGATGAGTCGTTTGAGGAGATTATTTAAAAGGAGCGAACGGCAAGTAGCGAACCGCGAACCGCATTTATAGAAAATCGGTACCAACCCGCTGCATTTGGCTCACCTCGTCTATGGCATTTACTAATACTTTACAGGCCAATCGAATGTGCGCTTCTTCGATGACCAATGGCGGCGCGATGCGCAAGCTATGGCTGTTGAATAAAAACCAGTCGGTGAGTACGCCGCGCTCTAAACAAATTTTAATCACGGCTCGCACAAAGTCGAAATCGGGCAATTCTACTGCCATCATCAGTCCGGCGCTGCGCACCTCTACAATGGCCGGATGCACCAAAAGCTTGCGAAACAACATTTCTTTTTCGGCCACTTGTGCCATCAAATCGCTTTCGAGTAGGGTTTGTAAGGTAGCCAAAGCCGCAGCACAACTCACCGGATGCCCGCCAAAGGTAGTGATGTGCCCCAGCACTGGATGATGCGATAGGGTTTGCATGACGCCGCGCGCCGCTACGAAAGCTCCAATGGGCATACCACCGCCCATGCCTTTGGCCAGCAGGAGGATGTCGGGCACTATATCATATTGTTCAAATGCCCAAAGCGAGCCGGTGCGCCCGTAGCCAGTCTGGATTTCGTCGAGGATGAGCAAAGCCCCCACTTCTGTGCAGCGGCGGCGCAGTTTTGACAAATAATTGCCCCGGGGAGCGCGGATGCCCCATTCGGCTTGTATGGTTTCGACGACGACGGCGGCGGTGCGATCGGTAATTTGTTGCAGGCACCAGTCGCAATTGTACTCAATGTGCCGGATGCCGGGCAGCAGCGGATGATAAGCCTGAGTGAAATCTTTCGGGTACATGAGGCTGGCCGCGCCTTGCGTACTGCCGTGGTACGCTTTGCGGCAAGCGATGATTTCTGGGCGGCCGGTGTAGCGTTTGGCTAATTTCATGGCGCCTTCGGTAGCTTCGGTACCCGAATTGACAAAATACACGCTATCCAGTGGCTCGGGCAGATGATCGGTGATCCGTTTTGCCAATTGTACCTGCGGCGAAAGGATAAATTCGCCATAGACCATCGTATGCAAATACTTGTCCAATTGATGTTTGGCGGCAGCTACCACCCGCGGATGCCGATGCCCAAGGCAGCTCACTCCGATACCGGCAATCAAATCGAGCCAGGCCTTGCCGTGTGCATCGTACAAAAACAAGCCCTCGGCGCGCGCTATTTCGAGTGCTAATGGCGCGTCGCTGGTTTGGGCTACATGTTGTAGAAAAAGCTGTCGTTGATTCATACCGCCTAATGGTATTTACGATTTTTGAGGTTCGATTTTCGATTTTGTAAAGTATTGAAAAGCAATATTTTGAGCACAAATAAGCACGTCATTGCCAATTGAAAAGGGGGTCATTCCTTGTTCCGGGCACACTTTTTCTATAAATTTACCCGAATTTTAGCATTGCATTGTATGAAAGACAATATCGGGCAGAAACAGGTTCAAGTGAGGGATGATTAAAAAAATAGCAGGATGTTTGGCGAACAACAAGGGCAACGGCTGTTTTTTGCTTTTTTGGTAGCTTGGGGCTTGCTCAATGCAGCACAGGCCGCTTTTACGCAATTGGACCCCGACGAAGCGTACTATTGGGTATATGCTCGACAGTTGGCTTGGGGGTATTTCGATCATCCGCCGATGATAGCAGCGCTGATTCGCGGCGGGTATGCCCTGTTTGCCAATGAATTGGGCGTGCGGGCAGGCACTATTGCCTTGCAATTGGGCAGTTTTTATGGCATCTGGCTACTGCTGGGGCAGCCGCAAAAAAAAGCGGAAGTTTGGCTACTCATCGGGCTGCTGGCGGCCATGCCGATGCTGCAAGTCTATGGTTTTATTGCTACGCCCGATGCGCCGCTGCTGTTTTTTACGGTGTGGTTTTTCTGGCTGTACCAGCGGTTTGTAGAAAAAGCCACTTGGACACACACCTTGCTGCTGGGGCTGTGCATGGCGCTGCTTTTGTATAGCAAATACCACGGCGTGCTGCTCATTTTTTTCACCCTGTTGTCCAACTGGCGGCTGCTGCTGCATCCGCGTTTTTATGCGGCGTCTGTTTTCGGGGCGCTACTCTTCGTGCCACATTTATATTGGCAATACGCCCAGGATTTCCCATCGTTTCGCTATCATTTGGTCGGGCGCGACGATCCTTACGAACTCAAGCATACCCTGACCTACCTACTCAATCAGTTGGTCGTTTTCAGTCCTTTTCTGTTTCCGATGATTGTGCTGGCACTCTGGCGCCGGCGCCCGGCCGATGCCTTGGAGCGCGCATTTTATTATATCATTTTTGGGTTTTGGCTGTTTTTTCTCTACACCACCTCCAAAGGGCATGTGGAGCCACAGTGGACGGTCATTCTGAGCATTCCGTTTGTCATTATCGTTTGGCGAGAAGCCCAGCAGCGGCCGCATTATGCGCTGTGGGTGCAGCGTTTGGCGGTGGCCACGGTGTTGTTATTGTTGGTCGCTCGCATAGCTTTGCTGAAAAATAATCTTTTTCAGATGAAAAGCGATTTCCATCGCAGCGCCTGGACGGGTGAATTGCAAAAGCAAGCCAAAGGGCTACCCGTGGTTTTTCAAAATTCCTACCGCGACCCCGCTATGTATGCTTTTTATACCGGCGAGCAGCCTTATACTTTTACGGATGCCAACTATCGGAAAAACCAGTTTGATATTTGGGATTGGGAAAAAGAATTGCACAACCGGCGCGTGCTCATCGCGGGGCAACCCAATTGGGATTGTACGGATTGCCACAAAACGGAATTGACTCGTAAAACGGTCGTGTTGCATATAGCAGACAGCTTGCAAATAGCGCAGAAAGTACGGTTGGATTTTGTCGAAGCGCCTGTGTTTCGGCAAGGAGAAGCTTGGCGGTTTACATTGGTCATCGAAAATCCGTATGCGCATACCATTCGGCTTGGGGTAGGGGAGATGCCGGTGCGTTTTGTCGGGGTATGGTACGACCCGCAGCGGGAAATGGTGGCCGATTTTGCCGTATTGCAATTCGATAAGCCCTTGCATTTACTGAAGCCACAGGCTCAGGAGGCTGTCGTAGCTACAATAGTGACCCCGGAGCTGCCGGTAGGAGCCTATATATTTGCGCTGGGCGTACAAACCGGAGATTTGCCACCTGCTTTTAACAGCCGCTTGGTGTCGGTAGCAATCGAAAAATAAGCAGTTACCCATTGATAGCCCTTTCAGGCGATGCGATAAATTTTCTGGATATTTTGCAATACCTTTTCGAAATCAATTTTCAAATCTTTTAAAAGCCCATTGCCGATGTCATACACCCAGCCGTGCACGAGCGGGAAGCCTTTTTCGATGAAGCTTTTCTGCACAAAAGAGGTTTTGATGACATTGATAGCCTGTTCCTGCACGTTGAGTTCCACTAAGCGATTAGTACGGGCGTTCATATCTTCGATGGCTTCCAGTTCGTCGTAGTGCAGCCGATATACGTCCCGGATGTTGCGCAGCCACATATTGATTTTGCCGAGGTCTTTGGATTGCATGGCCGCCTTCACCCCGCCGCAGCCGTAATGACCACAAACGATAACGTGCTTTACTTCAAGCACCGTAACTGCATACTGAATGACGGAGTGCACATTGATATCGGTATTGGGTATAATATTGGCAATGTTGCGATGTACAAACACCTCACCGGGCTGTAGCCCCATAATTTGGTTGGCGGGCACCCGGCTGTCGGAGCAACCAATCCATAGGAAGTCGGGATGTTGCTCTTGCGAGAGTTTTAGGAAGAAATTGGGATCTTCGTCGGTGCTGCGTTTTACCCAATCTCTATTGTTTTCGAATACTTTGTCGTACAATCTTTGCATGGTTACCGAAGGTGCGTTTGATTAGTGAATAAAAATGGTAATCGGAGCGTTTTTATGAAGTACGGCTCTAACTGTTCATAGCAAATATAGTATTTTTAGTAGAATGTTGCGAATCCTTGCCCGGTCGTACCAGATAAATTAAGTTGTCAAACAATATATAAATCGTTTTTTATTTGTATAAAATATTGAAAAACAGAATTTTACAATCGAGTTATTATCATTTTGCAATGAAAAAATACCATCAGCTACTTTACTGGTCAATGCGCTTGAGTATCGGGCTGCTATTAGTATCCGGCTGCAAAACTCGCCCACCGGAGGCATCGGGAGCAATGCCCCTCGCTGCTGACAAAACCTGGTTTTGCCGAGGCAATGAGCCTTTCTGGATGGTACAGATCGAATCGGACAGCATTCTTTTTCGCACTCCGGAAGAATTGGTCGTCTATCCTTACGCAGCACCGGTCGCATCGGGCGATACTATTGTTTTTGTTACAAAAAAAAACCTGACAGCCGACCAAACGAGCGTTTTACGCATCAAAATAGTACCCTTGCCTTGCACCGATACCATGTCGGGCGAAGCATTTACCTACACCGCCGAGGCCGAGCGGGATGGTCGGAGCTATCATGGCTGTGGCCAGTGATTTTTACCTACAAAAAGAATTCATTATATTTGCAGAAGCCAATAAAATATTGTGAATCCGCAGAAGTACCCGAAGGATATTGGAATTCGTTCCATGATTGAATAATGAAGTGGACTGGAAGATTTCAATAGTCCATGATGGCTGCGCATTTGCCCTGACCAATTGCTACAAGTATTACTATTATGAAAAGACTGCTTTTCCTGTGCGCCGCAGGGATGCTCATTGCAACTATCCTCTCGACCGACAGTACACTCCACCGAGCGCTGCCGCCGGTGCCCACGCACCAAGAAGAAGGTAACGAACGCCTGCGCCGCGAAGCCTGGTTTGAGCTGATGCACCAAAGCGCCCCCGACACCGACTGGCGACAAATAGAATACCAAAACCGCCTGCAACGCCACACAGCAAAACCCCGCGCATTGCAAGGCCGCTCCGCCTGCGATGTACTCACTGTAGCCAATGGTCAATTGCAGGGCCGCTGGCAGGAGCGCGGCAGCGGCAATCAAGCGGGCAGCGTTTTTGATACCGAATACGATCCGCTCAGCGACGAAATTTGGCTCATTTCCGCCGGTGGTACGCTTTGGCGTGGGGCCCGCAACGGCTCCCGGTGGCAAGTGGTCAATCAAGATTTGCAGTTCAATCCTGGTTTGTTGCGCTTTATTCCGCGTATAGGCGGGCGCAGATTACTCGCTTTTGCCGGCCGGATGCCACATTATTCCGACGATGACGGCTATACCTGGACGCCTGCCGAAGGCTTGTCGTACGCCGATCGCTGGGGCGATTTTCACAGCCCGGTGCTGCTGGATGACGAAGCCCGGAGTCTGTATTTTTTTGGGCGAGCCAATTATTGGAACGACGTTGTTTTGTACAAATCTGTGGATCAGGGCACTACTTGTCAAGCTGTAAAAACCTTTCCCACCAGGGATTTCGATAATTTGCAATTATACAAACCGCACCACTCCGGCGAGCTTTTGCTAATGGAAAAAAACACCAACGGTTTTGCTGTCATTTCTCGTATTAATCCTACAACCGATGCCATTGAAGTGCTCAACCAAGGTACCGAACTGCGCCTGAACACTGCGCCTGCCAATGTGGTGGCTTGGTCGGGCAATGGGCTGACGCGCTTGTACACTTACACGACGACCAATGGGACGATTCGGGTGCATACCAGCGATGATTATGGGAAAAACTGGACGGTCAAAGGCTTTTTGCCAAAAAAACCCTGGGAAGTAGGGCTGTATGTCTCGCCATCCAACCCGGATGCGCTGCTGATGGGCGAAGTAGAGTGCTATCGCAGCTTAGATGGTGGTGCCAACTGGCTGAAAATCAATAATTGGTGGGATTATTACAATAACGTGGCGGGCAAACTCCACGCCGATATGATGCATTTTGCCGAATTCAATACCGCTACTGGTACGCCTTTTCTATTGATTAGCCACCACGGCGGGCTGACGATTTCGTCCGATTTTCTTGCTTCGCAAAACAATATCAGCCTCTGGGGCTTGAATACCAGCCAGTATTATAGCGTACGCACCGACCCGCATAGTCCACACTATGTTTATGCCGGCTCGCAAGACCAGGGTTTGCAGATTAGTTCACAACTACAAACTGCAGGCGTACTTTCCTTCGATCAAGTAATTTCTGGGGACTACGGGCACCTCGTATTTTCTCGCAACGGGCGTTCACTCTGGACGGTCTATCCCGGTGGAGATGTTTCTTATTATGCCAGTCCGCGCACAGGCCGCTGGATGGCTAACTACGAAGTGAACTCCGAGCATACTTCAGTTTGGCTGCCGCCGCTCATGCCCTCGCCGCTGCCCGAAGAAGATGTGGTGTACTTGGCCGGTGGCAATGTAGATGGTGGCAGAGGCTCGCACTTGATTCGTTTAGAGGCAGTTAATCAGCAGCGCATTAATGCTTCTCAATTGCCATTCGACTTCCATGCGCAGTCGGGCGGAGGCGTTATTTCTGCGATGGCGGCCTCGCCGCTCAATCCTGACCTGTGGTACGTAGCTACCACCAATGGCCGTTTTTTCTATTCTGTAACTGCTGGTCAGCACTGGACACAAAACCTCAACTTCGTACCCGACGGGCATTACCTTTACGGGCAAACGATTTATCCTTCCCGCACCGAAATAGGCACCGTCTATCTCGGTGGCAGTGGCTATTCCAATCCGCCGGTGTACAAGTCTGTGGATGGCGGCCGCACGTTCACGCCCATGTCCACGGGATTGCCAGCTACTTTGGTGCTGGGGCTAGCCGCCAACACCGATGAGAGCCTGCTTTTTGCTGCTACCGAAGCCGGGCCTTTCGTGTACGTGCAAGCTGACGAGCGCTGGTACGATATGGCAGGGCATTGTGCCCCCGCACAAACCTACTGGTCGGTCGAGTTTGTGGCTGCCGAAAATACCGTACGCTTTGGTACCTACGGCCGCGGCATCTGGGATTTTCAGATTGAAACTACCGTGGCGGTTCCTACTCCGGCGCTTGCCGCGAATGCCTTGCGGGTCTTCCCCAATCCTTCTTCGGGTACGGTTTTCCTAGACCTTGCTGACGCTCCGAATCCAGTTGCTGCATATTTGCAAGTATTTGATATACAAGGTAAAATGGTGCATCAGACACGACTCCAAGGTTCAGGCCACGTACCGGTAGAATTGGCACATTTGCCGAAAGGCACCTATCTATTGCAATGGCGCTCCGGCCGTGAAAACCGGCAGGCCAGACTGCTACTGCATTAGCCATTTTTAAGAATATGGACATAATTATTTTGCATAAAAAAGCGCATAAATGCTTGGTTATCAGTACGCAAATTTTAGATAATAGACGATAGATTTTAGATATCAGATTTCAGGACGGGACACAATGTCCTTATTCCCCTATTTAACCTTCTTTAATCTTTCCCTAATTAACAAATAACAATGTCCCATTACTTATAATTCGCTGAATATGCTGGCAACAGAAATACTGTTTTTTTGAAAAATTGTTACCGAAATTCCGATTCTAATGGCTTTCAGGAAAACTATTTCCTGAAACAATGTCTAATTTCCAAAAAAATGCATCGAACAATGAAATTTAAAAACACCTGGAGCATCTTGTTGGTGCTCACTGTATTCATCTCTTCCCTTTTTGCGCAGGAGGCACCTAAATTGGCTCCCGACCAGCTCTCCGAGCAGTTTCATGGCATGAAATGGCGCAACATTGGGCCTTTCCGAGGCGGGCGTAGCGTAGCTGCCGTAGGGCTGCCGCACGATCCGATGACCTATTACGCAGGCTATACGGGCGGCGGCGTTTGGAAAACCGAAAACGCCGGGCAAAGCTGGAAAAATATTTCCGATGGCTTTTTCAAAACGGGTTCCGTTGGCGCTATTGCCATTGCGGATTCTGACCCGAACGTGATTTATGTGGGCATGGGTGAGCACGCGGTACGCGGTGTGATGACCTCGCCTGGCGATGGCATGTACAAATCTACGGATGCTGGCAAAACCTGGCATCACATTGGCTTGCCTGATTCGCGGCAAATTGCGCGCATTCAAATCCATCCGAAAAATGCCGACTTAGTGTACGTAGCGGTGCAAGGGCCGGTACACGGCAAAAGCAAAGAACGCGGTGTCTATAAAAGCACCGACGGCGGTAAAACTTGGAAAAAAGTGCTGTACGTGGACGAAAACACCGGCGCCAGCGAACTGAGCATGGACTATCACAACCCACGGGTGCTTTACGCGGGCATGTGGGACCACATTCGCCTGCCCTGGAGAGCCGTGAGCGGCGGCAAAGGCTCTGGTTTGTACAAATCTACCGATGGCGGCGAAACTTGGAACAAACTGACCAAAGGCTTACCTGCCGAATTAGGCAAAACGGCGATTGCAGTATCGCGCGCCAATCCTGATGTAGTGTATGCCAACTTAGAAGCCGAAGGTGACAAAGCAGGCGTATATCGCTCGGACGATGGCGGTGAAACCTGGCGGCAAACGAGCAAAGATCGGGCTACCATCACCCGCGCTTGGTATTACATCGAAATTTTTCCCGATCCGATTGACCCAGAAACGGTGTACGTATTGAATGCGCCCATGCTCAAGTCCACCGATGGCGGCCGTACGTTCGCGCGCATCAGTGTGGGCCACGGCGATACCCATGATATGTGGATCAATCCGAATGACAATCAGAACATCATCCTCGCGGACGACGGCGGTGCCGAGATTACTTTCAATGGCGGCACGACTTGGTCCACTTTGTACAATCAGCCGACTGCGCAGTTCTACCGCGTTATTACCGACAATCGTTTCCCCTACTTCATCTATGCTGGGCAGCAGGACAACTCCTCGGTGGCCGTGCCCAACCGCACCCTCGGCGCGGGTATCAGCGACAAGGACTGGTATGCAGCGGCTGGTTGCGAATGTGCTTTCTTAGCCTTTGACCCTGACAACCCGGTGTTCGTTTATGGCGGCTGTTATCAAGGTTATATTCAAGAGTTTGACCAGACCACCCGCCAGTCGAAAGACATTATGGCCTATCCTCGCCTTGGACTTGGCACCAAACCCAGCGAGCAGAAGTACCGTTTCAATTGGAACGCGCCCATCGTAGCGCAACCGCAAAACCCGAAAGTGATTTATCATGCGGCTCAAAAAGTGTTGCGCACCGAAGATGGCGGCATCACTTGGCGCGAAATTAGCCCCGACTTGACACGCAATGAAGTAGCTAAACAGGATGATGGCGGTGGGCCATTCACCAACGAAGGTGCCGGCGGCGAAATTTACAATACGATTTCCTACCTCGCAGCTTCCACGCACCAGGCGGGCGTGATGTGGGCCGGTAGCGACTGCGGTCTCGTGCACCTTACCCGTGATGAAGGCAAAAACTGGACCAACGTAACTCCGCCCAACCTCGGCGAAGTGCTGATCAATGCCATCGAAAGCTCGCCGCACAATCCGTCGGCAGCCTATGTAGTAGCTACACGTTATAAATTCGACGACTTCACGCCGATGGTCTATTACACCAACGACTGGGGCAAGACCTGGACGAAAATTACCAATGGTTTTGACAAAAACGACTTTGTGCGCGTGGTGCGCGAAGACCGCAAGCAGCCGGGCTTGCTCTACGCCGGTACCGAGCGTGGGTTGTTCGTTTCGTTCGATAATGGCAAAAACTGGCAGAAGTTTCAGTCGAACCTACCGGTCGTACCCGTCACGGATTTGACAATCCAAGACAACGACCTGATTGCGGCTACCTCTGGCCGCTCGTTTTGGGTGCTCGACGACCTCGGCCCTATTCAGCAAAGCATGGGCAAACTCGCCAACGATATGCGCGTATTCGAATCCAAGCCCGCCTACCTCGTAGAGGGCGGCCGTTATCGGGGCGATACGCCGCTGGGTGAAAACCCGCCGAGCGGAGTGCTTATTCATTACTACTTGCCAAAGGACATGAGCGACACCGAGCTGACCATGCTCATTTTGGATAAAAACGACAACATCATTCGCACCTACAAAAACAAAGCGGATAAAAACTACAAGCGCTACGAAGGCGGGCCGCAGCCCGAGCCAGTCTTTGATGCCAAAAAAGGCGTAAACCGCTTCGTGTGGGATTTCCGGCGGGAAACCGCGCCGGGCGTGCCGGGTGTATTCATCAATGGCGATTATCGCGGTAGCCGTGTGGCACCGGGCGATTATAAAGTGCGCCTCGTAACACCGGAAGGCAACGTGGAGCAAGCCGTTACCGTAGTGAAAGACCCCCGCGTGGAGGCTACCCCGCAGGACTATGCCGCCCAGCAGGAAGTGCTCGTACAACTCGACCGCACCATCATAGAAGCGCACAATGCTGTGAACAACATGCGCGAAGTGCGCGAGCAGATTCAGAACCTGAACGCTTCGCTCAAGAATGTGGACGGCGCGAAAGATTTAGTAAAAATTGGCGAAGACGTCATCAAAAAAATCAACGAGTGGGAAGAAATGATCATCCAGCCGAAGCAAAAGACTTTCCAGGATGTAATTAACTTCTACAATCGCATGACCGCCGAGATGATGAACCTGCGCGGCCGCGTAGATCAGTACAATCCGAAAGTGACCGGCGGCGCCAAAGAACGCCTCAGCGATTTAGTGCGCGAATGGGACACCCACCGCAACACGATGAATAAACTCATTACGGAAGACATTGCGAAGTATAATAAAATGTACCTCGAGCAAAACTTCCCGGCGATTAATATCCCGAAAGTGAGCAGACCATAAGCGACCGCGTAAGTATAAATAACAATGGCCCGGACTGTGCGCAGTTCGGGCTATTGTTATTTGCGGGTTTATGCTGTTTTTAGGTAAAAACGACACATTGTAATTTATACAATCACTTGTATTTCAGTATTTTGTGATTTACAAAAAGGAGTCGTGGGGTGGGTAACGGTAAAGTATAAGAGCAGTGCGGAATTAGAAGCACGTTACTTTCGGCTTAACCTTATGTTTGTTAATATTCAATTCGTTTATATTTAGCACTTTAGCTCGCATTACGCTTATATAGTGTTATGGGCTGGTTTTATTTTATCCATCCTACAGATTTTCTCCAATTATCATATTTCCGTTTTCTTTCTTCAAAATCTTTTGGTGGTCGTTGATTTTCATTTTTCACCCTTTCTTTCATAATCTCGGTTTGTTCTTCAAGCTTGTTAAAACCAAATGCTTTTCTTCTTTGATCGACCTTTACTATGTCGTCAAATTGATTAGGGTTCATTTCTCCGTTTTCGTCCCAGTCAAATTGAGTTCCGTAAAGTTGTGGCTTACCTTCGAATACTGCTATTCGGTCAGTTAGATATGCCAAATTTATTGAGTCCACTTTATTTTCTCTAACCGCAATTTCCAATAGTTCTGCACACTTTTTCATAAATTCCGGCTGTTCGATGGAGTGTTGAATTATTAACCAAGCTGCTTCACTCGCTTCTTTGCCTACTTTTTCAACTGTAGGATAACCAATTTCATCTATTATTTCATTTAGGATTTTTGCATTTTTGTTGTGAATTTTCGCCATTTCTTTATTGTAGCCTTCGCCAAGTTTTCCATTTTCGATAAGCTTTTCACGAAATTTCAAGTCTGACTTTTTTAGTTCAATTATTCTTTCAGCAACGTCTTTGTAATTCATTCTACTATAGTGTCGTTTTAACTTGAACAATGTTTTGCGGCTTTGCGTTCGGGCGGGCTTTTTAGCAATGAACTCAATACGAAGAACCGTACTTCAATTATACGAAAAAACTGTCAACCGAAGCACGTCACCCGCCATTGCGGCAAACCGATGTTGGCGGTCGTGTTACTTTCAGAAGTCCGTAAGTTCATAGTTTGTGCTTCGTCCGCCCTGTTGCTCTTGTCGCAATATTCCCTTGTCAATTAAATCTTTTATGTCGCGTAATGCTGTATCAGGTGAGCATTTAGCAATCTTTGCCCATTTAGATGATTTCAATTTCCCATCAAATCCGTCAAACAGTTTGTTCAACACTAATCTCTGTCTTTCATTAAACACAGTATGCTCGTGAATTTTCCAAAACTCAGTTTTACGTAATATTTTTTGCAAAGTCGTTTCTGTTACTAAAAGTGAATTTTTAAGACAATGCAAAAACCAGTCTAACCAGTCTGTAATATCTCCACTGCTATGTTGAACTTTTTGTAGAATTTCGTAATACTGTTTCCGCTCAACTAAAATTTGGCTTGACATACTGTAATATCGTTCTGTTGTTTTGTCAGCACGGGCAAGCATTAAATCAGAAATCGCTCTTGCAATTCTTCCGTTTCCATCGTCAAATGGATGTATAATGATAAACCAAAAGTGAGCAATTGCAGCTTTTAGAACAGGGTCAATAGGGGAATTGTCATTAAACCATTTTAAAAAAATACCCATTTCTTCCTTTACCTTGTTTGCAGGAACGGCTTCATAATGGATTTTTTCTTTTTCCATCGCTCCCGATACAATTTGCATTTCACCGGTTCGATAGCAACCTACTTCAATTTTGTGCATACCACTATGTCCAGTAGGAAAAAGCGCCGAATGCCACCCGAAGAGTCGGTTGTCTGTTAACGGCTTCTGGTAATTTTGAGTTGCGTCAAGCATCATCTCCACAATACCTTCTACGTTTTTGTTTGCAGGAATTAGTCCTGCTATGTTTATACCCAAACGTCTTGCTATGGACGAACGAACTTGGTCGTAGTCGAGTTTTTCTCCCTCGATTTCAGAGGATTTAATAACGTCAAGAGTTAAAGTTGCAAGTGTCGCTTCTTCTTTCGTTGCAAAACCAAGCGTGTTCATTTGCCCTATAATCTTGCCTTGCAAGTTGCGGACTTCACCAAAAATGGCATTGATGTCGGTTTCCCGCCAAGTAAATTCCGTCCAGTTTTTGTATTGGTAAATGTATTTTGCCACTGTCCAAAGTTGTTCTTGCGGCAAATATAGGCATTATTCTCCGCAAAAATGCGGTGATTATAAAAATTATTCACCGCAAGTCAAATCAGTGTGAAGACTGTTTGTGAATCAGTCTGTTAAATGGTAAGTGGCGTGAAAACATTACTGACAACGGTTTGCGTGTATGAGAAGTAGCGGGTTTAAAAGCACTTTACTTTCAACCTACCGCTAAAGCCAAATAGGATCACTGCACTTGAATTTAAGCACATCACCCCGCATGACGCCAAACGGCTGTTAGCGGCTGGGCTACTTCTGTGATTAGTCCCTTTTAATTTCAAGTCCGTTTTTAAGAGCATAGATTACTTTTTGGTCTTTTATTTTGTAATAAACTACACCGCCTGTTTGATTGTAAACACCAATTAATCCAATTCTTTCCATGCTCACTACATAATTATTTGTCGAGCTTCCTGTTTGAGCTCTATCGTTAAGTTGGTTCTTTGTGAAAGTTTCTGATTCAAGCTTTAGTAGGTGATTAGCATATGAGTATATGTCCATTGAGTTTGCTCTTGCATTTGATTTTTTCGGATAATACTCATAGTAGTTGAATGTTGTAACGAATTGAGTGAGCGCTTTCGGAATTGCGGCACTAGTAATCTTATTCGAATTTGCATCAAATTCATATTGGGTTTTGAAAAGTGCATTGAAAATGTGCCACAAATCTCTAGGATTGTTATTTGCTAATTGAAAAACTTGTATGATTTCATCCTCTGTTACGGTGTCGGCAAAGAGTATTTTATAGTCAGAAACCGTATCGTCTGAATATGCAAACAATCTTTTATTGAGTGCCTTAATCAAGTCTGAGTCTGTCCAATTTAGGGTAGGACAGTAATGCTTTTGAGTTCTTACTTGGTCTTTGATATAGTTGAATGGTGTAACCCATGTTGAAAAAACTACTTGAAGGTCTGGCTCTAAAAGAAATTTATTATCAGTTAGAATTTTGACAATAAATTCTGATATGAGTTCCGCATCATTCATAAATCTTGAGTCTTCGTCTACACGGTCGAATACAACTAGGATTCTCTCAAAGTCAAGATGTTTTGCTAAAGAAATTATCCGCAGCATTAAATTATATGATGCTTCTTGGTCAATAAATTCCTCTTCAATGTTTATAGGAAGTTCAGGAAAGTAGTCTTTTATCTTAACACTGTCGGAAAGAGGTGGTAATCCGGTAAAATGTCTTGCAATATAGTCGTCAATAAAAGCACCACCGGTTGTTGCCCCATAATTAAAGATTCCTCTTACTACATTTTCAACTTTCTTGTAAGTCCTCTTCCACCAAGCAATTTGAACCTTTTCAATTTGTTCACGAAGCTGTCGTTTTGATATTTGGGGAACAAAATTTTTGAGTAAGTAACAAAGGAGAAGCTTTTCTTCTTTGTTCAATTTTGTGACTCTACTTTGTTTGTCTGCAAGAGCTGCAAAAAGGGAAACTGAAAGATTTACTATTACGAACTTATAAAAGTCTTTGAGTTCGTAATCTTGCTTTAAGGAAGAGAAGTCAATAATGTGAACTATGATAGAATTATTGCCATCTATCTTGCTGATAAAATCTTTAATCAAAGCAGTTTTGCCCGTTCCTCTATCACCTGTAAGTAGGATAGAGTTTTTCTGTGAAAAATTTTCTAAAATGGTTTCATAGTCGTTTGGCTTTATAAAAGTTTTTGAAAAGCGTTGCCCTTCATTTTCTGTTGTAAATGATGCAAATGGATTTTCTTTTAAACCAAATTGAGTATAAAATTCTTTGTATGTTGGCATTTTTTTTCTTTTAGAGTCCTTTAATATTTCCTAAAGCTAATTATTAGCACTGTCGTCCAGGCCTTGCCACCAACATCTGTGTACACGCAATATTGCGTGTATAGCCCCTATGTGGGTGCTTCAAA
>CALMSO010000072.1 GCA_937872385.1 uncultured Saprospiraceae bacterium
ATATTCACTTGAAAAATGCTGCCTAAAATCAGCATACATTCTGTAACACTACCGAAAATTTTACTTTTTTTGGCAACACTTACTTGCTTTTCCTATTTACTTCATGCCCAAGATAAACACGATGCAAATTGGATTATTGGTTATGATGACAATTCTTCTATACCTGGCGGAATAGCAATAGTATTAGGATTTAATAATGGAAATCGAGAAGTTTTTAATATTAACACCGTTGAAGACTTTCACATGGAAGGCTCTAATACCAGTATGAATGATAAAAACGGTAATCTGCTTTTTTATTGCAATGGGTGCTTTATTGTAAATGCCGCGCACGAAATCATGGCAAATGGCGATTCGATCAATCCGGGGTGGATCAATCAATTTTATTGTGTGAAAAGTGGAAGCCCTTATGTACAAGGCGTATTGTCTATTCCTGCTCCTGGCTCAGAGGATCTTTTTTATGTTTTTAATATTGATATGCAGCGAACCCGGTTTGACACACCCGGTTATCGGGGGCATGCACCGCAGCATTTACTGTATCATGTGATAGACATGTCCCAGGATGACGGACTTGGGGCAGTTGTTCTAAAAAATCAAATCGCTATTCAAGATACGTTGGCAAGGGCTAATCTTCAGGCTGCCAGACACTCGAATGGAGTGGATTGGTGGGTCATTATGCCCGAGATTCATTCCAATTGTTATTACAAAATATTGGTAACAAAAGATGGACTAAGCGAACCCATTAAACAATGTATTGGCAGAGTATGGAGTGATAAAGACGTTGTGGGGCAAGCTGCTTTTTCTCCGAATAGAAAAAAATATACTCGATTTCATTCCGATAATGGCTTAAATATCTTTGATTTTGATGCGGCAACCGGAGAACTATCCAATCCTCTGCTTATTGAAATCACCGATCATGATTTCACATTTGGAGGCGCGGCAATTTCCCCAAATTCGCGTTATTTATACCTTTCTGCTTACACCAAAGTCTTCCAATATGACTTAGAGGCAACAGACATCGCTGCCAGTCGAGTGACGATCGCCGAATGGGATGGCTTCAGGAATCCTTTTCCGACCATTTTCTACTTAGCAGCGCTGGCGCCCGATGGCAAGATTTATATCGCCAGCACCAGCAGTACTTACAATTTGCATGTAATAAATAATCCGGATTGCCCGGGGCTGGCGAGCGATCTGGTGCAGCATGGTGTGACCTTGCCTTCTTTGAATTTTGCCACTATTCCCAACATTCCGCACTACCGAGACTATGGCGATATGTTTTCTGTGTGCACCACTGCAGCACATGAAGAAAACAAAGTAGCAGCAACCTTGCGCATGTATCCTAATCCAACCAGCGGTATTTTTACAATGGAAACCGAGCGTAGCGGTAGCGTTCACATTTTTGATGCCCTGGGGCGGTTGGTTCACACCGACTCTTTCAACGGATTCAAATCAATAGATATATCAAATGCAGCCAATGGACTATATTTAGTAGCTATTCGATTTTCGGATGGAACGCTGTTAACGCAGAAATTGATTGTTCAAGATTAATCAACAAATTTGAACCATGCAGCGGTAAGTACTTGGATGTAATGCTTTTTTAAAGCACAACTCATTGATTAACAATTATATAAACATCTAACTAAATAGCAAATAACAAGGTCCCAATCCCAGCAGCGAGGCTACTACCAAGCGCGCAAAATCGCAAATTACACATTATCAATTAAATACACATGCTGTTTTTTAAAATTTAGTAACGAATGTTTCCTATCGAAATAACTCAGCGGTAGCCCCAGTAAGCAAAAACCTCGCCTGCGGCGTAGCGCTCGCGTCCGGCTGGCAATTCTAGAAAACCGTCGGCTTCGGTAAGGTTGGCCAAATCGCCAGAACCCCCGCCTGCTAAGGGTTTTGCCCAAGGGCGGCCAAGGTCATCGGTCGTAATTTGCACTTGCAAGAAATACGTCAGATTGGGTTTGAATACAACATCTTCCGACAGGGCGGCTATCTTTTTTTCCATCGGCGACAAGCCCAAACTCGCCCTTAGCCAGGGTTCTAAGTATCGCACCGTACACATGAATGCAGAAACGGGGTTGCCTGGTAACGCGAAGACAACCGTGCCGTTGGGTGCCTGCCCAAACCAGAAGGGTTTGCCCGGGCGCTGTTGCACTTTATGAAACAGTTTTTTAACACCCAGCATAGTCAGTGCTTTGGGTACGTAATCGAATTTACCTTCGGAAACGCCGCCGCTGAGAATGAGTACATCGGATTGATTGAGTGCGGTGCGCAACCCGCCGAGGGTTTGTTCCTGGTGGTCGGGTAGGTGTAGTTGAGTTGCTTCTATTTTCCATTTTGCTAATAATGCACTGATTGCCCAGGTATTAGAAGTCCGAATCTGGTGGGTAAGTGGCGTTGCTTCCACAGGTACAATTTCGTCGCCGGTAGCGATGATGGTCACTTGTGGTGGTTTTTTTACTCGAATCTGCGCCTTACCGACGGTAGCGGCCACGGCAATTTCTGCGGGCGAGAGCAGCCGCCCCGGTGCTAGGATAAGCTCGCCTTGGCTGCGGTCGTGTGCACGCCGATGGATGTTTTGTCCTTCGCGCAGGTCGTCGTCGCTCACAATGCGGGCGATGTCATTTTCGATTTCGAGGTCTTCGTAGCGGATTACGGTGTCCACGCCCTGTGGTAAGATGGCGCCAGTCATCACTTCAAGGCAATTGTCGCTATTGCGCAGTTTCATTTGCGGTACGCCTGCGGCCTGTGTGCCTTCGATAAGAAAATCGCGCTCGCCATTAGCAAAAGTACGGTAGCGAATAGCAATACCATCCATAGTCACTCGGTCGAAGGGCGGAAAATCGCGGTCAGCATTCAAGTCTTCTGCCAGCACATAACCTGCGGCCTGGCGTAGTGGTACCAGTTTCGTGCCAAAATCTAAGGCATAATCCAGCACGATAGATGTAGCGTTTTTTACAGTAATCATGGTCGAGTAGTAAATGGTACATTAATTTTCGGATGCTAAAATAACCTGCCACGGTAGATCCGCTTCTTTCCGTGCTGATTTTTTTCTCACATTTGCGGAAACGCAAAAAAATCTGTCGAATTACCGGAATTTTTCTATATTTCTGTGACAAAAAACAATCAATTTATGTTACGATTATCCGCTTCGCTTATTTGCGTACTGACAACTGCCTTGTTGCTTGCGTTGTCTTCGTGTGCCGTCAACCCAGTAACGGGCAAAAAAGAACTGATGCTGCTCAGTAAAGATCAAGAAGTGGCGATGGGCATTCAGTACAATCCAGAGATTATTGCTGCTTTCGGTAGCTACAATGATGAGGCCTTGCAAAACTTCATTACACAAAAAGGCACTGAGATGGCGCGGGTTTCGCACCGGCCGGAGCTGGATTATAAATTTCAAATACTCGATTCGCCGGTAGTCAATGCCTTTGCAGTGCCGGGGGGCTATGTGTATTTCACGCGGGGCATTCTGGCGCATTTCAACAATGAAGCCGAATTTGCTGGAGTGCTGGGGCACGAAATTGGGCACATCACGGCGCGGCATTCGGCGCGGCAGTATAGCTCGCAGATTTTGATGCAGGGTGCTTTGCTGCTGGGCGTTGTCGTCTCCAATGACTTTGCGCAATACGCGGATGTGGCTTCGCAAGGGTTGGGATTGTTGATGCTGAAATTCGGGCGCGACCACGAAACCCAGTCCGACCAGCTCGGCGTAGAATACTCGACCAAAATTGGCTACGACGCTCGTGAAATGGCGAATTTTTTTAACACCATCCGGCGGCTAAGTGGCGACGGCGGCAGCGTGCCAACCTTCCTTTCGACGCACCCCGACCCCACCGACCGCAACCAGAAGGTCTATCAATTAGCCAATAAATGGCAGCAAAAGCAACCAAGCGCCCAGTTTAAAGTCAACCGCGAAACCTACCTGCGTATGATTGACGGGCTGGTGTATGGCGAAGACCCTCGCCAGGGATATTTGGACAACTGGACTTTCTATCATCCGGAGCTCAAGTTTCAATTTCCGGTGCCCCGCGACTGGCAGTACGAAAACACGCCTGCTCAGGTACAAATGGCACCCCGCGACGGCAAGGCTTTGCTACTGCTGACTATTGCACCCCATCGCTCGCTGACCGATGCTGCCAATGCCATTGCGCAGGACACCTCGCGCCGGGTTCAAAATAGGCAAAACACGACTGTAAATGGATTGCCAGCCACGGTGCTACTCACAGACCAACGAACCCAAGACGGCAATACCGTGCGCGGGCTGATTTACCTCATTCAATACAATGACCTGATTTACAAGATGAAAGGGCTGTCTTATGCCAATGATTTCAACGCTTGGCGCAATATTTTTGAAAACAGTATGAGTAATTTCCGGCCGCTGACCGATTCCGCCCGACTCAACGCAGCACCAGAGCGCATCCGCATCAAAACCGTAGAGCGCGATGCTACACTCGAACAAACCCTGCGCGGTTTTGGGATGCCCGACAACCGGCTCGACGAGCTCGCCATCCTCAATGGTATGGAACGCAATACGCCGGTGGCGAAGGGGATGCTGATAAAAGTAGTGGGGAGGTGAGTGGAGAACAATGACAATTGACACATTACAGCATAACATTTAGGTTAAGCCCGATACAAAGCAAAACTCGACTCCCAAAAGTTGGTAGTTTTGCATAAAACAAGTTAAAATGAGCATAGCTAACAAAGGAAGAAAAGCACCTGCCCCAATAATCAAGTTGAATAAGCCAAGAAAGCTGATTGCTTTTGGTTGGTATGGTGGCAAATTTTCCCATCTGGACTGGTTGCTTCCATTGTTGCCCGATTGTTTGCATTATTGCGAGCCTTTTGCCGGCTCGGGGGCGGTGCTGCTCAATAGAGAACCTTCGCCTGTTGAAACTTATAATGATATAGATGGAGAAGTGGTAAATTTTTTCAGAGTATTGAGAGAAGAAAAAGAAGCACTGATTGAGCAAATAGCTTTGACACCCTTTTCAAGAGAAGAATTTGCACTTGCTTGCGAATTAGACCCCGATTTGACAAACCTTGAGAGAGCAAGGCGTTTTTACATTCGGGCAAGACAGGTAAGAACAGGATTAGCACAAACCGCTTCCATTGGACGCTGGGCAAACTGTAAAAATACCAGCCGAGCAGGTATGAGTGGCGTGGTAAGCCGTTGGCTTGGTGGAGTTGAGCAACTTGACTTTATCGCCGAACGCCTTCTAAGAGTTCAGATAGAAAATCGTCCCGCTATTGCTGTAATCAAACTTTATGACGGTAAAGAAACATTATTTTATTGCGACCCGCCTTACATTCACGAAACTCGTGGCGATACAAAATCATACGGATTTGAAATGAACGACTATGAGCATGAAGCATTAGCCCAAACGCTTAATTCCATTGAAGGTCTTGCGGCGGTTTCAAACTATGAATGTGAGTTGATGGAAGAACTTTATCCCTCAAACAAGTGGACAAAAATTTACAGCCCTGAAAAAACAATTCATTCAACAAAAGACGTTCGGCAAGAAGTGCTGTGGGTCAATTATGACATAAACGAATTAAAAACGAAAAACACTTATTCACTTTTTCCTAATGAGTAGCATTACACCAACCGAAATATTAGAAAAGCTTTATCAAAAGGCACTCCAAAACCAAGACAGAAGCGTTGTTAAATCAGTAACCAGTGAGAAAGTAGCGCTTATTTGCCGATGTAATGTAAATAAAGCACCTATACGGTTTTTAATGTCGTGTTTACTTGCTAAAATTCATCATCCACAAGTTGACATTCGTAAGCCATACACAGAAATTGAAGGTTCTGATACCTATTCGGGAAGATTTTATGACGAAAGATTTGTTGAGCTGTTAGTTCACAAATACAAATTACCTTGCAACCCAACAACAGCATATTTAACACCAGCATTTAGAAACCTTGACAGGCTTTTAACAATTGACCTTGCTTTAATTGGCAGGCCAAGAGAAGTTTATGTATATACGCTTGAAATACTTGATCTTATTCATACAAAAAAGGAGAAACCAGAAAATGTATTACAAGAAATTATTAAAATTTTGCTCATCATTAAAGGCGAAGATGAACAACGAATGCAGCAGCTCATTGCTGACCTTAAACAAGCAGACGATATATTACCACTTGCAACGGAAGAAATTGTCATGCTTTTATCTCAACACTTAAATTGCAAAGGTTCAAGTAGGCTGCCCGTTTTAATGATTGTCGCTGCATATCAAACCATTAAAGATCAAATAGGTGAAGTAAACAAACTGCTTGAAGCACATAATGCGGCAGACCAACAAACAGGCTCAATCGGTGATGTTGAAATTATACTTACAAATGATAATAGAATTGTTACTTGTTATGAAATGAAAGCTAAACGAGTTACAAAAACGGATATTAATGTGGCGCTGCAAAAACTTTCAAAATCAAAGAGCAAAATTGACAATTACATTTTTATTACAACCGACATTATTGAATTGGAAGTAATTGAATTTGCCAAAACACTTTACGAAAAGACAGGAGTTGAATTTGCAATTTTAGACTGTATCGGATTTATTCGGCACTATCTTCATTTCTTCCACAGACAGAGAAATAAGTTCTTGAATATATATCAATCAATGGTTTTGGCGGAGCCGACAAGTTCAATTTCACAACCATTAAAAGAAGCATTTTTAGCATTAAGACGCGCAGCCGAAGCAGACAGAAGATAAAGTCTTGACTATTACAGGCACAGCAGCTACGCACGTACATGGTACAAATATATGATAGAAATCCAGAATTTAACCAAGCGTTTTGGCAAAACAACCGCTGTGGACAGCTTGAGTTTTCGGGTGGAGACGGGGCAAACCTTAGCGTTGATTGGCTCCAGTGGCTCTGGCAAAACGACTACCCTGCGCATGATTAATCGGCTTATCGAACCGGACGAGGGGCGGATTATTATCAATGGCGAAGATGTTACACAGCAACCTTTAGAAGTGATGCGCCGCCGCATGGGTTACGTTATTCAGCATACGGGGCTGTTTCCGCATTATACCGTCACCGAAAATATCGCCGTCGTACCGACGCTGCTCCGCTGGGAAAAAGACCGCATCCAGGCACGGGTACACACCCTGCTGGCGCATGTGGGGCTACCCCCGGCTACCTTCGCCGACAAATACCCCGACCAACTCAGTGGTGGGCAGCAACAGCGCGTGGGGCTGGCTCGGGCCTTGGCCGCCGACCCACCCATCGTGCTAATGGATGAACCCTTTGGCGCGCTCGATTCCGTCACACGGCTGCGCATCCGGCGGGAGGTGCTGCAATTAGAGGCTTTCGCTGGCAAAACCATTGTGCTGGTCACCCACGATGTAGAAGAAGCGTTTGAAATGGCCGATCAAATTTGTCTGCTGGACGCGGGCAGCATACAACAACTCGGCACACCGAAGGAACTACTACAACAACCCGCCAATGATTTTGTGGCCCGCTTTTTTGCTGGGCAGCAATGGCACTTAGAATGGACGATTTATACGCTGGCAGACTTGTGGCCGCAGTTATCCAATACCTTATCGAAACCAGAGGCGGAAGTATTATCTTTGCCAACTGATACAACCATCAGTGCCGCGCTGAGCGCGCTTCGTGCAAGCGGACAACAGGCGGGAACCATTGCCCAGCATGGTCAAAAACGGTATTTCGACATCGCTACGTTGGTGCGTGCCTGGGAGCAAAGTACGGGGACAGGGTTTGAAAAAGGTACGATGGGTTGATGGGGGGAATAGGGGAATGGGTTGATGGGGGGAATGGGTTGACGGGACAAAATGGGGTTTAGAAAGGTGTAAAGGTGTAAAGGTTTAGAGGTTTAGAGGGGGGCAAACAGCGAACAGCAAACAGCAAATAGCGAACAGCAAACAGCAAACAGCAAATAGCAAATAGCGAACAGCAAACAGCAAACAGCAAATAGCGAACAGCAAATAGCGAACAGCAAACAGCGAACAGCGAACAGCAAATAGCAAATAGCGAACAGCAAACAGCGAACAGCGAACAGCAAACAATGTCCTGTTCTAAAATCTGGTATCTAAAAATCCGGCATCTGGCTGTTTGTGTTTTTTTACTAAAACCATTATGCTCGGGCGCTTATAAACATTTGAAAAACAGCGTTTTTTCAGTTTACCATTCTTTTATTTTAAAATCGAGACCTTGAACGCAACGTACAACATCCGGCTACCCCAATTTGAAGGGCCCTTCGATCTCTTACTGTTCTTCATCGAACGAGACGAATTGGACATCCACGATATTCCAATTGCTACTATCACCGATGATTTTCTGACCTATATCCATCAGGCAGAGCAGATGAATATTGATTTGGCCAGCGAGTTCATTTTAGTAGCTGCTACGCTGTGCCGCATCAAAGCGAAAATGCTGATCCCCCGCAAACCAGTGGACGAAGCAGGTAATGAAATAGACCCCCGCGACGAATTGGTTCAGCGACTACTCGAATACAAACGTTACAAAAGCGTGCTGGCAGAGCTGCGCATTATGGAAGAACAACGCGACCAGCAGTACACCCGCGGCAGCGCAAGCGCAGAGCTGGCACAGATAGCCACCAAAGCCTTGGTAGATAGCGAGTTGGAATCTGTTACACTATTCCGGCTTTTGCGTACCTTTGAACGGATGATGCGGCGCTTTGAGGAGGCAAAACCCCGTTTGGTGCATGAAATTGCCCAATTCAGCTACACCGTAGAAGCCGAGCAAGAAGGTATTTTGCGTAAGGTACAAAAAGGTGCGCGCGCACGGTTTGAGCATATTTTTCAGGATTGTACCAACCGGATTCACGCGATTGTGACTTTCCTCGCCTTGCTGGAGCTGCTCAATATGGAAAAAATTAGCATCACCATAGGAGAAGGCTATAATAATTTCTGGATAGCAGCAGAATTGACTGATAACTAAAGACTAAAAGTTTGCCTGTCACAAATAGATAAATTATTTTGCTTGGGGCGCGTGGCGGCGCTTTATTTTTCCTTGTCGGAATGCCACTTTATTGGCGGTTGGCGGTTCGCCGTTCGCTAATGAAAAGAATCTAATACTGGCTGTATGGAGCGACCCTCTGACAATTATCTGCTTTCGCAGGATGCGGAACACAAGCTGCTGCGAGCCGTCAGCGAGGCTTTGTCTGTGCTTTTAACGACCAACGAGTTGAATCTCGCCCTGCGCAATGCCTTCCGCATTGCCTGCGAAGCTTTAGGTTGCGATGGCGTTTATCTGTTCGATTATTATGAAATAACTCCAGGCGCCATTCACTCCCGGATTTACTTCGGGCTGCGCCTTATAGACAGCCAATGGCAAGAAACGCCCAACGATCTCATTAAATTTCCTTTAGAAACCGCTGATTTGCAGCAGCGCGTCCACCACATGATGGATGCTAATGGCATCACAATAGCGACTAATGTGCACAACCCGCCCCGCCTGAAAGCCTTACTGACCAGCTTGCATATCCATTCTTATCTGAGCTTTCGTATTGTATTAGAAGACAAAACCTGGGGCGGCATCTCTTTCGTTAGCCTCAAAGAAGACACCACTTGGGCAGAGGGCCGACAGCCCTATCTGATGCCTTTGGTAACCAGCATTGGCAATTTTATCGCCCGCAAAAAACTCGAACAAGCGCTACAGCGTCAGAGTACTTATTTGCGCAAGATTATTGACCTGAACCCTAATTACATTTTTGCTAAAAACCAAGCCGGGCAATATACCTTGATCAATCAATCGGCAGCAGCGCTCTTTGAACAAGCGCCGACAGATATTATTGGCAAAACCGACTGCGAACTGCCCATGCCGGAGCAACAAGCCAAAGATATCATTAAGGACGATCAACTCGTTTTTTCGACCGCCAAAACGCGCGCCTTGCCTATTCGACCTTTTGTAGATGCTGCCGGTGCTGTTCATTATTTACAAACGATTAAAATACCGGTGACCGATGCCCACGAGCAGGTCGCAGAAATGCTCGGTGTATCGGTAGATGTGACCACACTCAAAGAAGCAGAGCAGCAATTGTGGCAGCAAAAACATTTCATTGAGCGCATTGCCGCTACTGTACCGGACATTATTCTCGTGGTGAACCCCGCCGCCCGGCAGTTTGCTTACCATAATATTGGGGCTAAAATTCTAGGTTTTGAAACAGCAACGATTGACGATTTGTTTGAATTTTTAACGAACCAGCTTCACCCCGATGACCAGGCACAGTCGGCAGGTTTTTTGCAACAATTGGCTGCAATAAACGACGCTGAAGAAATTGTAACCAAGCGATTCAGGCTACGACATCAGGATGGCTACTGGGCGCACTATTATGAACGGGCAACCGTCTTTTCGCGGCATCCGGATGGAAGCATAAAAGAGTATCTCGCTGTTTTACAAGACATTAGCGAAAGCGTACAAGCCACACAACAATTAGAATTAAGTCGGCAGAAGTATCGCAATTTTGTAGAGCACAGCTATGAAGGTATTTATTATATTAAATTTGAACGCCCAATTGATACTGCGCTGCCCATCGAAGAACAGATAGCATTATATTATGCATATGGCTACGTAGAAGAAGCCAATACGGCCTGCGCACAGATGTACGGACTGGATGATCCGAAAGTAATGATCGGGCTGCGCATGATAGACGCACACAGCGGCGAGCATTTTGAAGCCAACCGACAATCTACGCGTGCATTTATCAGTAGCGGCTATCAGGTGACTAATTCTGAAACCATTGAATTCGATACGCACGGCAACGCCGTTTATATCCTCAATCACGCCATCGGCGACCTCAGAAACGGCTGCCTGCGAGGCGTTTGGGGCACCCAACAAAACATCACCGAGCAGAAAAAAGCCGAGCAAGCACTACAAAAAAACCGACAAATACTTAAAGCTATCGTTAATGCCTTACCTGATTTAAAATTTCGGCTGAGCCACGACGGAGTATTCCTGGATTTCTACGTATCGGAATACGAAAACGAAACCCCGATGCTGCCGCCACAGGCTTTTCTTGGCAAACGTATTGAGGAAGTGATGCCGGAGCTGGTAGCCAAGCCGGCCAGAGCCGCCATTCAGCAGGCTATTGGTAGTCAGCGGGTAGCCGCCTTTGAATATAGCCTGGCACTTCCAGAAGGGGTGCATTATTATGAGGCGCGCGTAAGCCCAATGAGCGAACATGAAGTAATTATAACTATTCGCAATATCAGCGAAAAAGTCAGTTCGCAACAAGTTTTACAAGAAAAAATGCGGGAAATTGACGAAAAAAACCAACAACTGACCCAGTACATCGAATCGAATTATCAATTAGAAAACTTCGCCTATATCGCTTCGCACGACTTGCGGGAGCCAGTACGCACCATGCACAGTTTCGCCCAGCTCTTGAAAAGGCAATACCATGCAGCACTTGACGAGAAAGGACGCGGCTATCTCGACTTTTTGATTTATGGTGCCGAAAATATGAATCGCCTGATAGAAGATTTGCTCGCCTACTCGCGCATGAGTTCGGAGGAGGCGGTCTTTGAAGTCGTAAAAATGCCTCAAATGATGCAAGATATACAGCACAACCTCACGACTTTCATCGAAGAAAAACAAGCCCGAATACATATTACCGCGCTGCCGCAGGTGGTTTTTGCCAATCGTACCCGCCTCCGGCAGCTATTTCAAAATCTGCTGACTAATGCCATCAAATTTCATCGGCCCGAGCTACCGCCCGAAGTGTTTATCAATAGCATTGAGCACGAAGATGAATGGCTGTTTGAAATCAAAGATAACGGACTGGGCATTCCGCTCGAAATGCAGGAACGCATTTTTCAGTTGTTTAAAAAAATACATTACCACCGCGAGCATTATGGCACCGGCATCGGGCTAGCGCTTTGCAAACGCATTGTAGCCCAACACCACGGCGAAATCTGGGTAGAATCAGTGCCCAATCGGGGGAGTTCGTTTTATTTTACTATTAGTAAAAAACTGAACTAATAACATTTCAAAAGCGAACAGCATCATAAATACCGCGCCCATTCATCGGAACACAATAGAATGAGAATTTTTGGCATACGACATCATGGGCCCGGCTCGGCGAGGAGTTTGGTAGAAGCCTTACAACAGTACCAGCCCGATTGCGTACTAATAGAAGCACCCGCCGATGCGCAAAGCATCGTTGCCCAAGTGGCTACGGCAGGGCTACGGCCGCCGGTGGCTATGGTCTTGTACAATCCACAGCATTTGTCACAAGCGGTTTATGTACCGTTTGCCGAATTTTCGCCAGAATGGCAGGCAATGCAATGGGGGCTGCAACAGCATATTCCCATCCAACTGATGGATTTGCCAATGGAACGCTATTTTCCACTCGACGAGGCTACCCGAAACGAACGGCAGATCGCCTTCCAATTAGAGGCAGAACAAACCGATGCCCATATCAGCCGTGATCCGCTTGGCCTGCTCGCGCAGTTGGGGGGCTATACCGATTCTGAGCGCTGGTGGGAAGTTACTTTCGAGCAACAAGCTAACGACATTGCCGTTTTCGATGCCATCCTCGACATGATGACCGCGCTGCGCAAGGAGTGGCAACGCCCGGAGACACCCCTCACGCTCCTGCGCGAAGCTTGGATGCGCACTGCCATTCGCAAAGCCAAAGCCGAATTTTCTCGACTGGCGGTGGTCTGTGGTGCTTGGCATGCCCCAGTTTTACAGCAGCTTGAGGCTTTTAAAAAAAGCGATGATAGCAAAATATTACGCGGCCTCAGCAAAACCAAAACTACCGCCACTTGGGCACCTTGGAGCTACGAGCGCCTGTCGGTGAGCAGTGGCTACGGAGCAGGTGTCGTTGCACCGGCCTGGTACGAATTGCTCTGGCAAAACCGGCAGACCGCCACCACCCACTGGATGTCGAAAGCAGCACAACTGTTGCGCAGCGAGCAAATGTCCGCATCTTCGGCGGAAGTAATAGAGGCCATTCGTTTAGCTAATACCTTGACTGCGATGCGTTTGCACGATGTAGCCGGACAGGACGAACTGCGCGAGGCCGCTGTCACGGTGCTTTGCCAAGGCGACACGGAAAAGCTCGACTGGATTGAAAAAAAGCTCATCATTGGGCAAACAATTGGGCAAGTGCCAGCCCACATTGCCCCGCCATTGCAGCAAGATTTGGAAAAAAACATCAAATCGGCTCGCCTAACCAAAGCCTGGCAAAGTGCTGATACTATAGAAAAACACCTCGACCTGCGCAACGACACCCAGCTTGCCGCCAGCCATTTGCTGCATCGCCTGCGCATTCTCGATATTCCTTGGGGGCACTTGCTGGAGCTGTCGCCTTATCAGCGCGGGAGCTTCCGGGAAGGCTGGCAATTGAAATGGCAACCGGAGTTTACCCTACGGCTCATTGAAGCCGGAATGCTGGGCAATACCATTTTGGAAGCTGCCAAAAATCGCGTAACGCAACAAACCGTGGCGGCCACAGACCTGCCCGAACTGACCCGGCTCACCGGAGAAGTCTTGTTAGCTGATTTGCCAGAAGTAACGCCCGTGCTGCTGCAACGCTTGCAAGACGCTGTCGCGCTCGACACCGATGTTTTTCACCTAATGGAAGCGCTACAACCCCTCGTACAAATTGTACGTTATGGCAATATTCGCAAAACCGACGCCGTGGCCGTAGGGCATTTGGTAGATCAAATCGTGCCGCTTCTTTGCATTGGGCTGCCACAGGCTTGCCGCCAAATAGATGATGCAAGGGCTGAGGCGGCATTTCAGCAGGTACTGACAACCAATCACAACTTGGCTTTATTGTACAATGAAGCACACGACAAGCAATGGCTTGAAGCGCTGCGCAACTTGCGATTGCAAGCCGATGCGCACCCGCGGCTGCGTGGTGGTGCCACTCGTTTGCTTTACAACAAGGCACAACTGACAGCAGATGAAGCGGCTAAGCTCCTGCGCTACGAGTTGTCGGGCGATGCGGCGGAAGCACAGGCCAACCTACAATGGCTGTCGGGTTTTTTGCATGGCAGTGGGCTGCTGCTCATTCACCAGCCGCAGCTCTGGGCAGCGCTCAATCAATGGGTGGTAGGGTTAGAGGCTATGCATTTCACAGAGTTGTTGCCGGTACTGCGCCGGGTGTTCGCGCATTTCAGTGCCTCTGAGCGCGAGAAAATGTTGTCCATGGCTGCACATCCGCTGGCCGCAATAGCGTCCGATGCCGCATTAGCGAAGCTACCCGAACGCGCCGAGCGGGTGCGTCCGGTGGTCAAAACCTTGCTGGGTATATCCTGACGAGCAATCGCCATATTTCGTCGAATTTCATTCGATTTGTCCCCGAATATGCTGTTTATTGCTGTGTTTTCACTCGATTTTAAAAAAATGCACCGACATGAGACGCATCCGACTATACATTGCTACCAGCCTCGATGGCTACATCGCTCGCCCCAACGGCAGTGTGGATTGGCTGGAATCCTTTCCCAATCCTGACCAAAACGACTATGGCTATCAGGCATTTCTCAACGAGGTGGATACCACGCTCATGGGGCGCGCTACCTATCAGGAAATTTTGAATTTTGGCATCGCTTTTCCTTATGCTGACAAAGTGAACTATGTTTTCACCCGACAAACCGGGCTGCCTGACACTGAATTTGTGCAGTTTGTGAGTACCGATGTCGTCGCTTTTATTCAGCAATTGAAAAAAACTTCTGGCAAAGACATTTGGCTCATCGGTGGCGGACAACTCAACACACTCCTGCTACAACACGGCCTGTTGGACGAAATGATCATCACTATCGTACCTCTGGTGCTTGGCAATGGTATTTCTTTGTTTGCGCCTTCTACCCTTGAAAAGAAGATGATTTTGACTGAAAACCAGACATTTAAAAGCGGTTTTGTGCAATTGAGCTACCAACAGATCCACAACTAAAGCAACTGATATTTTTGTAATAAAATCGCCATTTCTTTTTGTATAGCCAAGGCCTCAGCCCGCGCCCGCTCGGCAAAATCCTCCCCATGGCTGGCGTAAATGATGCTGCGCGAAGCATTGACCAACAGCCCACACTGCGCGTTGAGTCCGTACTGGCTGATGGCTGCCAAATCGCCGCCCTGGGCGCCCACGCCTGGCACTAAAAAGAAATGCTCCGGTGCAATGGTCCGAATTTCCCGAAACCTTTCTGGGTGGGTAGCGCCGATTACAAACATGAGCGTATCCGGGGTGCTCCAGCGCATGGCCGCACGCATGACCGCTTCGTACAGCGGCTGCCCGGAGGTTTGCGGCAGCAGTTGAAAATCCTGGCTACCAGCGTTAGAAGTCAGCGCCAACAGGATCACCCATTTGCCCGGAAAACCGAGGAAAGGCTGCACCGAATCTTCGCCCATGTAGGGCGCAACGGTCACGGCGTCGGCTTTGAGTTGTGTAAAAAAAGCCTCGGCATAGAGCCGTGCAGTGTTGCCGATGTCGCCGCGTTTAGCATCTGCGATGATGAAATGTTCTTTGCCGATGTAGCGAATTGTTTTTTCTAATGCTTGCCAGCCCGCTGTGCCGAGGGCTTCGTAGAAAGCAAGATTGGGCTTGTAGGCAACGCAGAGGTCGCGGGTCGCGTCAATAATTTGGCGATTGAACTCAAAAATTGGGTCGTTGGTTGTGTGCAAATGCTGTGGAATGCGGCTCAGGTCGGTATCGAGGCCAATGCAAAGGAAAGACTGCCTTTCTTGGATGCAGGCGAAAAGCTCCTGTCGGGTCATGGTAAGCAATTGTTATTGAAAATCGGGCACAGCCATTTTTTGTTATGCGTGGTTTTTACAAAAATCGAGGCAAAATTACAATACCTTTTGGCAAATATTTGATTTCTGACGCATTCATTAAACACTTCGGTGCGCAGCGGCAGAGTGATAGGGTCATTTTTTAATGCGCTGCACTTTTCAGGTCAGGCTCGTGGCTTCCCGTGTATTGCAGCATAGAAAGCGGCCAAGTGATGAAAAAAGTGCTGCCCAGATCAGGCGTGGACTCCACGCGGATTTGCCCGTTGTAGTTTTCTACAATTTTTTTACAAATAGCCAGCCCCACGCCCGCGCTGTCTGGCTCTTGCCCATTGAAGCGCGCAAACAATTTAAAAACCAGCGGCTGAAATGCCTCCTGAATACCGATACCATTGTCTTTTATCGCTATTTCCATAGTTTTTGCCGTTATCCGAAACTGAATATGTACCACTGGCATGACACCCGGCCGACGATATTTGATTGCATTGGAAACAAGATTTTGTAATACCTGCAACATGTGTACGGGGATGGCCCGCACGGTGGGCAGGTGCTCGCAATGAATAGTAGCGCCGGTTTCGACAATGCGTGGGCGGAGGTTTTGTTCTACTTCCCGAATAATTCGATTGAGATCAACCGGCTCAAATTGCCGCTCGTCAAAAGATATTTCAGAATAGCGGAGCAAGTCCGTTATCAGGTGCGTCATGCGATGGGCGCCCGCCACGATGTATTCGATGTATTTTTTCATCTCGGCATCCATATTTTGGTGGAAGCGGCGCTGCAAAAGCTGCCCGAAACTGCCGAGGGTGCGCAGGGGTTCTTTGAGATCGTGCGAAATTGTGTGCGCAAAGTTGGAAAGTTCGCTATTGGAACGTTGTAATTGCTTGCTAAGCAACGATTCCTTTTCGAGGGCATTCGTCAGCTCGCTATTTTTGAGTGAAAGCGCTTCTTTTTGCTCGGATATCAGCTTGTTGAGCACCTCTAATTCGGCGTTTCGTTTTTGCTTGAGCTTCGACATCCGCAGCAAAAGCGCCAACGAGACTATACTCAACAGAAATAATGCTGAGATAGCGCTGGTCAGCAGAATGAAAAAGCGCCGCTCTGTAACCGCCTGTATGCGCAGGCGCTCAGTTTCGGCTTCTTGTTGCTCCAATTCGTATTGCAAGGTATTGAGATGATGGTAAAGCTCGCCGCGCCGATAGTCGAGGCGTTCTGTTATATCTTGATAATCAAGCAGATACTGCTGTGCCTGTCGGTATTGCCCCAGCGCAGCGTGGATGTCGGCAAGCAGTTTCAGCACATTCGCATAGGCAATACCTCGATAGCTGACTGCCAGGTCAGCCGCCGCAGCCTCGGCATAAGGCAGGGCTGTGCGCGGGTCGCCGATACGCAGATAATAGGCAGCCAGTTCATAACGCGCCAGCTTGCGAGCATTGGTCAGATACAGTCCTTGTTCCTTAGCAATTATTTGTTGTAAAAGTACCACAGCTTCTTCATCCCTGCCGGTTTTAAAAAATAATTTAGCCTTTTCCACATCATAATAACTACCGCTGGCGGCACTGTCGTGTCGGGTGGCATATTCAAATAAATGGATGGCCCGGGCAGGGTCCGTTTCCGTTAAGGCGAGATTGAAAGCACTGGTAGCAATGATACTGCTATCACCAAGAGACGCTGCAATATCCAGCGCTTTCTGATAAAGATCGTGCGCCTTTTGCAAAGACATGGAATCGCTGCCGTAATATTCGTAGAAATAACCGAGATGAATGAATATGGCTGCCTCCCCTGTCGAGTACTTATCGTGGCGGGCACGCTGCAAACCGAGCATAAAATAACGCAGAGATTCTTCAATATTGGCGGCATGATCATAAGCAATGCCAATCAGACGATAAAATCGGTTGATTTCTTTCGGATTTTCAAGGCGCAGAGCTACCTCCAGCCCGCGCTTGCCCCACTCGCCTGCTTCCTGATAGCGCGCCTGCATATCCAGTACCGACCAAGCGGCACGCGCTAAGGCAATCGTACATAGCGGATCGGGGTGCTGTTCGCAGTCTTTTTCTAAGAAATGAAAATAATGCCAGAAAGTGTCCGTCAGCTCGGTGGGCGGCGGGTCAAAGAGGACTATACTGTCCCGCAAAGTCATTACCTGCTGTTGCCAATAGGCGAACTGCGTGGTGTCTCGACTGGGCTGTGCCATGGCGGCAGTCAAACTAAAAAGCAGCAATACACCGAGTAGGTAATATGTTTTGGGTTTGGGTATGCGCATGAGCTTGTTATAATCACAGATGAATTCAAAGGTACGGAAAATCTTGTCATTCAGACGCTTGTGGAAGTTGCTTTGTAATGGAAAAATTAATATTCCAACAGAAAAGCCTGCGGACAGTGCAAAGTCATAGGATACTAAAATCAAACTTTTATCTTGTGCAAAATCGGATTACTTTTGTCTTATGATGTCATTACGCGCTCTTTTTCGCAAAAACACTGGCTGGCTGCGCAGCCTAAAGCTGTCTTATGTCATTAATAACCTGCTGAGTACAAAGCAGTTGCAGCACAATAGACCATTGTACAAAAAATACGGCTTGCGCAAAAGTATTTACGCACCTATCGGGAGCCAAGACTTCCCCAAGCCGAGCGCCGATATACCCTGGCTCGACCAGCCAGACGCCAAAAAAAAGTTGCGTGCTCACCCGGAGTTCGGAAAATTTTCGGTGGCTACGCAGCAGCAATTAGCACAGTTTATTGAGCGAGGTTATATGATCTTAGAAGGTTTTTTCGACGAAGCAGCGGTAGCACTTTTAAATGCCAACATCGAGCAGTTATTGCAAAAAGGCGCATTGGATTTCAATTATACCGGTCGGAAAATTGTGGAGTCGTTTCGCGTTTCTGAGGTAGCCAATCGTTTTTTTCGCCATCCAGAATTATTACATTTGCTCAGCTTTATATTAGGCAAAAAAGTTATTCCATTTCAAACCATCAATTTCTTGGAAGGCAGCGAACAGCGCGCACATGTTGACTTCATACACATGACCACCGAGCCGCGCGGCTACCTCATTGCCGCTTGGATGGCGCTGGAAGATTGCCATGCCGACAACGGGCCGCTATTTTACTACCCGGGTAGTCATCGCCTGCCTTACACCCTGAGTTCAGATTACCCTTCCGGCAATACCAAATGGACCATCGGTGCCGAGAGCAATCGGCATTATGAGGATAAAATTGAGGCCATTATTCAACAACAAGGCTTGCAAAAACAGCATTTTCATGCCCAAAAAGGCGATGTGCTCATTTGGCACGCCAATCTGATACATGGTGGCGAAGCCATTCGCCGGGCAGGTGCTACGCGCAAGAGCATGGTGGCGCATTATTTTGCTGAAGAGGTCATTTGTTATCACGAAATATCGCAGCGTCCGGCATTATTGGAAATAAACAGTTGACAGCTAAGTACTGTCGCATTTTCTATACTTATATGTTTGACAACCAAATTTTTATATATACATTTTATAAAAACACAAAGCAGCATGGCTGATAAATTCACACATATAACGGCAGCCGGCAACCCCGCCATGGTGGATGTAGGCGAGAAGCCCGCCACGCGACGTACGGCCCGGGCCCGCAGCATTGTGATGCTCAATGAAGCAGTACTTCAGCTTTTGGAGCAGGATGAAATTCAGACGCAGAAAGGCCCCGTTTTTCAGACGGCGATTATTGCCGGCGTAATGGCCGCCAAGAAAACGGGCGAATTGATTCCGCTTTGCCATCCCATTGGGTTAGACAATTGCCAGATTGACATTCACATCAACGAGGCACGCGAAGTAGTGATTGATTGTATCGCCAGCGTCACTGCCAAAACCGGCATCGAAATGGAAGCCATGGTAGGCGCCAGCCTCGCCGCACTTACCGTGTATGATATGTGCAAGGCTTTTTCGCACGACATTGTCATCCGGGAAACCAAACTCATGGAGAAAACTGGCGGCAAACGCGACTTTCGACGCACCTGACCAATTGGGCAACAAATACCGCTTTTTTGTACATTTGTAATAAAATGTATTGCAATATGCCCAAAAACTTGCTGCTCCTACTATTGTTGTTGCTGTTGGCCGCTTCGGCCAATGCCCAAATGAAGCGCGCCATTGTAGAAGAAAACTACCGCATTCGAGTAGAAACTACCGACTGGCCCGACGTACTCACCCCCCGCGAAGATGGCTTTGCGCAATTGCCCGGCTTTCCGAAAGCAACCGTGGCGCATCCTACTTTCAAAAACTTTCGCAATGTGACCTTAGCCGACCTCACCGGCGACGGCGCTGAGGAAATCCTCTGGGCTACCAATCGTACGCTGTTTGTTTATACCGCCAATGGACTGCTGTGGTCGAAAGCACTTACCGGCGTGGCTATCTATCCGCCCTCGGTAGCCGACCTGAATGGCGACGGGCAGCTTGAAATTGTACAACTCACCGGCGGGCAAAACGAGCAGGGCCGCATCTATGCGCTCAATCACCTCGGCGAAGACCTACCCGGCTGGCCACTCAATTTCAATAACAACTGGATGCTCTCGGCCGCTGCTCTTGCCGACCTTGACGGCGATGGTCAATTGGAAATTCTGGCCGCAGAGCGCCGCCCGCCCGGCGGCCGTTTGCATGTATTGCGTTGGAATGGCGCGGCTTTCAGTCCTGATTTTCCGGTGGACTTTGAGCGGACGCCCGCAATCACGCCTTCGGTAGGCGACTTGGACGCCGACGGCGAGCCGGAGATTGTCATTGCCACTACCGAATCGTTTTATATTTTGAATTTGCAAGGGCAGATCAAAACCGAAATCAGTAACCCCGAAGGGCAAAGGTACAGCTACCAATCGCCGGTGCTGGTAGATTTGGATCAGGATGGACACTTAGAAATCGTGGGAGCTACGCATGGCAATGCTCCGCAGTTTTTTGTACTCAATGCCGATGGAACCTTCCGCGCCGGCTGGCCGCTGCCTGTACCCGGCAATTTCTGGACCTTCACTACCCCTGCCGTGATAGAATCGGCGGACGAAGGGGCATACACTATTTTGATGAGCCGCCGCCTCGGCCTCGGGCCCGATGACATGCTCTATGGCTGGGATGCAGATGCGCGCTTGCGCAATGGGTTTCCGATAGCGGAAATGGAAGGCAACGAGGGGCTGATCACCGTAGCAGATGTGGACGGCGACGGACAAATGGAGGTACTTTTCGGTAGTACGCTGCAAGGCACACTGGGGCAGGGCTTTATACATGCTTATAAACTTGATGGCAGCGGCCGGGTGGCAGGTTTTCCCTTGCGCCCGCGCGGCTGGACGACGGTCAATGGAGCCAATATCGGTGATGTAAATGGCGATGGCAAAATGAACCTCGTGGCGCTCTCTTACACCCAAAACTTCGGGCAAGGAGTTGATTCTGTGTATCTTAACGTCTATAACCTCGATGTGCCCTACGCCCCAGACCGGGTAGCCTGGAGTACTTACAAAGGCGATAACACCCGCAGCGGACTCCTGACCACGCCACTGAGTACCTCTACGCACGCACAGACCATCCCCGCGCAGACGCTGCGCCTCAGGCCCTTGCACAATCCGGTAGGTGACGAAGGCACCACGCTGTTGCTTAGCTTGTCGCAACAGGAGACCTTGCGCATAGACCTCTACGACGCTACCGGACGCTCGGTACAAACGGTATTTCAAGGAGAAATGCCAGCAGGCGAGCAAAATGTAATGTGCCGCATGGCGGGGCTACCGGCAGGTATCTATTGGCTACGGGCGCTGACGCAAAGGGGTGGATTGCAAACGGTAACATTGGTAAAGCATTAATACGATGCAGAATTTCTTAAAACATTGAAAAACAATACTTTAAAAACAAACAAGTGCATAATTTTTGGCGAAAAGCTGTGTGTAGGGTATTATCATAAAAAAGGACAGCAGAACCACTTCTACTGCCCATCACCTGTTTATTCAATTTCACCATTTAAATCATATATTTGAATACGAGGAAGGGAGGTACAAACTGCCCCCATCATTACTCCAACATATCCTCTGTTTGTGCAGCACCGATGTGCTCATAGCGACTCGCAATAAGCTCCTTCAACTCCTTGCGGGCGAAGAAAATACGGCTTTTCACCGTGCCGAGTGGCAAGTCGAGATAGTCGGCAATTTCTTGGTATTTGAAACCCTGATAGTGCATCAGGAAAGGTATTTTAATGCTGTCGTCCAACCCTTCAATCATACCGGTCAACTCTTTCATCAAGATGTTGGCCTCGCCGCGATTGTCAATGGCTACACTACCCGAATTAAGGTAGTACAAATTGTCGGTCGAGTCCATGATAGTATTAGCCTTGGCCTTCTTCCGATAATTATTAATGAAAATATTTTTCATAATGGTGAACAACCATGCCTTGAAGTTGGTGCCCGGCGAAAATTTATCACGATTGGTGATTGCCCGGTAGGCCGTCTCCTGAAACAAGTCCTTGGCATCTTCCACATTCTTGGTCAGGTTATAAGCGAAAGCATTGAGCAATCCAGACATTTCGTCCAATCTTGTATTGAATTCCAGATGAGACATCGCTTTGTGTTTTTATTTTGTTTAACTTTTGAGTAACCTCTCGTTCTTTTGTTGAATCAAAATTACGAAACAGTTAAACAAAAACCAAATCTTCTTTGACCGTTTTTGGGAATTTGTCTGAAAAAGAGAATGATGTTTTTTGTCTTTTTTGTTATAAATATTTGAAAATCAATTATAAACAATGAAATGTTAATGAAATCTTAAATAATTTTATTTTCAGTAAAATTTGAAAGTTTTGAAAAATCAATGACTACGCCCTGGACAAAGGCGTGCCGAAAAGGCAAGTTGGGCGCTTACTTTTGTGCGTTGGCGACGAGATAAATGGCGATGAATGAAAAAATCAGGTTGGGCATCCAGATACCGACAATGGGCGGCACAATCTGGCCAGTAGCGAAGACAATGGAAAAGCGGGCGAGGAAGACAAAAATAGCCCCCAGCCCAATGCCGATAGCCAATTGCAGCCCAATGCCCCCGCGCACCTTGCGCGAAGCAATGGACATACCGATGATGGTGAGAATGAAAATAGTGACGGCATCGGCCGTACGGCGGTAGAGTTCTACTTCGTATCTTTTGGTATTGCCTACGCCACGCTGCTTTTGCAGAGCGATGTAGCTTTTCAATTCAGAAGTGATCATCATAGAATGCTGGTCTTTGTAATCTACAAAGTCGCTGGGCCGCAGATTGAGCACCGTATCAATAGTCCTCCCGCGCCCTACGATGAGTTCTTCTTGCTCTTCGTTGAAAATGTGAATTTCGTAATTGCTCAATTGCCATTTTTCTTCGGCACCTATCCAACGCCCGGACTCAGCCTTGAGCAAGGAAGTAAGGCGTTGATTTTCAAAGTGTTCTATTCGAAAATTGCGGGCAGTGGTATCGCGTGGGCGAAAGAACTCAATAAACACTTTGGTTTCGGGCGAGAGGAAGAGATGCACGTTTTGAGTTTGGCCCTTATTGGCATTTTTATCAATGTAAGTATAGACCACTTTCAGCATCGTTTTATTGCCCATTGGCACGACGTAATGGTTGCCTGCGAGGTTCATCAAGGCAATTAGCACTGCGCCGACCATGTAAGGCCGCATGAAGCGCCGATAGCTCACGCCGGCATTAAAAATGGAAATAATTTCCGAATTGGAGGCCATACGCGAGGTAAAAAAAATAACGGCAATAAGCGTAAATAGTGGCCACAATAAGCTGGCAATGAATAAAATAAAATTAGGATAATATTCTAATAAGATTTCGCGGGCGGTGATTGGCTCATCGAGAAATTTTTGCACCTTTTCACTGAAATCAATGACCACGGCAATCATCGTGAAGATAAGTACCGTAAAAAAAAAGGTCGTCAGAAACTTCCGCAAAATATAGCGGTCGAGCGTTTTGAGCATTTTTTTATTCATCGCATCCTACATATAGCGCTCTTGCGAAATGCTAATACCGCATCCCGCGCAGGTATTGATGGCTGATGGCAATGCTTTCGAGCGGCGCATGGTTCTTGCAAACGTCTTGCTCCACGTAGAAATGCTTCATGCCCGCCTTGCGCGCTGCTTTAAAGATGGGTTGCCAGTCAATGGTGCCGTTGCCGACTTCGGTAAAAAAGCGATCGGGCGTATCGTCCATGTCCTTCACATGCCAGAGCGGGAAGCGCCCCGGATGCTGGTTGAAGTAAGCTAAAGGGTCTTTGCCCGCTTTGATAATCCAGTACAGGTCGAGTTCCATTTTCAGGAGTTTCGGATCGCAGTCGCGCAGCAACAAATCGTAAGGAATTTCACCATCTAATTCAAAAAACTCGAAGTCGTGATTGTGGTAAGCTAATTGCAACCCGGCCTTACGCGCCACTTCTCCGCCTCGGTTGAGGGCTTCGGCTAAGCGCTTGTACTGGTCAATGGTTTTGCGCTCCGACTCCGGAAGCCAGGGGAATACAATATACTTTTGCCCCAGCGTAGCAGCATCGGCGACGGTGGCTTCCCAGTCGTTGAGCAGGCGGTCGGGGCTGATGTGGCCGCTGTTGGTCGTTAGCCCTAAGTCATTGAGCAAACGTTTGAAAGCCAATGGCTCCATGCCGTAGAATTTGCGATTTTGGTAGCCGGCCAGCTCCACATCCTGGTAGCCAATGCGCGCCACTTGCCGCAGGGTACCAACGGGATCCTTGGCCATATCATCGCGTACGGTGTATAACTGTACTCCCATTTTACCTATTTTTTTCAAAGCTGCGAAAGCCGCCGGAAAGGACAGTGCTCCTACTGCTGCTACGGCAGTTGTCTGGATAAAGTTGCGTCGTTTCATACTTGTAAATAATTGATTGCCAATGGTGCGCAAGCAACAAGGCAGCGTTTTTTATGATTATAATTAAACCTTTTTTCGGGCTTTAAAGTATAAAATACCCAGCACAATGAGGCACAAAAACAATCCCAAAAATTCGCGGGTGTATTCAATGTGCGGCTCCTCGGCCTTCATCGAGCCAGCAATATTGGGCATTCCCATGCGCAGCCAGTGTATAAATTCAGGCACCAGCAAACCCAGCCAGACAATACATACAACTATACCTACCACCATCAGCCAGCGATAGTACCGCCCGAAAGCAGCAAACGCGGCCGCAGCCGCCACAAAGGCATAAAGTGCCATCCAGGGCAGCGGGTCGGGGTCGTTGTATTGTACAATAGCAAAAAGTAGAAACACCGCCGCCACTATCAGCCAGGTAATTTTCATAAAAATATAGTGCTACAAATTTTGGTAATAACAAAGCCCACACTGCTACCGGTAAAATTAATGAACTTTTGTGTAAAGTCTTGCTATTTTTGTCTTGAATCAATTTTTATAAGACCTATGCAAGTGCAACTCAGCTGCCCAAATTGTAATGCGGTCATTCGCTCAGAAGACATCAACATAGACAAATTGGTAGCCAAATGCCATCAGTGCCACACCCTTTTTGGCTACGAAACCATGCTGCAGCAAGTAAACCGCGAGCGCACCCCTGTGGCCATGCCCGTAGGCATCATGGCTTCGAGTATGCTGAGTGCCCTGCACCTCGAAATCACTTGGCGCAAAACCTCTATGCTTGGGTTCTTCGTCTTCTTCGCCTTATTCTGGAATGGCCTGCTGATTCCTTTCATTGCCGTAGCGCTGGCACAGGGCGAGTGGATTATTATCCTTTTCATCAGCTTGCACCTATTGGTTGGGCTGGGGCTGCTTTATTACACTATCGCGCTGTTTTTCAACAAAACCTACATCACCGTTTCCCGACAGAATATTCGCATTGAGCACAAGCCGATTCCAGTGCCTTTCTACGCCGACCGGCAGGTAACTACCAAACAGGTGCAGCAATTATACCTCGACAAATACGTGGATAGCCGTACCAACGGACGCCCTAATTTTGCCTACGAAGTACGAGCACTGCTCAATAACAAGAAGCGTGTGAGCCTTGTTAAAGGTTTGAAACAATACGAACAAGCCCGCTACATCGAGCAGGAAGTGGAGCGCTTTCTCAATATCAAGGACTACCCAGTGGAGGGCGAGTGGATGGAGTAAAATGCTTTTCGCAAAACCGCGAACCGCGAACCGCAAACAGCAAATAGCGAACCGCGAATAGCGCACCCCAAAACCTTCAAAAGTTGCCATGCCGAAGGATGGAGATAATCAGTCGGATGGCCAATAGCCCGGCAATAATAAACCCGACAAAACCCAGCACTGGTACGTGATTGACGTGGGGCGGCACATCCGCAATGACGATGAGCGAAGATCCAATAATAAGTGCCGTGAGCAAGAGTGTGAAGGCAATCCGATTGGAAACCGTTTCCATTTTATGATATAAAGGCTCCAGCCCTTTGTGTTCAAATTCGATTTGCAGGCGCCCCTCGCGCAACTTGCGAAATACATCTTCTACATCTTCCGGGAGGCTGAGCGCCATACGCGTGATGTCGCCGAGCACTTTGGCCATGCCTCGTCCGAGCTTTTGCGGACTGTACTGACGCGCCAGCAGCCGGCGTACAAATGGCTCGATGTTTTTGATAATGTTGTATTTCGGATCCAGCATCAGCCCTACGCCTTCAATGATGACCAGCGCCTTGAGCAGCAGTAGCAAATTGGCAGGAATTCTAATTTTGTACCGAAAAAACATGCGGTTCAGTCCTTCCATTACTTCAGCGCCTTCTATCTGGTCAATAGACATTTCCGAGTAGGAGGTCAAAAACTCAACGATATCGTACTCCAAGTCTTTTTCATGTTCAAATTGATCCACGCGTGCCAGCGCTTGCAGTGCTTTTTTTACCCCTTCCACGCTTTGCTCAGCAATGGATAGCAGGAGGTTGGACATCAACTCTTGGTCGCTTTCTAAAATGATGCCCATCATGCCAAAATCTACAAAACAAACGCGCTGGTCGGGTAGCACAAAGATGTTGCCAGGGTGCGGGTCGGCGTGAAAAAAGCCATGCCCAAACACTTGCTCGTAGTACAAATTGATACCCTTGAGCGCCAGCTCCGGGCCGCTGAGTCCAATGGCTTTCAGGGCTTCTAAATCGTTGATTTTGAACCCGTTAATGTATTCGAGACAAAGCACCCGATCGGTCGAAAACTCTGGATACCAATCGGGCACGTAAATGTCTTTGCTAAGGCGAAAATTTTGCTGAAAACGCATCAGATTCGCCGCTTCTACCGAAAAACGCAGTTCCTTGCGAATGCTGTTTTCAAACATGGTAACTAACTCAACCGGCTGAAAAGCAGCATATTGCGGAAAATAACTTTCTACAAGATGGGCTAATTGTTTTAGAATAACGATGTCTTGCTCGATCGTAGCCTTGATACCAGGGCGCTGCACCTTGAGCACTACCTCCTTGCCACCGATGAGGCGGGCGCGGTGTACCTGTGCCATAGAGGCAGCCGCAATAGATTGATAATCAAATTGTTCAAACATAACTTCCGGAGCCTTGCCAAATTCCCGAAGAAAAACCTCTCGAATCTCCGCTTCGGATACCTGAGGCGCCTGATCTTGAAAACAAGCGATTTCGGCTATCAATTCTTCCGGGAGCAGGTCGGGGCGGTTGGCAGCCAACTGGGCAAACTTGATGAAGGTGGTTCCCAATTCTTCGCACACCATGCGCATGCGCTCGTAGCGGGTGTACTCAATGACGGGGCGCCCCCGCCGCACGGGTATCCATTTTTTCGATTTGGGAATGAGCCGATTGAACGGCGGATGGGCGATAATATCCTCAAAACCGTATTTAACTAAGGTGCTAATCACCTTTTCGTAGCGCCCGACAAGCGACGAAGCAACGGGATATGTGGCGGGTTCTTTCACGTTTTGCTCAATGTGCAGCCCTTCCGAAAGGATGGCGCTGCGTGACAAATAATACCATTTAGGATTTTCGGCGTTCGATTTCAGATTTTTAAAGCATTGAAAAACAAGGTTTTAAAAAAATACATTTGCTCTAATCGTTAGCAGGCAAGCAACCAAACCGAAAAGGCGACCTCCACGTAAGCCGCCTCTCCTGTCCATTCCACGAATGACATTTTGCATTGCACCGCCTGAAAAGCGCCGGTATCAATTGGCAAACAAGTCCGAAAATGCTTTTTTCAGATGCTCGAAGGAGGTAGAAATTTCACTCACAAAATCGTCCACTTTATTGGCTGCTTCCTCTTCTTTGCGCATTTTGGTTCGTACTTCGTTTACCTTTTCCAGCAAGTCGGCCCGTCGGATTTCAGCCTCGGCATTATTATCAAACTCACTGAGTGCCAGTTGGATGCGATAAGCATCAAGGCGAGCTTTGAAATGATCCAATTGTTCGCGGAAAGCAGCGCCCAGTTCGCCATAAGCTTCCTTGATAGCGTACTCTAATTCGTAAATGGTGCGCAGCATTTGCTTTTTCTGTTCGTCGTAAGCGCGTTTTTTCGTAGCGGTTTCCACGCTGAGTAGGGCTTCGAGTGCTTCAAATTTGCCGAGAAGGTCATGCCACTTTTCTTCCGCCAATTTTTGCTCTTTGCGGAAACGGCTCTTTTGCTCGTTGACAAATTCGTTCAGATTTTTCTTTTCGCGCTCAAATAACTCCTTCGCTTCGGCTTTGCCAAGGGCCAATTGCACCTCCAGTTCGTCAAAAACGGTGCGCAACTGTTGTAGTTTTTCCTTGCCGATTTCCACAATATCTTTTTCTGGTCTCATGGCTGTATGGTTTTATTCAGTCCTCAAGTTAGTACTTCTACACGGCATTCTAAAATGATAAAAATCAAGGCAAAACGTGATAATTATCACTGACAATATGATGCAAACAGGGCTTTCTTTGTACTACAAAAAGATTTCAATTCGGGTGATTTTAGGGAATAGTTGAGGGCATCTGTTGTAATACGGATGCCCTTTTTCCACCCCTCAACCCCTCAACCTTTCGTACCTTTCCAATATGGTAGCATAGCCCTGCCCTACTCCGATACACATAGTGACCAGCGCGTAGCGTTTTTGTTGTCGTTGCAATTCGAGCGCGGCCGCAAGTAGAATACGCGCCCCCGTCATGCCCAGCGGATGCCCCAACGCAATAGCGCCCCCGTTCGGGTTGAGCCGCGGATCGTCGTCAGAGATGCCCCACTGCCGGGTGCAGGCGAGTACTTGTGCTGCAAAAGCTTCATTGATTTCGATAATGTCCATATCTGCCAGCGTAAGGTTTGCTTTTTGCAATGCCTTTTCAGTAGCTAATACCGGCCCGATGCCCATGATGCGCGGCTCCACGCCTGCCACCCCTGAGGCAACAATGCGTGCCATCGGTTGCAAATGGAATTGCTCCATCGCCTTGCCGGAGGCTATCAACAGCGCCGCAGCACCGTCGTTCAGTCCAGAGGCGTTGCCGGCTGTCACGGTACCTCCTGCTTTTCTAAATGCTGCCCGCAGTTGAGCCAACACTTCTAAAGAGGTATCCGGTTTGATAAATTCGTCGTCCTTTATCACGATGGGCGCGCCCTTGCGCTGCGGGATGGTGAGCGGCGCGATTTCCTGTGCCAAGCGACCATTTCGTTGGGCTTCGGCAGCTTTTTGCTGAGAGCGCCAAGCGAACAAATCTTGGTCTTCGCGGCTGATATGATACTGATCCACAAGGTTTTCGGCTGTTTCGCCCATTGCGTCGGTGCCGTAGCGTTGCTGCATGAGTGGATTAATAAACCGCCAGCCAAAGCTGGAGTCGTGCATTTGGGCATCATTGCCGAAAGGGCGCGAAGTTTTAGAAATCACCCAGGGGGCGCGCGTCATGTGCTCCACACCGCCGGTTATAAAAAGATCGCCATCGCCCGTTTGAATAGCTCGATGGGCGTGAATGGTTGCCGACATTCCGGATGCACAAAGCCGATTGACGGTTTCGCCGGGTACTGTGACGGGCAGCCCAGCCAGCAGCAGCGCCATACGGGCCACGTTGCGGTTGTCTTCGCCAGCCTGATTGGCGCAGCCGAAAATGACGTCGTCAATAGCAGCGGGTGAAAGCTCGGGGTGTCGTTCTAGTAAAGCCCTTATGACGTGCGCGGCCAAATCGTCGGTACGCACCGGAGCCAAAGCGCCGCCAAATTTGCCGATAGGCGTGCGGATGCCATCAATGAGAAATGTTTCTTGCATAATTGGGTGTATTTTGGTTAGGAGAATCGCAAAACCGTCCTTACTTTTACCTGCCAAAAGTACAAGCCGGACGTAAATTTGTTGGCATCTTTGCAAAATTTTCTGCTCGATATGCTGTTTTACAAAAAACGATACGCATTGCGAACGCAAAACAATTGGCTCACATTCAAAAACACGAAGGGATATATGAAAGCACTACAAATTATGACTTTTTTGCTGCTTGGCGCAATAGTGCTGAGCTGTGGCTCGAAAGAAAAAACCGGTGAAGAAGGCGGACAAAGCCCTCAGGAAAAAGAGCAACACCAATTTTACAACCAGATGATGGCCGTACACGACGAAGTAATGCCCAGAATGGGCGAATTGGTGCGGCTGACCCAGGGGCTGGAAGACAAACTGAAAGCCATGCCCAATGCCGATGCCGTACAACGCAACAACATTGAGCAGACCATCGAAGCCCTGCAATACGCCGACGGCGGCATGATGATGTGGATGCGCGAAGTACAACCGCTCGACCAGCTACGCCAGTCCATGAGCCACGAAGAAATTATGGCTTACATCCAGCAAGAACAGGTGAAAGTAGAAAAAGTGAAGGAAAACATCCTCACCAGCCTCGATGCAGCCAAGCAATTGTTGGACTCTCTGAATTAAAACTTCAAAAACAGGCAACTGGCTAAACACGGCTCAGGTGGTATTTCCCGTACAAAACGACGGAAGTTCCACCGTTTTTTTACCAAAAAACTTGATTTTCTGCTGTACGAAACGCTATTTGCAAATTAATTTTTAAGTGCCGGCGGCGATACTTTGGCTGCGAAAATTGTTTATACTAAAATGACTCAACTTTGGCGCGACAGAAGCCAGCAATCTATTTTATAATCCTGTTGACAAAAACACAATCATCAAGCAATCATGAGCGATTTTTCTTTCATTACCAATGCACATCCCAACTACATAGACTCCCTATACGAGCAGTATCAGCACGACCCTGAACTGGTAGAAGCCAGTTGGCGGCACTTTTTCAAAGGCTACGATTATGCCGGCGAAGGCAATGGCCATGCGACCAATGGAGCAACGACCGCAGCACCTCCCGACCAGATTCTGCGTGAATTGCGCGTGCTGTCGCTCATTTTTGCTTATCGCAATCGGGGACATTTGTTGTCCACCACCAACCCCATCAAGCCGCGCCGCGACCGTAGCCCCAAGCTCTCGCTGTCAGATTTCAGTCTGTCGGAAGCCGATTTGGATACTGTTTTCGTAGCGGGCAAGGAGATTGGGCTGGAAAATGCCACCCTCCGCGAAATCATTGAGCGCCTGCAATATGTGTATTGCGGCAATATCGGCTTTCAGTTTCAGCATATTCAAGACCGCGACAAGCGCCGCTGGATTCGTACCCGCGTAGAGCGCATCAGCAAGGAAAACGGTTTCAATTTTCCGATAGAAAAGAAGCGCCGTATTCTCGAAAAACTCAACGGTGCCGTGGCTTTTGAAGAGTTTTTGCACAAAAAATTTGTGGGTCAGAAGCGCTTTTCCTTAGAAGGTGGCGAAAATACCATTGTAGCCTTAGACGGCATTATCAATCATGCTACCGACGGCGGCGTGGAGGAAGTGATTATAGGCATGGCGCACCGGGGCCGCCTGAATGTACTGGCCAATACCCTCGGCAAAACCTACGCCCAGATTTTCAAAGAATTTGAAGGCGATATGCCTGCCAATATGAGTTTTGGCGATGGCGACGTGAAGTATCATCTCGGTTTTTCATCGCAAGTGACGACGCCCGCTGGCAAGAGTGTTTATTTGAAATTAGTGCCCAACCCCTCGCACCTCGAAGCGGTGAACCCAGTAGTGGAAGGCTTTGCACGCGCTAAGGCCGATCTTTTGTACGATAGCGATTACGACCGCATTCTGCCCATTCTCATCCACGGCGATGCAGCCATTGCAGGGCAGGGCATTATGTACGAAACTGTGCAAATGAGCCTTTTGAAAGGGTATTACACTGGCGGCACCATTCACTTTGTTATTAATAATCAGGTGGGGTTCACGACCGATTTTGACGATGCGCGCTCTTCGACTTATTGCACAGGTGTAGCCAGCGTAGTGCAGGCACCGGTTTTTCATGTGAATGGAGATGACGCCGAGGCAGTACAATTTGTAGCAGAACTCGCAGTGGAATATCGGCAAGCCTTCAATACGGATGTTTTTATTGATATGGTTTGCTATCGCAAGCATGGGCACAACGAAGGCGACGACCCGGAGTTCACACAGCCAGAAATGTACAAATTCATCAAAGGGCGCAAAAATCCGCGCCAGATGTATTCCGATACCCTGGTAGGTCGTGGCGACGTGGACGAAAACTTAGCCAAGGAAATGGAGCGCTCTTTCAAGGATTTTTTACAAGACCGCTTAGATGAAGTGCAGCAACAGGAGTTAGAATATGAATACCAGGAAACCGAGCAGGCTTGGCGTCAACTCAAGCGCTCGCATCAAGTAAAGCCAGAAGACTTCGACTTCTCGCCAGAAACGGGCATTGACCGGGCTATGATTGATCGTATCCTGAAGCATTTGATTACTTTGCCGAAAGGCTTTACGTCCTTACCCAAAGTGAAGCGCCTGATGAAAGCGACCCAGGAAAAAATAGAGCAAGACAAGCTCGATTGGGCTTTGGGTGAACTGATGGCTTATGGCAGCATTTTGCTGAGCGGACAAGACGTGCGCATGAGCGGGCAAGATGTAAAGCGGGGTACTTTTTCGCACCGCCACTCGGTATTGCGGGATGTAGAAACCTACGAAGAATACAATCGCCTCGCGCATTTGTCTGATAATCAAGGGCAATTTCGTATTTTCAATTCGCTGCTGTCAGAATTTGGCGTGCTGGGTTTTGAGTACGGCTACTCCTTATCTTCCCCCAACACTTTGGTCATTTGGGAAGCGCAGTTTGGCGATTTTTACAATGGCGCTCAAACCATCATTGACCAGTTTATTACTTCCAGCGAAAGCAAATGGCAGCGCATGAGCGGCTTGGTACTCCTCTTGCCACACGGCTACGAAGGGCAAGGCCCCGAGCACTCCAGTGCCCGGCTGGAACGCTTTTTGCAAAACTGCGCCGAGTACAATATGACCGTAGCAAACGTGACTACGCCGGCCAACTTTTTCCATCTGCTGCGGCGGCAGCTGGCGCGCCCATTCCGCAAGCCATTGATCGTAATGTCGCCCAAATCTTTATTGCGGCATCCGGAGTGTGTTTCGGGCATTGCCGATTTTGCAACAGGGCAGGCCTTCCGCGAAGTACTCGACGATGCCCATGTGCAGGATGCCAAAAAAGTAAAGCGGCTGTTGCTTTGCTCAGGCAAGGTATATTATGATTTGCTAGCCGAACAACGCGACAAAAACCGCCAGGATGTGGCCATTGTGCGCTTAGAGCAGTTGTATCCCTATCCGGAAAAGCAGTTGGAAGCCGTTTTTGAAAAATACAACAAAGCAGCGCTGTACTGGGTACAGGAAGAACCTGCCAATATGGGCGGCTGGCAACACATACAACGCTTTTGTCAGCGAAAAATAGAGTTGGTAGCACGCAAAGCCAGCGCTTCGCCGGCTACGGGTTTCAAGAAAAAGCACGACAAGGAGCAGGCAGAACTTGTAGAAAAGGCTTTCGTCTAATAAGCGTTTGCAAGAATCAATCACAGGGCAAATCAGAAAATATTGCTGGATTCGCCTTTCTTTTTTGAATTTTTTTCTGCAATTTGCTGTTGTTAGAGTATGTTTAAATTTCATACTTTGGTCTGCAAATGTTCATCTATGGAACCTCACTTTGCCTTTTTCTCGCTCCGTAGCGCTGCTATGCAGCTCAAAAAACGCTTCGTGAGAACCCAAATCTGATCATTTTCGACTTCAAAAACGAATTTTAAACATACTCTTAGAAAAAATATGCTGTTATGGCTTCCGAGCTAAAGGAAAAAGTCAGTTTTCTCGAAGAAACACTCAATCGTTTTATTATCAACAGTGATAAAGCGCTGTATCGTCTGTCGGATGAAATGCAGAGTCTGAGCAAGGAAATGAAAGCGTTTAAAAACGAGATGAAGGAGTTCAAGGACGAGATGAAGGAGTTCAAGGACGAGATGAAGGAGTTTAAAGACGAGATGAAAACGTTCAAAGACGAGATGAAGGAGTTTAAAGACGAGATGAAAACGTTCAAAGACTTCGTCACTGCCGATATTGAAGAATCGAGGCGGGAGCGGCGAGAAATGAATAAAAGATGGGGCGACATTGCTAACCGGCTGGGTACCTTTGCCGAAGATATTGCTGCGCCCAATCTGCCGCGCATTGCCAAAGAGTTGTTTGGCGAGCAGGAAGAGTTGTACAAGGCGGTGCGGCTGCGCGCTCAATATCAGGATGCCAATACACCAAAACGCGTGTATGAATTCGATGGCGTTTTGGAGACAGAGCGCAAGGTGTTTTTATTAGAATGCAAGAGCTACATCCGAATGGATGATATTAATGCCATTCCTAAGTTGGCTGAGCGTTTTCTAGGCTGCTTTCCGCTATACCGGGAAAAGGAGCTGATTACCGTTTTCGCCAGCATGAGCATCCCGGATAATGTCTTGAAAAAACTAACTACGCTCGAGGTGTATGCAATGGCGATGGGCGACGACAATATGAACGTGCTTAATTTTGAGGCTATTCAAAACAAAAAAGCCAGTCGTAACTAACCGTTGGCGTAAGTCGCAATCAATTGTGCACAAGCCTTTTCCAGCATTTTAAAAACCGCCTCAAAGCCATCGTCATCCCAATAGGGATCGGGTACGTCTCGGTTTTGGTCCGGATGTAGAAAATTCAACATCAACTTTACTTTGGCGCGCTGCGGCTCCGTTTTGGCAAAGCGCATAATATCGCGGTAGTTTTGTCGGTCCATTGCTACCACCAGGTCGAAGTTCTCCAAATCTTGCGCTACCAACTGCCGCGCTCGCTGGTCGGTGATGTCTAATCCATACTGGCGTGCTATCCGAATGGAGCGCAGGTCGGGGCTTTCGCCAATGTGCCAAGAACCCGTGCCCGCCGAGTCCACCTGCCAGTCAAGTTCCTTTTCCCTTAGCTGGGCTTTCAGAATACCCTCTGCCAGTGGCGAGCGGCAAATGTTTCCGAGGCAGACCATCAGCACCTTCATAAGCAATTTGTTTTGCATTGCAACAAAAAGGCTGCCACCGAGGTTCTACACAGCAAAAATTTTTCAAGAACGCGCCAGTTGTAACCTGAACGGAAATATCAGCACTCCGGCACGATAATCGGTATATGCACCGCCAGCCCTCCGAGAGAAGTTTCCTTGTACTTGTGGTTCATGTCCTGAGCGGTTTCCCACATGGTTTTAATAACATCATCGAGCGAGACCTTCGCTTTGCTGGGGTCGCTATCCAACGCGATATTCGCGGCGGTAATTGCCTTCACCGCACCCATCGAATTGCGCTCGATACAAGGCACCTGCACTAATCCGCCAATCGGATCACAAGTCAGTCCCAAATGATGTTCCATCGCTATTTCGGCCGCTTGCAAGGCCTGTGCAGGCGTACCGCCAAGGCATTCGGTGAGCGCGGCCGCCGCCATAGCTGAACTTACGCCAATCTCGGCCTGGCACCCGCCCATCGCCGCCGAAATAGTCGCATTTTTCTTAAAAATACTACCCACTTCGCCCGCTATTAACAGAAAACGACAAATATCCGTTTCGTTCACTTCCTGCCCCGAAAAACACAGATAATACATCAACACTGCCGGAATGACTCCTGCTGCTCCGTTGGTAGGTGCCGTCACTACTTTTCCAAAATTGGCGTTTTCTTCATTTACAGCCATAGCAAAACAACCAATCCATTTTACAATACTGGAAAATGACGGCTGGCAGGCTTGTACCTGCGCTATCCACTTGTCAATTGTAGTGTATGGGCTGTCGCCAATCAATTTTCGATGAATGCCTGCCGCTCGCCGCGCTACATGCAGACCGCCCGGCAATACGCCCTCGGTGTGGCATCCTAAATAGATGCACTGGCGCATCACCTCCCAGATTTGTAACAGTTGGTGCCGGGTTTCGGCGGTGGGGCGCCACGCTGTTTCGTTTTGCCATACAATATCGGCGATGCTGCATTGCTGTTCGCGGCAGTACCGCAACAATTCGTACCCGTAGCTAATGGGGAAAGGTAATTGCACAGATTCGCGGCTACCAGTTTCGCCCTCTTTTACTACAAAACCGCCGCCGATAGAAAAAAAAGTGGCTTCGTGCAGCAGCATAGCTGAGTCGTTGTAGGCCCGAAGGCACAAGCCATTGGGATGAAAAGGCAAAGTTTCCGAAAAGAGAAAGCGAATATCGGTAGCTGGTTGAAAATCAATGAAGTGTACTCCTCCCAAATTGAGTTGTTTCGATTCTTGGATTTGCCGAGGAATCTGCTGCACAGCCTCAGGCTCAATGGTAACGGGGTCGGCGCCATGCAAGCCGAGCAGAATGGCCACATCCGTACCGTGCCCCTTGCCGGTGAGGGCGAGCGAGCCGTAAAGATCAACCTCTATACGAGTGGTGGCGGCTAATATCTGTTGGGCAGCCAATTCTTTTACAAAGCGCTCGGCAGCACGCCAAGGGCCGAGGGTGTGGGAGCTGGAGGGGCCCACGCCAATTTTGAGCATATCGAATACGCTGATGGGTTCCATTGGTTAGGTTTTATGATGGAAAGATACATCATTTCAAACAGCATGGCAGCGCTACGGTAGGAAAAATATTTACATCAGGAAGGTATCAGGGTGGCTTTCCATTCCGGGTGGCTCTTCCAAAAATCTTCGTACAATCGGCTACTGGGTATGAAAGTCATGGTTTTGCCAAAAGAACCGGGTGCGCGCAGATGGATGGTAGCGGTGCGAAAGAGCAGGAAATTGCGATGCACAATTTTTTCTACATCTTGCAAAGGATAGCGGAAATGCCGAAAATAGTTGGTCACATACACCGATTCGTGGTTCATTTCTACCCTTTTCAGTTGAAATACAGTAAAATATAGCACAACAATACTGCCTGCATAGCCCGCCAGCATCCCCGAACGCAGCGTGGCATTGTCGCTCATCGTTAAGGTAGTGAGTGTGGCTGCGCCAAAAAAAGCTACCCAAAAACAGGGGATAAACAGTTTGTAAAACAAGGTTAAATTAGTGGATACTCTTTGCATATCGAATGCCTGCGGCTGGTTTTGAGATGCTTATTACATATTGATAATCAAATTTTTATAAAACATAAAAAAATTATACGTTCATCCTGCCAGCGACTCCTCCCGCTCTCTTTTAGCCAATTGTCGCTCTACGCGTGCTGAAATAAAAATGCTGACTTCGTATAGAACAAACAACGGGATGCCAATCAAAAACTGCGTCACGGCATCGGGTGGAGTGAAGATACCCGCCACGATGAGCGTGCCTACAATAGCATGCCGCCGATACCGCCGCATACCGGCCGGAGTAGCCAACCCAAGCCGCGACAATACGTAAACCACTACCGGCAGCTCAAAAATGAAGCCGCTGGGCAGCGTGAACATAATCATGTAGTTGATCAGCGACGATACCGTAGGGATATTTTCTACGCCGGGTATGGAATAGCCAATCAGAAAACGCACGCCAAAAGGTGCAATAATAAAATAACCGAACAGTACCCCCGCCAGAAAAAGAGTAGAACAGATAAACACCGCGCCTCGGGTAGCCCGCTGCTCTGGGTCGTGCATCCCCGGCTCAATGAAGCGCCAGAACTCCCTAAAAACAAAGGGAAAGCCAACCACAAACCCGCCAATGATGGACATTTTGATGGCCATGATAAACGGCTCGCCTACGCCTACGGCTTGCATAGTAAACTGCGGCGGCTGGATACACATGGTATCGCCTAAGCCCAGCGCATGCGACCACTGGCAGAACATCTGATAGGAAATAAACTCCGGGTGCGTGGGCCCGAAAATTACCACATCAAACACCCAGCCTTGCACTGCAAAAAGTACAATAGCCGCGCCGATGACGTACAACAGCCCCCGTATAATATGCCAGCGCAACTCTTCGAGGTGCTCTAAAAATGTCATCTCCTTACCGCCGGATCTTTCCTTGTCCACATCTATCTGATCTAATGGCATAGCCAATTGTATTGATGGTATAAATAGTGCCGCCTGGGCACGGCCGTGCAAAATTAAGAAAATTGGGCACACCCTATTTGTTAATAAAAACTTTCTAAAAGCCTTTTTGTTGCTTTTTACGTTTTTCTGCTGTATCAAAACGCCTACCTCAGTTGTATTATAAAAACTAAAATGCTTTCGTTTTGAAAGGTTTCGCTTGTCTAATAGAATTATTCGCACTAAATTGAACTCTATTCATAATTCCAGGAACTAAAACCAAACAACATGAACACAATGAGACGCTTGTGCCTGCTGTGCTTTCTGTGCCTGCTTTGGCCTGCCCTCCTCAGCGCCCAGCGAAGCGTGGAAGCCGGCCTCTTTGCAGGTATTGCCCAATATCAGGGCGACCTGGCACCTTCGCCTTTTGCGTTTTCCGAAAGTAATCTCGCTATTGGCGGCGTGTATCGCTATTTCTTCGATTCGCGCTTTGCCATGAAAGGCACTGTGCACTATGGACGCATCACTGGTGATGACCGCAACCGCCCCAACTACCGCCCTGGCAGCCGCACCTGGCAAATGGAAAACAATATTTTTGAAATGTCCGTACACACCGAATGGATACCTTTTGCCAAGCCTCGCTACGGCAGCACGGGCCTGTTCAAGGGCAGTTTGTCGCCTTATGTATCGGTGGGGCTGGGTGCGGCTTTTACCAATCCGAAGCTGACTATCCCAGCCGAAGATCGCCGCCGCCAGTTTGAACCCAAAGCCACCACTACTTTCCTCGTGGTGCCCATCACCGGTGGGTTGCGCTTCGATATCAACGAAGATTTTACCATCACTGCCGAATTTGGTACCCGCGCTACTTTTTCTGACTACATTGACGGCGTGAGCATCAATGGAAATCCTAAAACCAATGACTGGTACATTTTCACGGGCATTAGCCTCATTTATGTCATCGAGGAGTTGGTCGGCGGAAAAGCAGGTCGTTAAATAAATTTTGTATTAATTTATAATTGTTTTACAATCAGTATTTTACAACTTAAAACACTATGTTTGGAAATTTACTTGGCAACATGGAAGCCCAACAAGCCAAAATGCGCGAAGAGCTGGCCGCCATCATCGTAGAAGCAGAAGCTGGCGATGGAGCCGTACGCGTGACCGCCAATGCGGCGCGTGTGATACTGAATATAGCACTTGACCGCGAAAAACTTGATCTGGATGATCTGGAGCAACTCGAAGACCTCATCACCGTGGCCGTCAATCGGGCTTTGGCCTTAGCCGCCGAGCAGGAAGCCGCCGCAGCGCAGGAAATGCTCAAGAAAATGATGCCCCCCGGCATGGACGGGCTATCTAATCTTTTCGGCTGAAAAAATATTGCCTCCATCTCTGCGTTTATAATGGCAAAGTCATAACTGACTTTTGTAAAATCAGTCTGTTTTGACGCAGGTCTTTTTTATATAAACAACTGATTTTCAATTTTTAATAAATAAAAATTCGATTTTATAAGTCGCATTACAGCTAAACCATTTCTATTTTCCATGAAATATCACTTGCTCGCTTGCTTCCTGTGTTTTTCCGGCTACCTTGTAGCGCAAACCACCGTCGGGCTCATTGCCTATTATCCTTTCAATACTGGTGTGGCCGATGCTACCGGCAATACTGCCAACGCAGGTATTCCGGAGGGTAGCCCAGGGTTTTCTTGTGGCGTCATCGGCGGCTCGCTGCGCCTCAATGGTGCCAACGACCAGGTTGTGCTGCTGGGGCCGGTGACTCAAGAATTTGATACCGACGATTTCTCGGTCAGCTTTTATTTCAAATCTATTGGCAATGCCGGCACGCAGTACATTTTGTCGAAAAACCGTACTGACTGCTCTACGGACAACGCCTTCTACGTGCGCTATGTGCCCCAGACGCGTACGCTCAATGTCTTTCTCGGCGAAAATGATAGCAAGAGTGTTTCTTTTGTAGAGCGCATGGACGCCAATGTTTGCTGGCATCACGTAGCCATCGTGCGGCAAAGCGCCCGCGTAAGACTTTACATCAATGGCCGCCTGCGCCGCGAGCTGTTCACTAATTCTCGAATTAATATCCTCAATGACGGCCCGCTCATCGTGGGCGGTAGCGACTGCCTAAGCGCCAATGAGACGCGCTTCTCCGGCTTGGTGGATGAATTGCGGGTGTATTTTCGGGCACTCGACGAAATTGAAGCACGTGGACTGTACATACCAGTTGACCAAATTCAAAATCGCGACACGCTCATCTATCTCGGTGGCTCCATTCAAATCAACCTCACGGCTACCTGCGCCAATACCTTCGCTTGGACACCCGCCGAAGGAGTACAACTGCCGGACAATCCGAATCCAATCATCACGCCTACTCGGGCCGGGCAGCAGACTTACACGGTGCGTATGTCCGATAATATTTCCGCTTGCGTGGCTACCGATACCATTCGCCTGAATGTGGTGGACCCCGACGAATTAGACTGCGGAACGCTCTTCCTGCCCAAAGCCTTTACACCCAACGGCGACGGCTTGAACGATACCTATGGCATTAGCAATCCTTTCGCTATTCCAGAGCTTATTTCCTTTGAGATTTTTGACCGCTGGGGCGGGCAGGTGTTTTTTACCAAAGACCCCTTCGAACGCTGGGATGGCAGTTCTAAAGGCACGCGACTCAATTCCGGCGTATTGCTCTATCGAATTCGATACCTTTGTGAAGGTGAAGAAAAGCTCGTCACCGGAAGCGTGACCATGATGCGCTGATGCCAAAATAGAAGCTGCGGCCGTAGCTTTTGCTTGCAAAAAAAATTGTTGTTCGTTCTTTTTGTATAAAAAAAAACGGCTGCCAGATACATTTCCGGCAACCGTTCCTGTCGCTGATGATATAGATTATTTTTTAATCGGCAATTGATTTACGCGGCGCCCGATAGCATAGCCGTGCCGCACCCCTTCGTCTGAATCCATCCGGAAATGCACACCAAGCGGAATACGAGAATACGCATTTTCCTCGGCCATTTCACGGAAAGAACGGAAAGAGCGCGGAATGCCCAAAAACTCAAGGCGTCCTTCGTGCGAGCGGTCGAGCATAGCATAACTTTCTCCAAAAATATCACTCAACACCTCAGCGGCAGCAGCGCCAAATGTGGCGTGCCCCGAAGGATAAGCCGGGAAGCTCGGCGAGAACCAAAGGTGCGGCTCCCAGCCCAAGTCCACTACCCGACGGATGTAGCTCACCGGGCGCTCTACGTTGTAATGGTATTTGGAATACCAGCAAGCCACGCCAGCGTCGTTTAGCGCGAGGCCCACTTTCAAGTAGGTGTACAACGCCAGTTCAAGATTGGCTCTTCTGTGCTCCAGCACTTGGTTGGGAATGGCGATAAAGCGGGCAGGCGGGCTAAAAACAAGCCCCTCCGTATCATCGCTCCAGTACTCGGCAATCCATTGGTCTTCATAGCTCAACACCGGAGTATTTTTGTTATAAACCTCCATAGCCTGCTGCCGAAAAGGTGAGCCAAGCTCCTCGCTGTAAGGCAGTGGCGGCAGCGCCAGTTTGTCTTCTTCGGTAATGGCAAAAGTACGTACCTTGCCCCAGTAAGGAAACAAACCACCCGAAAAATCTGGGTAAGTCGGTTGCCACATGCCTGGGCCGGAGGGCGGCGTGTAGTCTGATGGGCGGCTATTGCGGAAAGCTTCGTGCCCATAGTGGTCTTGTGCCGACCAGTTGAACACCGCTTCGGCTACGCTTTGCCCATAGGCTTTGGAGCGCTCGAATACATCACGCGGAATCTCGGCGATGGCGCGATTGTCAAAATTGGCTTCCAGGGAGTGAATGCGGAACCGGATTTCGCCAGACACATGCGGAAAAAACCGCCGCATCAAGTAGCCGTAGGTAGCATTGACGACCGTCGGCCAGTGATACACCTCCCCGGTGTTGGCTACATTGGGAATATCCAGACCTTCCGCCCGGTATCTGCCGCGCAGGGAGTTGTAGTCGGGCATAGCCGAAATACAAGCTTCGTAGGCCGCCAAACCCATATAACCCAACGCACGAGGCGCGGGCCCCGGCCGGAAACCCGGCGCGTAGCGGTCGGCTAACAGATACAGTTTGTTCCATTCCAAGGGTACTTCCGAGGAATAATCGCTTACGCGGGCCGTTTCCAACGAAAAGCCGTTTTCGTCTCTCTGACAGCCCGTCCACACCAGCGCACTGGCAATGAACGCTACATAAAGGAGTTTCTGTAAACTTTTCATCATGTCCATTTCGGGATTTAAGTTTAAAATTAAAGACAAACCAGAAATTTATATCAATGCACAAGACAAGGATATATCCGATGGAAAAATAAGAAATTTTGTCAATCTTTTCGATTGACGAATGTATGGAACCTGCTTGGTGAACCGAAGCGCTCTCAGAAGCTCGTTAAGAAGAAAAAGAAGAGGTTTTTGGTATTGATTATCAGTCGTTTATGTTTTAACAATGTAATAACTACGACTTTCGGCATCAAAAATACAATTTATTCGCATATTTATGCAAGCATTCAACAAAAAAAATTGTGCGCCCGGATTAAAAAAAGTATGAAAAACAAAATTAGCCATAGCAACTCATCCCAGTTCCACACGCGCTATGGACACAATTTGTTGCAGCGCCGCTCGCACTACCTCGGTTTTCGGATGCCGCACAATGATGTAGCCCTCTCCTTCGTAGCTGGGCAATGCCTCTTGCCCAATTTGCGGCAGCTTCACATCAGTAACGAGATGCCCAATCGTTTTATCCAGTTCTTCTATGCCATGTATAGCGACCACTCGCCCTTCGCCCTGCCCGCGCAGGTAGGCGGCCCCGACGGCGTATTTGCGCTTGGGGAGCGTGAATTCATCCAATACCATCAGCCGGGCCCAAGCACTCAGCGCGTCAAAGTCATTGGCACGGGAAATCAATGTCGGGAACTGTGCCCCCGGCGGCCGAGCAGCCACCTCTGAAATCGCAAGGCTACCGTCTTTGCGCCGAAACCATTCTAAATGGCTGAAACCGGTTTGCATCCCCAGCACATCGAGGGTGCGAAAGGCGTGGTGCCGAATGTCGTCGTATTGCGGGGTGTCCACTTCGATGGGTAGCACGACCTGCCATTGTATCCAAGGCTCTTGCATCACTTCAAGCGGACTGGGGTAGTAATGCGAAATGCTATGAAAAAGATGCTGCCCGCGCAGGGAGAACGTATCAAAAGAATGCTCGGAGCCAAGGACAAACTCTTCGAGCAATACGGGGCATTCGGGGCTTAGCCCCAATAACTGCAAGGCTTGCCCCATGGTAGCGGAGCTCCGCACCTTGAAAGTGGACCGCGACCCCGCGCCGTCGGGTGGTTTTACAATTAAAGGAAAACCCACTTCTTTGGCGAATGCGCTGGCCATCCCAATATTCGTCACTAATGCGTACCGGGCGCAGGGAATGCCCGCTTGGCGGAGGAGGTTTTTCATGCGGGCTTTGTCCCTGAAATTAAGGGCTGTAGCCACATCCATACCTGCGATGCCCATGCGTTCGCGCACAGTAGCAATCGTCTCTTGCAATTGTTCAACTGCTCCGATAATGCGATGCACAGGGCCAAAGTTCTGCGCCAAGGTTTCGGCAGCGGCTACTAAGGCTGGGACATCATAAACACTAACCAACTGGCGGTGCGTGGCTAATTGCTGTTGCAGGTCGGCGGGCAATAGATGTACCGGCTCCTCGGCGAGCAAACCTACACGCACTCCTGGCAAACCAGCAAAGGCTCGGATAAAGCGAACCGCATTTTCTGTAAAATTGCGCGCTACAAACAGAACGAACCGCATAGGCAAGGTCATTTTTGATGCAATGAAATCCACTGTTTTGATAAATAATTACTCCGGGGCAATCATTTTTAGCAACAAAATCATAAATAACTGATTATCAAAGGTACAAACAGCGTCCCAATTAACAAATAACAATGTCCCATCACTTAGCTATTGTATTGGAAATCCAAAAATAGGAAAGCGAAAAGATTTTCGGGTGGTTGGCATTATAAAAAAACCTGCGCAGCTGGGCTACACAGGAGTTTTACAATTTGATTATGGAAAAGCTGGCGCGCCGTCGTCAGTCGTTGCGTCCATTAAATCGTCGTTGTTGGCGATTCATTTGCATTTCGCGGATTTGCTTTACGAGTTCTTCCCGAAATTCGCGCTCTACTCGGTTGAGCATGGCTACTTTGCGCACGGGTAGTATTTTACGCATCCGTTGGGTATAATCCCGTTTCAGGTTGAGCAATTGCTGTTCCATTTCTAAGGCATCATCGAGGGCTTTTTCGGCTTCGGCATCGGTCATGCCCGCGAAATTATCTGACAGCCGATAACGCTGGCGTATCTTGCTTTGCTCGGCTTCGTATTCGTTGTAAAGCGGCCAAAAAAGCTGTGCTTCCTGCGTGGTGAGGCTGAGGCGCTGGGTGATAAAGGCTACTTTCATGGCTTCCACTCGCTCGGCTATTCTTCCTTGCTGGGGCAAGCCTTCGCGCTGAGCGTGGACAACGACGCCAAGCAGGCACAGCAGCCATAGGGTCGAAATCCATTTTTTCATTGTCATTTGTATCTGTTTTTCAGTGATTTATAAAAGCTGTTCTAGGGTTTCTGTATCCAGATCTTTGATGATTTCCCGCAATAATTCCTCGGTTTCGGCTTCATTCAAATCGAAAGGCAATAAGGGTTTTTCTGCTTGAAAATCAACAATTTGCACCAACAAATCTTCCTCAAATTCGTGAATATGCGACAGCATGTAAGCCGTCATTTCATCTACCGAAAGCTCGGCTAATGCAGCCTGGGCAGCGGGCGTGCCGATTGGCTGTAGCCAATAAATACCGATGGCTATGAGCACAGCAACCATCGCTACGCCAATGGCGGGCCAGGGGCGCACCACATTGGGCAGGAGTAGCTGCCACCATTGTTTGGGCTTAGCAGCATGCACAGGCGGGGCTGGCTGCCATTTGATTTGCTCCCACACTTGGTCGGGTAGCATCGTGAAATAATCCTGTGGCGGCTCTTCCGGGCCGGGCAGTTGCTCTTTGAGCCGAGCCAGCAGTGGTGCCTGTTCGCGTAGTTCTTTTTGTATTTCGTCCCGTTTATTCATAATTCTCCCATTTCGATAGCATTGAAATAATGTTCCACTTTTTTAACGGCATGATGGTAGGATGCTTTGAGCGCCCCCACCGAAGTGTCTAACAGTTGAGCCATTTCCTCATAAGGCATTTCTTCAAAATAGCGCATTTCAAACACAAGTCTTTGTTTTTCAGGCAGTTGGCTTGTTGCCATTTGCAGTCGCGCCTGCAAGGCCGCACCATCAATTGGCTCATCTGCCCGGATTTGCCCGATAAGTGGCACTTCGCCCGCTTCGATAGATTGGGTTGCTTTGCGCTTTTGTTGTTGCAAAAACGTCAGTGCCTCGTTGGTCACAATGCGGTAGAGCCAAGTATATAATTGTGCCTTGCCGGCAAACGTATGAATGCTGCGCCACACCTTGATAAAACTGTTTTGCAATACGTCGTTGGCGTCTTCGTGCTCGCGCAATATCCGCCGCGCCACCCGGTAGAGCGGTTGCTGATATTTCTGCATCAGCAACCGGAAACCAAGCTCCGCCGAGTGCTGTGCTCGCAAAAGCTGTAGAATGTATTCATCCGATGGCTGGGTGTGCGACATCTACGGAACCGTATTTATTGGATTGGACGATAGAAAAAGGGAAAAGTTTAATCGAATGGATTTTTTTGCGCTTGGTTTTTGCCTTTTTTGCAAAAGAATGCTGGGGCTGCGTGGCCACGAAATAAAGCGAGCAAAGGCAAAGTGCGTTTCTATAGATGTTCGTTTACAGCGTAACCGTGTAAAGTTTAGGTAGTGCCAATAAGAAAACGGACGTAATTAAATCAAGTGTAAAAATCATAAAATTTTGATTATCAATGTTTTTAAATGAATTTCGTGCAGTTTTAATTCTGAATAATTAATTTCTGCATCAACAGTGTTCCATTCGTAAATCGAATAGCGCTAATGCAAAAAGCTGGAAGACAATACCCCAGCGAATACTGGTCATCTGATCATTATCGAGCAAAAATTTCAATGCTTTCCATCGGCGTATGCTTCCATTACATACAGCACGCCCTTAAGCGGAATACGCAGCCAGTCGGGGCGGTTGTTCATTTCATAACCAATTTCGTAGATGGCTTTTTCAAGTAGGTAGCTGCGCAAAATGAGGCGCATACCCTCCTCGTCGGGCGGTATGAAGTGCTGCCCCTGCGCGCGATCTAAGTAAGCGCTGAGGAAGTAATTGCTCACATAATGAAACCACTGCCGCGCCCATTGTTCCAACTGGGGCATGTCTTCTTTTTTGTAGCTTGGGTTGAGCAGCAACTGCCCGTAGGCGGCATAGTGAAACGAGCGGATCATGCCTGCTACATCCTTGAAAGGCGTTTTTTTCAGGCGGCGCTCACTGATGCTGAGCATGGGTTCGCCCTCGAAGTCAATGATGAAAAAGTCGCGCCCATTGAACAGCACCTGCCCGAGGTGATAATCGCCGTGGATGCGGATTTTCGCAGCTTCAATGCGGCGGCTGTAAATGTCCTGGAAGCATTGCAAAATGTCGTCTTTCATAGCCAGCACTTGCTCAGCTTCGGCGGCAGCGGCGGGTGGCAGGGTAGTGATTTTATTAGATAGAGCGCCTAATTTTTCACTTACCAACTTGCGGTGCCCCGAATATACCGACCGCTGGTAGTGCTCGGTGAAACGCTCCGGGCTGAAGTCTTTGTCGTCGTGCGCTGATGCCAGTGCAATGTGCATCTCGGCGGTGCGCTGCGCCAGCAAGACCACCCGCTCGTAGGTGAGGCTGTCTATGAGTTTCCTGATGGGCTCCGGCGTGTCGTCAAAATAGAGGCGCGGCTGCCTCACGAGTTCTGGTATTTCTATGTTTTTGGCGGCTTTGCCGAGGGTTTTGTCGTAGTAGCGGCCCAGCGTGTCGAGCATGGCCGTCCACGCTTCTCCCTGGTTCGGAATTTTATTTTGCAGCAGACCAAGAATGGTGTAAGACGCGCCAAAATCTTCGTATTGAATGCCACCGCCGTAGCGCGGCGAGTTGGCAAAATTGGTTTTTTCCGACAGGAAGCGTACTAATTCGAGGTCGGGATTGATGTCCACGTCGAGTTTTCGATAGATTTTAAAAAAGAACTGATTGTTGTAAATCACTGAGGTGTTGCTTTGTTCCACTTTCAATACTTCCGATACAATGTCTTCTTTTTCAATGTCTAATGCAGTTAATATTTTACCCGCTTCGAAGCGCAAAGTACCTCCGGTGACGTTCACGGCGTAGTTGTTTTTGATCAGCCAGAATAGTTCGTCGCGGAAGCGGTCGTCGTAAATAGCGTCAATGATAATGCCTTCCTTGGCGGGTGTTTTCAAATAGCAAATAACGCTTTTCGGCTCGTTTTTAATAAAATGAATCATGCGTTCGGGGTTGGTTACAAAGAGCACCGGCAGAAAGTAAGTTTCTGGCAGCCCATCGGTGTAGCGCATGAAGACGTTCAGAAAATAAGCCCGCAGGCCATTAGCTTTGATAGAGGGAAAGCGGCTGATTTCGGATGAAATAATCTTGCGGGATTTTCCGCCAAACCAGCGGCAGGTGCGCATATAGCCCGGCAGCATTTTCCGCTCAAAGCGGCGCTTGGTGGTGTAATGTTCAAAAAAAGCTTCCCACTCCACGGTGCTTTCCAACTCAGGAATGACGCGGTCTTTGGGAGTTTCGTCATCGGCATCGCTTTGTTCCATCAAAAACCAGTAATAACCGTAGGGCCCCAGGGTAAAATAGTAGGGATCTTCACCCACGGCAAAGAACTTGTTCTGACTGAAAATTTCGACTGGCTCCACGCCCTTGAAAGCGCTCAAATCAAGCTCGACGGCTTGCGAATGCTTCGATAGGTTGCACAGTACAAGGATACGCTCGCCCTGGTGCGCGCGGGTGAAGGCCAGCACCTTGCTGTTGGTTGAGTTCAAAAATTCGATATTGCCATGGCTAAAAGCCCGCAGCCGCTTGCGCATAGTGATCAGATTTTTCATCCACCAGAGTAGCGAGGCGGGGTTTCGGTTTTGAATATCTACGTTGACTGCTTCATAGCGATATAATGGATCAATGATGACCGGCAGGAAGAGCCGTTGCGGATTGCAGGCAGAGAACCCCGCGTTGCGGTCGGCATTCCATTGCATAGGGGTGCGCACGCCATTGCGATCGCCGAGGTAAATATTGTCGCCCATGCCAATTTCATCGCCATAATAAATCACTGGCGAGCCAGGCAGCGCAAAGAGCAGGCTGTTGAGGAGTTCTATCTTGCGGCGGTCGTTGCCGAGCAGTGGCGCTAAGCGACGGCGGATGCCTTCGTTGATTTTGGCTCCATTATCCTGGGCAAATACTTTGTAGAGGTAGTCGCGCTCTTCTTCGGTGACCATAGAAAGGGTAAGGTCGTCGTGGTTGCGCAGAAACAATGCCCACTGGCAGGTGTCGGGGATGTTGGGCGTTTGCTCAAAAATATCGAGAATCGGGTAACGGTCTTCGGCTTGCAAGGACATATAGAGGCGCGGCATCAGCGGGTAGTGATAGTTGACGTGGCACTCGTCGCCTTTACCGAGGTACTCAGCAGCGCCTTCGGGCCAGAGGTTGGTTTCGGCAAGTAGAATTTTGCCGGGGTGCTTGCGATCCACATAGTCGCGCAACTGGCGCAGGTACTCGTGCACCTCAGGCAGGTTTTCGCAGTTGGTGCCTTCGCGGCGGGCAATGTACATCACGGAGGTCAAGCGCAGCCCGTCCACACCAAGATCAAACCAGAAATCCACGACCTTGCGCATTTCCTCGCGCACTTGCTCGTTATCGTAATTCAAATCTGCTTGATGGCTGTAAAATCGGTGCCAGTAGTACGCTTTGGCCACGTTGTCCCATTCCCAGTTGGAAGTTTCATAATCACTAAAAATAATGCCAGCATCAGGATACTTATCAGGGGTATCATTCCAGATGTAAAAATCGCGCTCTGGCGTGAAAGGCGGCGCTTTGCGGGCCCCTTGAAACCACTCGTGCTGCGTGGAGGTATGATTTGCTACGACGTCAATTACCACGCGCATTCCGCGGCGGTGCGCCTCTTCGAGGAAGTGTCGAAAATCATCCAACGAGCCATAGTTGGGATGAATTTTATAAAAATCCGCCACATCGTAGCCATCGTCCTTGAGCGGCGATTCAAAAAACGGCAGCAGCGAAATACAAGTCACGCCGAGGTCTTCGAGGTAATCGAGCTTTTGCGTCAGGCCGCGCATATCGCCAATGCCATTGCCACTGCTATCATAAAACGAATGCACAGGCAGTGCATAAATGATACTGTCTTTGTACCAAAGCGGGTTCGGTGTGGTTTTGTCGGACATGGTTGCGTTAGTTTCAAATGTGATGGGAAATTATAAATTTTTACCAGCATTGAATGGTTTTTAATCCGGAAACTGCGCAAAGATTTCGATAGTTATTAAAATATGGCTAACTTGAGTCAGGAAAATAAGTGAAGATGATTACATGTATTCAAATAGACGAATTCAAGAGCTTCAGAAAATCTGCGATGGAATTTTCGCCATTGACGGTGATTGCGGGGGCTAATGCTTCCGGCAAAAGCAATTTGTTTGACGCTATACAATTATTGAGCCGTGTCGCTGAAGTGGATTTGAAAACAGCCTTTAGTGAGCAACCTGGTGAAGCCGTAGAACTTTTTACGCAATATGCAGACAATGAATGGGTCAAAAAATATATTCCGAAATCAACGTTAGAATACTGGCGGCCAAAACTGTCAGATGACATCTTGAATATTTCAGTTTAGAGTGGTTTGTTCAAACTTTCTTGAACGCCTTTGAGCACCTCATTCACAAATTGATGAAGCCATTTTTGTCATGTATTTAGGTTGCCAACAAACAATTTTGCTTAATCTTTTATTGTTTTCCAGAATTGCTTTAATTGTATCAGTTGAGGCTGTTTAAAATTAACCCGTAATTCCGAAAAACTTAGGGAATAGGTTGTTTTTGAGCCTCGAAATTGGTGAAAGATTTTTTGAAATCAATGGTTTGCTGGTGTTGTTTGTTTAATTTTACTATTCCGTAAATTGGGAAATATGAAAAAAAGACAACACTTCCAGATTGGGTCGTACAGCATAAGCGCCCGGGCACTGAAATCCGGCTGATCAGCGGCAAGTACTATCTGTATCAAATCAGCAGCCGATGAGGACGCTGTCCTCAAACGCCCCAAAACAGGCCCCGGTCTTCTTTTTGGGGCGGTGCATTATTTTGAACAACGCAGCGGGCCGGATCCTCCAGGAATTGGAAAAGCGCTTTCCGCAAAAAATTCGGAGTTACGGGTTAATTTTACTTTTTTGCTTGCAGCTTAACACAGTTCATAAACCTTTCAACTTCATAAATCCCTCAAGCCTTCATTTTCTTTCTTTACGCATGAACATGCCACATTTCAAAAGCTTCTTTTGCCAGCCGTTCGCGGTGGTCAGGATGCGCGATATGGATGAGGGCTTTGGCGCGCTCGCGGATGCTTTTGCCAAACAGATTAGCCACGCCATATTCTGTCACGATGTAATGTACATGGGCGCGAGTGGTCACTACGCCCGCGCCGGGATTGAGCATAGTAGAGATGCGGCTGATGCCCTTGTTGGTAGTAGATGGCAATGCAATGATCGCTTTTCCGTTTTCCGAGAGCGCGGCGCCACGCACAAAGTCCAATTGGCCACCTACCCCGGAGTAGATGCGCGTACCGATGGAATCGGCGCACACCTGCCCGCTGATGTCCACTTCGATGGCGCTGTTGATGGCAGTCATTTTGGGCTGCTGCCGAATGATAGCCGTATCGTTGACATATTGAATATCTAATACCCGCACCACCGGATTGACGTGCACAAAATCGTACAATTTTTGCGAACCTACCAGAAAACCGGTCACAATGTGATTGCGATGCCGCGCCTTGTGCTGATTGGTAATGACACCTTTTTCAAACAATTCTAAAATACCGTCCGAAAACATTTCGGTGTGGATGCCCAGCTCCTTATGGTTGCCCATAGCGGCTAAGGCCGCGTTGGGAATAGCGCCAATGCCCATTTGCAGCGTAGCACCATTCTCCACGAGGCTGGCGATGTGATGCCCGATGCGGGTTTCTACGTCGTCAGGCGGAGGCACGACCAGCGTTGGTAGTTTATAATCTACCTCTATTACTTTATGGAATTTGCTGATATGAATATTGCCGTCGCCATTGGTATGTGGCATATTCGGATTGATTTCGGCAATCAGCAGCCGAGCGGTCTGTGCAGCCGCCAAGGAGGTATCCACTGAGACACCAAGCGTGCAATAGCCATGAATATCGGGCGGCGACACCTGGAGCAAGGCTACATCCAATTGCACCACGCCCCGTCGAAACAGGCGCGGAATGTCGCTCAAAAAAATCGGCACGAAATCGGCGCGGCCAGCCTGCACCGCTGCGCGCATATTGGCACCAGTGAAAAGACTTTTGACCAAAAAATTGTGCTCAAACTGCGGATCGGCGTAAGGTGCCTTGCCTTCGGTGTGCAATTGGTAGATTTCTACTTCGTGCAACTCATCGCCCCGGTCAGCTAAGGCTTGTACTAATACCTGCGGCGCAGCAGCGGCACTGTGAATGAACACTTTGTCGCCCGACTTGATGTAGGATACCGCCTCTTCCGGGCTTACCGGCGAATAGCTTTTTGGATTCATTTTTGTAAAAAGGAGTTAATACAATTGGTAATAGATTCAATAGCAAGCGTTGTTATATTGTTCTTTGCTGTTTGCAATACAAACAACTGATAACGAATCTGTTAATGCGATTTATTTGATCAAAAAATTAGTCCAGCATTATAACATCCAAACTTTTGTCGTTAGCCAATCAAGCGTTTTCAACATTGGGCTGCCAATAGAACTTTTGGTTCGTCATATCCAAGGCACAAAGATACCCCCTTTCAGCGCCTTTATATACGCAGCCAGCGTCAATATTGATAGCTGAGCCAAAGTCTTGCGCCTCGATGTGGGGCTTGCCCACCGGAGTGTGCCCGTGCACAATACTACGCCCTTGCAGCCAGTCGTACCGGATGTTGTCGTACCATTGGCGTATCCAGAGCATGGATTCCCGGTCGGTCAGTGGGTCGGCGTGCCGAAAGTTCAGGCCCGCGTGCACCAAGATGTAATTATCCACTTCAAGATAATCGTGCAATTGATTCAAAAACAGTTGGTACTGATCAGGGATATCGCCCTCTGGATAAGCCGCTGTGAAACTATTCATAGTTGCCAATCCACCATTTAACAGCCAATGATACATGTCCGTCTCGGTCGCATCTTCGGCAAGCGCCTTTTGCATCATTTGCTCATGATTGCCCCATAGGCAGTGCACGGTATAGCCTTTCTTTTGCAAATGCAAAATATGGTCAATGACCTCCTTGCTATCGGGGCCACGGTCAACGTAATCGCCCAGCAAATACAGCTCGTCCGAGGTGCTCAAAGCAATCTTGTCCAATAGCGCCTGGAAAGTAGTGTTGCAGCCATGAATGTCGGAAATAGCAAATTTTCGCATAAAAAAGCGTATCAACGGCTAACCAATCTGTCTCATGTAATGATGAGGTAAAGATAAGCAATACGCCGATACGCTCACGTTTTTTTCGGGTTTTAGCGCCGGTCGCTGCCGGTAGCACTTTTTTCCTTGCTGCTTGTACCGCTACGGATAGTCGGGTACTGAATGCCTAACTGTTCGAGATAAGAATCGTATTTCGTTTCATCATAATAGAAAGACTCCAACTGCGGCCGAAACTCCTGCATGATGTCTGTATTCAAATAAATGGCTGGCGAATCGCTGTCTGTAACCATTGGAATATATTGCTGTTTCATGCCCTGCTCGGTGCGAAAATATTCTTTCGCCTGCTCTACCAATTCTGGTTTCAGCAGAAAATCGAGAATGGTCATGGCTTCGGCTTTGGCGCCGGCTACCACGCCCTTGTGCGCGATGGGAGTAGCCATAGATACCGCATTCGACCAGTGATGCCCTTGCAAGCCAGGAATATTGGACGGAAAACGCATAGTGACGGTGGGCAGTTTCCAAGAAATGTCGCCAATATCGTCGGAGCCACCACTGCGCGGGGTGAGCACGGGCAGCCCGATGGTGTCTAATTTGGTATCAAGTCCGTCGGCATTATTGGCCTTTACTTCTTTTTGCAAAGCAATAGCTAATGCTTGGTCGGCTTCGCTCCACGTCGGTAGTCCTACTTGCTTGATGTTTTCATACATCTGTTCGGCAATAACCTTATTGAAATGCCGCGGCCAAGCGGAGCCAAGCACTTTTCGTTTCACGGTGGTACCGGTCATCAGGGCAGCTCCGTCGGCTATTTTGTTCGCTTTTTCGTATAATTCCATAATACCTGGATAGGTAAAATGCCGCAGGTAAAACCAAATGGAGGCTTTGGAAGGTACGACATTGGGCTGGTCGCCACCGTTTTTAATAACATGATGCGAACGTTGAATGGGGTCGAGGTGCTCGCGCATGTATTGCCAGCCAATGCTCATCAATTCGACGGCATCGAGGGCACTTCGGCCGCGCCAGGGCGCTCCGGCCGCGTGTGCGGCTTCGCCTTCAAATTCGTACTCCACAGAAATCAGGCCCGTGCCCCAAGCTTGCCCATACGACACACCAAGATTGCTGCCCACATGTGTAAAAATGCACATGTCCACGTCGTCAAAGTAGCCGTCGCGGGTAAAAAAAGCCTTCGTACCCACCAGCTCTTCCGCAACTCCCGGCCAGAGAATCAGCGTACCCGACAGCCCTTCGCGCTCCATGACGTCTTTCACGGCCAGCGCCGAGAGGATGTTGAGCGGAATGCCAGCGTTGTGCCCTTCGCCATGCCCCGGCGCACCCGACACCAAAGGATCGTGGTAAGCCACACCAGGCTTTTGCGAAGCTTTCGGGATGCAATCCAAATCACTACCCAATGCAATGACGGGCTTGCCACTGCCCCATTTTGCCCACCAGGCGGTTGGTACACCGGAGATGCCATGCTCAATTTCAAAACCGTTCTCTTCGAGAATGCCGGTCAGGTATTTCGAGGTTTCAAACTCGTGAAAACCCAACTCGGCAAAGCTGAACACCTTGTCCACCATTACCTGCGCCATCTTGGCCTTGGCGTCTATCTGGGCATTCACCTCCGCTTTCAGCGCATTCAGTTTCATATCCAATGCGCTTTGCGGCACGGGTTTCGTTTTTTTCGGTTTTTGTGCTTCGGCAACTCCGGCCACGCAGAGCAGCGCCAGCAATAGCAAGGTACCTCGTAGAATAGCGTTTTTCATAATAATTTCGTGTTTTGATTAGAAAAAAGTCATTTTTGTAATGCCGCCCCTCCAAACCTTTCTTATTTGACAATACCAACGGCAGAATTTTGTCGGCTTTGGTTTTTTAAAGATAAAAAGAAATTAGAGAATGTGCAGAAGCTCGCTGCCTGCGCAGGACCTACGCCGGTCGGGCAAGTGGCCCAAATTCGTCGAAAAAAAGTGTAGCGGGAACCTAAAAAGGTCTATCTTTTGTTCTCATTACAAATTTTCACCCAAATGGAGAATCCTTTCGCGCCCTACATGAAAAAATTTTCGGAGCGCAAGCTCTGGGGTACTTTGCGCAAGTATGCCCGCAGGTTGGGTATCCAAGCGGTGTACAGTATGCTGCTCCTGCTACATGCCTACCGCCGGCCCGATACGCCGCGCTGGGCTAAAAACATTGTACTGGGCGTGCTGGGCTACGTGATTTCACCCATTGATGCCATACCCGACTTGACGCCCATCCTCGGCTATACCGACGACATTGGGATGCTCAGTTTTGGCGTGGTGACCATCGCTGCCTACATCAATGAGGAAGTACGCACCAAAGCCAAAAAACAGCTCAAAGATTGGTTTGGCGATTATGATGCAAAAGAATTGCAGGAAATAGATGAGCAATTGTGAGACCAACTACCCCAAGGGATACGCTTTTTGCAAAACAAAATCAGACAAAACCGATTGGGTCTGCGCCCAGTCCATCGTACAACCCAGCATAAAACCACCACCTCCGGCACCACATAGCTTGAGGCGATACAAATTACCCTGTAAACCCTGTTGCCAGACCGTTTGAAAATGATCGGGTATCATACCCGGTAGTTCCTCCAACTGAAACCGGCTGATATCGCTCACATCGGCGAAAAGATGCTCCCATTCTGCCTGCAAGAAGGCGGCAATGGCCAAGTCGTTGTATGCTGCCAGTTCGCGCGTCACTCGATTGCCAAATGGCGGATCGGCACATTTTTGCAAAAAATACTGTACCAAAGGGCCTGTGCTCCGGGCCATGCCTGTGTCTAACAGAAAAAAGACGAGCGGCCCGCCCTCCGGTATTTTTACAATCTGAATATGCCCGCCTGGCTGAATCAACAAAGGCTGATTGAGGTAGCAAATAAGCGGATCTACGCCGGAGCTGGAGCCATGGAAAAAACTCTCAATCTGAGCCAATGCCTGCCGCAGCTCGCCGAGGCGCGAGGTCTCCTCCGGCCGAATCGGATGGGCACAAAAGCGCTCGTAGATGGCCGCACAAAGCGCACCGGAGCTGCCCAGCCCGTAGCCCACCGGAATGTTGGCAGCAAAGTGCCAGCCCGCTTCGAGGTCGGCTCGAAAAGCCGCGAGTTGTAAAGGACAGAGCAGTGCATTTTGCGCTTGTAAATCTTCGAGGTGCGCCAATAATGGCCGAAGATCTTGCGCTGCCGATGGCTGGTGCTCGCATTGCCAAACGCCCCCGAAAACCGGATACGGGATGGCTAAGGCCTGGGAGCCGCGATTGATGGTATGTTCCCCAAAAAGCAATATTTTAGAGGCGTAGTGTCTCATGCTGATGGTTGGGCGATTTTTTTGGGCGGTCAGCCGACTGCCTTTAGCAACAAGTCGCTGTAAGAATGTTCTATTAAATCTTCCGGACGGATGCGCAGCAGCTCCATGTAATGCTGGCACTGCGCAGCCAGTTCGTGCTCGTCGGCATGGCTATGCGTGCCAATCGCTTCAATTTCTACAAAACTACCCAAATTTTCTACCTCGTCCACATGAAATTTTACATTCTCGATGAAAAAGATGGCGCGCCGCTTGTCCACTATCGTCAGGATGCCCAACGCAGCCGTGAGTACTGCCTTGAGCGAAGATTCCGGCTGAGAGGCGTACAAGCGCACATCCGATTTTTTCGGGCCCGCTTCGTTTTGGCGCTGATAGTGAATGAGTGCATTCTCGATGTTGCCCTCCCGGAGCTTGAGGCGCCCCTGCCCCACCTTAAAATAGGTATCCACTTGATGGTCTTCACCAATAAACCTTGCCCCTGCGGCCAGCAATCGCTGCCGGGCATCCGCCGGATTGGCACAATGGGCTTTTATTTCGATATTTATTTTTTGCACCGGAAAATTATAACTTATGCGAATATCGGGTTCAAATGATTAATGCCGATTTCAATTGAACGTGATGTGTTTTTTTGTGTTTAAAATTCTGATTTTCAATACCTTAAAAATCAAAAATCGGACTTCGTAAACCGTAAATAGCATAAAACATCAGGCATACGTAAAAATGAACCCCAAGGGAGTGACGTAATTATAAAGATATAAAAAAGGCGATTTAAAACCCAAGGGGGGGACATATCACACCAACACGGTATCACCCCTTTGGAATTAAAAACTATTGATTATCAATTAACTATAATTTTTTCACCCCTTCGGGTTAACTCGATATTCACATAACTTATAATACAAATCGTTACGTTATAACTTTTATAATGATAAGTAACTGCTCATAATCAAAAGAAACACAAACAACTGATTATCAATAGGTAAATATTAGATAATAGACGATAGATAATATATTTTAAATGCCAGACTTCAGGACGAGGCATTGAGGGGTTGAAAAGTTGAAAAGTTGAAGGGGTGAGGGTATAACGCTTACTGACTGTGCAGCAAATAGCAAACAGCAAACAGCAAACAGCAAACAGCGAACAGCGAACAGCAAACAGTGTCCCGTCCTAAAGTCTGGCATCTCAAAATCTGACATCTGGCATCTAAAATCTATCGTCTATTATCTAAAAATTAATCACTGATAATCAACTATTTATGATTTTTGTATTAGAAATAATTATGCCCAGCTACTTCATGCAAAGCATTGGATTGATAAAATACCTTTGCTAAAAGTGACCGGATGTTGGCTGTTTTACAGTAAAAAAAGCGGCAACATACGCATGAGCCGGGATGATTTTGTAAATTTGTAAAAACAACATAACAAGATGATGAAGCAGCGGTTATTCTGGTTATTGATACTGTTTTTGCCGATAGCTTGCGCCAAAGATACCAGCTACTCTCCGGAAGCGGCGGCCAATTCTGACTATTTTCACCGCGCCATGAAGCGCCTGACGGACGTGATTGTGCACGATATTTTTTCGCCGCCGGTGGCCAGCCGTATTTATGCCTATTCGAGTATCGCAGGCTATGAAGCAGCTTTGCCAGGGCATCCGGAGTATCAAAGCTTAGCCAGGCAGCTCACCAGCTTAGCACCTGCGCCGCAACCCGAAGTGGGCAAGGAATATTGTTATCCTTTAGCGAGCGTCTATGCTATGCTCAAGGTGGGGCAAGCGTTGATTTTTTCGGAAGACACGATTAGTCTGTTTCGAGAGCGCATCTTACAGGAATTCAAGGATTTAGGCATCCCGCGAGATGTATATAACCGCTCAATAGCCTATGGCGAAGCTGTGGGAAACCACATTCTAAGCTGGGCTGCTGCTGATAACTACAGCCAGACCCGCTCTTACCCGAAATACACCATCAGCGATAACCCCGCCACCTGGCAGCCTACGCCGCCGGCCTACATGGATGGCATTGAGCCAAGCTGGAATAAAATTCGCCCCTTTGTGCTGGATTCGGCACAACAATTCGTGCCGCCGCCACCAACGGCCTTCAGTACCGACAAAAACAGCCGTTTCTACCGCGAAACCATGGAGGTGTATGCTGTACTCCAAACCGATGACGCGCAGGAAGCCGCTGAGCGCGAGGCAATTGCCCGTTTTTGGGATTGCAATCCCTACGTGGTCAATCAGATAGGGCACGTCATGTTTGCCAGCAAAAAAATAACGCCAGGCGGGCACTGGGTCAATATCGTACGCATTGCTGCTACTCAAGCACAGGCTGACTTTATGAAAACGACCGCCGCTTATGCGCTTACTTCGGTTGCGCTGGCCGATGGGTTTATTAGTTGCTGGGACGAAAAGTATCGCAGTAATCTCATCCGGCCGGAGAGCTACATCAACAAATACATAGACGAAGAGTGGACGCCCCTGCTCCAGACGCCGCCGTTTCCGGAATATACCAGTGGGCATAGTGTGATTTCACGGGCCGCCGCTACTGTCTTGACCAGCATTTTCGGCGATAATTTCGCTTTTGTAGATGACTCAGAGGAGGAGTTTGGGCTGCCAGCACGTCGTTTCCGTTCGTTCCTACATGCTTCCGAAGAGGCGGCCGTAAGTCGGCTCTATGGCGGTATTCACTACATGCCCGCTATTGAAAATGGAGTGCAGCAAGGTGCCAAAGTAGGGCAATGGGTGCTGAGCAATGTAAAAATGCGCAACGAAGCGGTGAGCATGAAGCAGACCGAGCAAAAATAGCCCGATGGTTGGGCTTTTGGCAAAAAGAAACTACTTTTTGTTGAATTGATTCATCGTCATTTCTAAGCCGATAGTAGCGAAGCTTTTGACAGTTTCGGCGGCGTATTGCAATATTTCCGATAGTTGTTCGGCTTCTTCGGTAGTCCATTCGCTGAGCACATAGTCGGCTTGCCGACCTATCGGAAAATCCCCGCCGATGCCAATACGCAGTCGGGCGTAGTTGTTGTGACCCAGCATGGCGTCAATGTCCTTCAAGCCGTTGTGACCACCGTCGTTGCCCTTGCCACGCAGGCGTTGTTTGCCGAAAGGCAGATTCAAATCATCGAGAATCACGAGCAGGTTTTGCGGTGGGATTTTCAGTTTTTGCAACCAGTACCGCACCGCTTTGCCACTGCGATTCATGTAGGTAGAGGGCTTGAGCAGCACGAGTGTACGCCCTTTATGCCGCAGTTCGGCAATATCGCCCCAATGATCATCCTTAAACGACACCTCGAAGGCGCGCGCCAGTTCGTCCACCACCTCAAAACCCACATTGTGGCGGGTATGGTCATAATCAGCGCCCATATTGCCCAACCCTGCAATCAGATATTTCATCGAATCCGGTTCCGTTTGTTTGGAATGAAACAGTTTTTTTAGCCAGTTCATTTTCTACTATCACTTTCGATGCCAAATGCCAGACGTTAGACCATTTACGATTTGCGAAGTCTGATTTACGAGTTTGTAAGGCTTTGAAAACCAAGCTTTTGAAAACAAATTAGCACACCATTTCCAATGAAAAAGGATATGCCCAATGCCCTTCAACCGAAAAATGTACAACCACAAAACCAATGCACTTTCAACCCTTATACCTTACATCATAAACCCTGTTCCCCTATCACCCCATCAACTCTCCTCAACCCATCAACTTTTCAACTCCTCAACTCCTCTCAAACCGCCACACTATACTCCCGCAGAGCATCATTTAGTGATACTTTCTTGTCGGTGGTGGCTTTGCGTTGCCCGATGATGAGCGCACAGGACACTTGGTAGTTGCCTGCCGGAAAGGTTTTGGTGTAAGACCCCGGAATGACGACCGACCGCGCCGGCACGCGCCCTTTATGAATGACCGGCTCCGGGCCGCTCACGTCTATAATATGCGTGGACTGCGTCAGCACTACATTGGCACCGAGCACGGCCTCGCGCTCTATACGCACACCCTCCACCACGATGCAGCGAGAACCAATAAAACAGTCATCTTCAATGATGGTAGGTGCTGCTTGCGGCGGCTCCAGCACTCCGCCAATGCCCACGCCACCGCTCAGGTGCACATTACGCCCGATTTGCGCGCAGGAGCCTACCGTAGCCCAAGTATCCACCATAGTGCCGCTGCCTACCCAAGCACCAATATTGACATAACTCGGCATCATAATAACGCCTTTTTCTAAAAAAGCACCATATCGGGCAATAGCGTGCGGTACTACCCGAACACCCTGCGCCGCATAGTCGCGCTTGAGCGGTATCTTGTCGTGAAATTCAAACGGCCCTACTTCGATGGTTTCCATTTGGCGCAAGGGAAAGAACAGGACGACCGCTTTTTTTACCCATTCGTTGACCTGCCAAGTGTCGTCGGCCAATGGTTCGGCTACGCGTACTTTCCCCTGGTCGAGCAGGGCGACGACTTCTGCGACGGCCGCTTGCACGGCTGGTTCTTGCAATAGCTGGCGATTGTCCCAAGCTTGTTCGATAAGGGCTCGAAGTTGTTCCATTTTATGTACAAATTTTTTCTTCAGCGTGATAAAAACCGGCAAATCCGGCGCAAAAATAGTAGAAATTTTGATAAAACTTCCTTGCCAGCCAAAAGTGCTAAATCAAACCCCGCGACTTCAATTCAAGGTATTTGTTGATGGTATTAATAGACAAATCCTCTGGGGCAGTAAGAACAGCCTGAATGCCATATTGATGGAGCGTTTGCACCATTTGCGCTTTTTCCGCTAGAAACTTCTGCGCGATGGTTTGGTGATAAATATCTTCCAGCGTGGCGGCCCGGGCGCGCGCAAAGTCGCGTATTTCGGTATTTTCAAAAAAAATGACCACTAAAAGGTGTGCCATATTGATGCGGCGCAGCAGCGGCAGCACTCTTTCCAGCGCGTAGCTACTCTCGAAATTGGTGTACAGCAACAGCAGGCTGCGGCGATTGACCAACTTGCGCACGGCGTAGTAAAGCAATTCGTAATTGGACTCTAAGGGGCGTTCCTTCTCCTTGTACAGGGCTTGCAAAATTTTGTTCAAATGCGCGGGCTGGTTATCCGCCTTTACTGTTGCGCCTATTTTATCAGAAAATGTAATCAGCCCGGCGCGGTCGTATTTGCGCAAAGCAATATTGGAAATGACCAATGAAGTATTGATGGCGTGATCCATGAGGGTCAATCCATCGAAAGGCATTCGCATCACGCGGCTTTTGTCAATAATGCTGTAAACCTGCTGTGCGCGCTCATCTTCGTATTGGTTTACCATCAGTTCGCCGCGGCGGCCGCTGGCTTTCCAGTTGATGCTGCGATAGTCATCGCCGGGCACGTAGTTTTTGATTTGTTCAAATTCGTAGCTATGCCCGATGCGGCGCAATTTTTTGATACCCTGGAATTGGGAAATCCGATTGAAAGCGCGCAGTTCAAACTGTTTCATTTGCAAAATGGAAGGATACACCGGCACTTCGGCAGCTGCCTCGAAGCGTAGCCGACGTTGTACCAATCCGATGGCAGTGCTGGCGTAAAGATGTATATCTCCGAAAGCATAGACGCCGCGCGCTACAGGGCGCAGTTCGTATGTAAAGGTTTGCTTTTCGTCGGGAGCGAGCGAAATGCGCCGAGCGAAATCGCGGATTTGAAATTGTATTGGCAATTCATCAATAATTGTAATGTGTAAAGACAAACCAGATTGATTGTGCACGTTCAGATGAACGGTGTTGGGGTCGCCGAGATTGAACAACCGAGGCAACTGACGGCTGGCATCCACCTGCATATTTTTGCTGAAAAGCAGAGAAATGTCTAACGCAATAAAGGCCAAAGCCAGTACAAAAAGGGCTTGGGCAATTGGGAAGAGCGCCTCCACGGCAAAGGTAGCTGCAAAAAGCAGCACGAAAGCGCCCAGCAGCCAGAAAAGACGGTTCGTTAGGAAAAGGTGTTTCATGTGGCGAGGTTTTGGGGCGAATGGCTACACCGTTTCGTTGGCGCGATCGAGGTTGACTAATTTCAGGGTCATCACCGTAGGTAAGCCTTGCGCGAAGGCGGTTCGGATTTCGCGGGTGAGTAGGTCCATCAGCACATCGTAGTCGCCAAAGACCTGTGTGGACAGTGCGTTGGGGCGCACCGTGAGTTGCTCATGCGCTTGCAAACGGGCGATGAAGTCGAGAATGGGCGGTTCATAGTCTTGGTCGAGCGGATACATGCTGATGTCGAGAGATACTTGCATGATATTTTGTTTGTAATAAATTGTAAACCAGTGATTTTTGAATTAAAAAAAGTAACAAATTTATACTATTGCAACACAAAGAACGGGCGCTGGTGTGCTGCGCATTCACTCGGCGCCCGTTTTTGCTTCGGTTGTTATTTTTTTAGCAAATCTCGGATTTCTGCTAATAGCTGCTCGGCGGTAGGGCCCGGCGGCGGTGCAGGTGCAGCCTCTTCCTCTTTCTTTTGGCGCATTTCCTGCATTCGATTATAGCCTTTTACGACCATAAAAATGACGAAAGCAATAATCAGAAAATCAATAATGGTCTGAATAAATTTGCCGTAGCGCAACTGCACCGCTTCTTTGGTCACTGAGCCGTCGGCATTCATTTCGGCAGCTTGCAAGGTGTAAGCCAAATCGGTGAAATCCACTCCGCCGAGCGCCAAACCAATCGGGGGCATCACCATGTCATTGGTAAACGACGATACCACTGCGCCAAAAGCGCCAGCAATAATAACAGCTACGGCCAAATCTAACAGATTGCCGCGCATGATAAAGGCTTTAAATTCTTTCCACATAATACCTGTGTTTTTGTGTTGGACGAATTGTTTTGTGAATCGCCGTTAATATAGGGTATTTTGCAGAAAAAGCGCGCCATTTACGCTACAATTTTGCCATTGCAGGTATGCATCCAACCGCTAAAATTTGGTTATTCTTTCGTCGGGAGGCGGCCAGCAGCCCAGATGACTTTGTTTTCGTTTTTGTAAAATTCTGCTTGGAGCTTAACTAATTTGATTTGCGCCTCAATCAGGCTTTGCTCGCGGGCATTGACTAAGAAAACTGAGCTTTCGCCAAGTGAAAAACGGATGGTTTCGGCATTGAAAAGCGTGCGGTAATTATTAGTCACATCGGCGTACAATGTAATTTGCTGCCGATTATTCTGCCATTCGTTGTAGGCATCGCGCACTTTGTTGGTCAGCTCCTGCCGTTTTTGCTGCAAGGTAAAATCCGTGTCGGCAATTTTGATTTTGGTAAGGTCGAGCTTGCCGCGCTCCTTGCGCAAGAAGAGTGGAAAGCTGAAATTGACACCCCATTTGTAGTTTTGCAGGAGGATATTATCTACCCCGCCATTATCGGGGGCGGTCAGTTGCCCGAAGCGGAACCCGTCGCCGAGGAAATTGTATTCTACATCAAGGCGGGGCTTGAGGTATTCGGCAGCGAGGCGGCGTTCAATGTCTAACTGACTCAGTTTGAGCTGATAAAACCGTAGTAAAGGGTGTGTGGCATCGAAGGCTTCGAGAAAACCGGCCATTGGCGGTAGTGCAGGTGACAGCTCAAGTTCGTCGAGTGTAGGGGGTCGGAGCGCATCGGTGATTTCTACCGGAATATCATTTTCTAACCAAAGAAAGTTAGATAACATCAGCCCGGCATTGCGATAAGCGAGGCGGGCATCATTGAGATCAAAATCGCGATTTTGCACTTGGATATAGGCTTCGAGCGTATCCACGGCGGCCATGTCGCCTTCGGTGTAGCTGGCCACAATGGCGCGCAGCCGCATGGCAGCTACATCGCGCGCCTGCTCGATGACGCGCACTTCGTTGTAGCGGGTCACCCAGTCCCAGTAGGCAGTGGTGGCATCGAGCAAAATGTCGTTAATGATGTTTTGCCGTTGCGCTTCATTAATGTTTTCAAGCATCCGGGCTTGCTGTAGGGCAGCGCGGCGCTCGTCAATAAAAAGCCCCTGCACCAACGAAGCTTTGATACCGGCTACCGCTTGTCCGGCCGCGGGCAAGTTTCTTTCCGGATTGAGATACACGCCATTAGTTGCATTGAAATAGCCTTTCACTTCGAGTCCGTACCAAGTAGGAATTTTAAACCCGCCTTCTCCGATAGAAAAATAATTGGTGCCGTCGAAGGATTTTTGTTCCCAATCCGCGTAAAGTTTAGGATCGAAGCCTCCGCGCGCTTCCCGCAGGCTGGCCCGGGCCTCGTCGGTGAGCAGGTTGGCCTGTTTTACCAAAGGATGCCAAGCTTTTACCCAACGAAGGTATTCCGACTCGGTGAAAATGCTGGCTGTATCGGTAGGCTGCCCCAGCAACAGCAGTACGGAGAGCATCCCCACCAGCAGGGTACAAATCTTTTTCATCGTTACACAATTTGCCATTGTTTCTTTCAGTACAAGTGCTCATCTACTTTAGAGATCGCACCGGCGCTTTCATTTTTACATCATCTTCGGGAAGCTGACCACTGTAATAATCAGGCGGGAAGCCGTTGAGCTGTCGCCAAATTTCATACCAAAGCTGCACATTGTTGAGTAGAATAATACCTTGCACGCCCCCGCCCACGCGCAGCTCGCGGGGCCACTCTCTGGTGCCTGGCTTCGGGCTGATGAGAATACGATAGCGCCCGTTATCACTGATTTCATTATCAATTGCAGCTATTTCGCCAATGTAAGTACCAAAAGATTGGCCGGGCCAGCCCGAAAAAATAAATGCCGGCCAGCCATCAAAGATGAAGCGCACGTCGGGCTTTTTCCGATTGATGGTAGAATCTACGTTCACCAAAGGAAAATCCATGGGGGTAATGTACAACTCTACCGCCAGTTCATAATTGGCAGGCATGATGGTAACGATGGCTTCGCCTTCTTTTATCGTTTCGCCGATACCGGGCGTGACCACCTTTGTAATATAGCATTCTTGTGGAGCAGTGATATAATAAAAACTGGCCCGCCGGGAATAGCTACTCGACAGGATGCGCAGTTTGCTCACATCAGCCTCCGCATCGAAGCGCTGGGAGAGCGTGCTGGCAATGTCCGATTGAGCTTTGGCAATTTTTTCGCTGTACTCGGCCTGCACCGCGCCCAGCTCGGTGTAGGTAATGGTCAGCTCGGCGCGGCTGGAGTTGAGTGTGTTCATAGCCGCCACGAGTTTGTTGGTCGTTTCTTGGAGCTTGGCCTGGCGGTCTTCCATTTTGGCGCGGGGGTCCACGCCCTGCTCAAAGAGGCTACGCGCTCGCTGGTACTGTACGCGAGCGATAGAATCTTGCACCTGCGCCTGCACCAATTCTGCACTATCGGCGGTTATTTTAAACTGAACCTGTTGTATTTTCTGCCGGAGCTGCTGCTGCTTGAGCCGGAGCTGGTCTTCCATATTGATAATCTGGCTTTGCAAGGCATACACCTTGTCTTGGTAAGAACCAATAGCACCGGTTTTGGCCGTCACCTGCTCGTTGGTGCGAGGCACCAATTCGGGGTCGAGATAATCCGATTTGATTTCAGAGATAAACACAATGGTGTCGCCAGTTTTTACGCGCTCGCCCTCGCGCACGTACCAGCGCTCAATTCTCCCGTCAATGGGCGAAGGAATGACCTGCGGCCGTTGCTCCGGGCGCAGGGTAGTAACTTTCCCTTTGGCCTGAATATTTTGTGTCCATGGCAATAACATAAAGAGTATCGCTACGACCAACAGCCCCAACAACCAGCGCGTAAACATCTGATGTGCATTGGTCAGTGTAGTTTGACGGAATGCCGGGAAATCATCTACTTTGATTCGATGACCGACCGTTTGTTTTGAAATATTCAGCATAATTGAAAAAAGGTTTTTTTAAAATAGGCAAAAAGTCCTGCAAAATTTGAATCCATTGCTTTTCAAGTAATGGGGTAGTGTTATATTATATATGCCTAAATTCGTTTGCTGCTATTAGAAATTGCCTCCGGATCCGTCACTTTGAATACCTTCCGGAAATGCGAACTGCGCTCCACCTCCTCGAAGGTACCGGACTTAATGACCTTGCCATCTCGAATGATGATAACCCGATCGCATTTGGATGCAATAATGGGGTCATCCGATACAATGAGCAGCGTCCAGTCGTGCTCTGGATCGGTTAAAAAACTGGCGATGGCCTCGCGGTCTTCCGGCTCCAAGGTGGACCAAAAACCCTCTAAAGCGTGCAGGCGGGGTTTTTTGGCAAGGCTTCGAGCTAGAATAATCTTAGTGCGCACACTCTGGGGTACGTTTTTGCCGCCCGGCAGCAGTATGGTGTTATAGCCGTTGGACAATTGCTTGATGTATTCGTTCAAACCGATACATTTGGCAGCCCAAACGATTTGTTCCATTTTCACATCTGGATTGCCAAGTGAAATGTTTTCCAAAACAGTACCTTTAAAAATATCTTCCTCCGAGCAATAATCACCGATGTACCGACGCAAGCTCGAGAGCTTCAGGTTGCGCATCGGGATGTTATTATAACTGATACTACCCTGAAACTCACCGTACAAGCCGGCAATAATCTGAATGAGCGTGGACTTGCCAGAGCGATTGTAGCCTGCGATACACACCCGCTCGCCCGACTCAATTTTCATAGACAAGTGGTCAATCGTCGGATGGTCGGAGTCTTCGTATTTAAAATACAAATTGCGCACTTCAAGGTCAATGCCTTTGCCGGTGTCAATTTCCTCGAAGGGCAGACCAGTGTCATCGTCGAGTGGCAAATCGGTCACATTGCCCAATTTTTCTAATGCCGTCAGCATATCATAAATAACATCCATCGAAAGGATGAGTTTTTCGACCGAGGATAGCATCAAAATCACAACGATTTCGGCAGCGACGAATTGCCCGATATTGATCTGGTTGTCAATGACCAAATAACTCCCCAGAAACAGCAAGCTGGCTGTGACTATCACCTTGAAAGCAAGAATAGTACCGTACTGGGTCACCAAGATGCGGAAATGCTGCTGCCGTTGGTCTAAGTAGTTGCAAACCAGATAGTCAGCCCGTTGTAAAGAAAGTGGCGTATCCCCCCAGAGTTTGAAGGTATTCATAGTGCGAGCCAGTTCTTCCAACCAGTGTGCCACTTCGTACTTATACTTCGACTCGCGCAAGCTGGTGATCAGGCCGCGCGGGCCGGTGAGCCGAAAAATGACAAAAAGTACCAGCACGAGCGCCAAACCAAAAAAGGCAAAAAACGGATGGTAGAATGCAATCAAAATTAAACCGAAAATAATACTGAGCGCCGCCGACGACAGGTCAATCAGGATTTTGGGCACTCCTTTTTGTACCGTCATGGTATCAAAAAAGCGATTGACTAACTCGGGCCCATACACCCGGCTCATAGCGCTGAGGCGCAAACGCGGGATGCGGAAGGCAAACTCGAAAGCCGAGCGCGCAAAGATGCGGCGCTGAATGGTTTCCGTTACGGTGAGTTGCATCACCACCAATACCCCCGATAAAGCTGTGGCTACCGTCACGGCTGCTACCAAGAGGAGCAAAGAAGCCGAGAGCGAGCCGCCAGCAATCAATCCGATAACTGCTTGAATACCAAGAGGTAAACTTAGATTGATCAAACTGGCAAAAATACCATACACATACACGTAGTAAATGTCCTTCTTGTCGAGTTGCAACAAGCGAAAAAACCGCTGTATTGGCGAATAAGGCTTGTTATCTTCCATCTGCTTTCGAAATAGCTGTTGGTAAAAAAATAAGGTTTATTCCTTGGCAAAATCGCAAGAACAAATCGAAACGCTAACGGACAAACCGAAAGGTCATATCCGTTAGCGATTGATTTGCTCTTTAAATACGATTTTTTGTAAACAAAATTCATCTTTTTCAAGGACAAAAGACGCGGTTTCAATACCTCATCCAAAAAAAAGCTGATTGCAGCTATTGCGACAATCAGCTATATATAAACCCTTTGCCTTGTTTAATTATTTCTGAGGGTGCTCACATTGCCACCACTGGTGCGGCCGGCACCGGCAGCATCGTCTTGCAAATTCAGCATAGCTGGTATGGGCAAGCCACCATCTGTAATGATGATCTTGGTATTGGGCGATTTCGACAACTCCATGAATGCCTCAATGGATTTGAATTGCAAAATCAGCGGGTCCAATCCCTGCGAGATGATGTTTTGGGCATCCCGTATGCCTTCCGCCTGAATGCGCATCCGATCGGCTTCCTGCTTTTCTTGTAGCAGTACAAACTGCATCCGTTGCGACTGCTGCTCGGCTTCGAGCACTTCTTCAATGGCGCGTGCCAAGTTGCGTGGCAGTACAATACTCTTGAGCAGTACGGCTTCTATTTCGATACCTCTGCCTTCGAGCAGTTTTTGCATCTGGTCGCGGATGGCAATTTCAATCGTACCCCGCTGCACCGTGTGCATGTCTTTGGCGTAGAAACGCGCCGTTACGTCGGATACTGCCGAGCGGAACACCGGCAAAATCACGTTGCGCTCATAGTCTGGACCAATAGTACGCAGTAATTTGGGCACTTCGCGCGTAATCACATTGTACAGAATAGATACTTCCGACTGAATGTTCAAACCTTCTTTCGATGGAATATTCAGTGCTACCTCTAAGTTTTCGGTACGTACGGGTACTTTCACAATAACCGAAGTGAATGGATTGAACACGCGCAGCCCCTGTGTGTAAGGACGATCGTCGTATTTACCAAATCTGCGTTTTACGCCTACTTCACCTTCACGAATTACCGCGCAAGAGGTGAAGAACCCGACCGCGGCAAGAATTAACAAACTTTTAACAATTATTCCTTTCATAGCAACAGTAATTTGGTTTTGAAAATTTTTTAAAAAGTGACTTGAGATGACAAGTAGTACCTGTTTTCGATACAAGTATTGTTGATTTTTAATATTATTGCAATAGACAGTTGCACGCGGCGCATCCCGTTGGGTGCACTGTTTTTTTGTTTCTTTTGAAAAAATTGGTTTTGCACAATCTTCAATTAGGTTTCAGGGGTATTTCGCCAATCTTTAGCGTAAAGGTCAGGTGTTTATTAAGTTAGGTGCTTCCGGTGGTAGTACTTCCATTTGGTACGTGTTCTTCGGTGCGCTTCGCAGGGTGCGCGTTGCGCCTCGTTGTTGGCAACATTTGCTGGTCGCTGGGTCTCTCCTGAGCTGCTTGTTCCGGCAGTATTAGCCGAAAGGCAAAGAAATTCAACAACTTTTCTATCTGCTGCAATACATTTTCATTTTGCTTTACATCCGTCAGCCGAGGCAGATGGGCGGCATAATAAGTATGGTTATTAGCCATATCCAACAAATTGATCGCCAACGTGCGTGGGTATGGAAACTCCGGGTTAATTTCTGCTAAAATCTCGGCAATTCGTTGGCAAAGCATCTTATACGCCATAAAAAAGCCTTCCCGGTTTTGCTCATCTACTTCTTTAGTGTGGTAAGCCTTCGTACCTTCGAGCACTACAATCCGGTGCAGCACATCTTCGTCAATAAACTCCACACGGGCGTTGCGCTTGGTCGTATCTAACAGCGTACCGATCACTAAGCGCAGCTTTTCTTTCGGCTCCTTGATATTGATCAGGCGCAGATCTATACTGAAACGCACCCACTCCCAGTACCAGTTGAGCAAATAAAGCAGTAGCAGGTGTTTGTTTTCAAAATAGCGATATACCGATGCTTCGGTCGAGCCCATGTGCTCGGCTAATTTCTTGAAGGTAAACCGCTCGAAGCCAATTTCATCCAACAAGAGGATGCTATGCTTTAACATTTTGCGCCCCAAGTCGGTTCGCTGCGGATTGCGCAAACAAAGCTTTTCGTTAATGTCGAGTTCAATGGCTAAAAGCTGCATAATAATAACTTTTTCTTAACAGGTAAAACAACCCAACAACAGACACCACAAAAAATAGTCCGTCTTTTTTTTACCTGTATAATGGTTTGTATGTCTATATATTCTCCTTTGTTCGCAAGGGCTGAAGCTTGCTGAATGAGGCAATTGTTATAGTTTTACTATTACAAACAGCCGCTTTGGGATTTGGTTCAGTCCAATACTTCTTCCAAAGTAGTCTGCGGATACAAGGCGGCGATGTCCTCTTGCAAGCGCTTGCGGGCAAAGAAAATACGGCTCTTGACCGTACCAAGAGGGATTTGCATAGTCGTGGCAATCTCATCGTACTTGTAGCCTTGCAAATAAAGCAAGAAAGGCACCTTGAGCCAGTCTTCGAGTGCATCTATCACGCCTTGAATCTCTTCGGTTGTCACATTCGACTCACCGGAGTTGCGCACGGTGTGGGCACCCGAGTCCAGCAAATAGTCATTATTCGTAGCATCGTGCAACACCTGGCGGCGCTTCCGCTGGCGGTAGTTATTGATGAAAGTGTTGCGCATGATGGTCATCAGCCAAGCGCGAAGATTGGTCTTCGGCTGGTACATATCCTTGTATTTGAATGCCTTATACGCTGTCTCCTGCAATAAGTCCCGTGCATCTTCCTCGTTTTTGGTCAGCCGGAAAGCGAAAGCGTACAGCACCGTTTGAAACTGGTTGAAACCTTGTGTGAATTCGATGTGTGACATGGCCGTTTTTTTTTTTGCAAATATAAAGCGATTCTGTCAATTAAAATAGTATTGCTATCATTTTTTAAATTAAAACACAACACATCAATTTAGGTTCAATAAATTTTAGCTTTTTGTTCATTTGACACCAAGCCGACAAAACGCTTTAAAAACGCCAAATTATAAGGAAAAAAATAATAGAACTGCTGCATTTAAAATTAGAATTTGGTTAAAATTCTACGATAGCTTTACTTTCTCGAAAGAGAATAGTCTCAATTTTTGGTACGGTGAGCCGCGCAAGTAGCTAAACAATCCTACCTTTGGGTAGCACACGAAATCATTCTATTGTATAAAAATTTGATTGTCAAATAATTACACAAAACCCATCCGACCACTGCATGGACTGGCCAGCGCTACAAAACGGATTTCGGGCGCACCTGCTATTAGAGCGGGCCCTTTCGGAGCATACCATCGAGGCTTACCTCGGCGACGTACGCAAGCTGGAAGAATTTTTGCAATTGCACGGTCACAACGACCTACCGGCTACGCAGGTAGAGCCAAGTCACCTCATAGAGCTAATTCGTTGGCTCAATGAATTGGGCCTCGGCGCACGCTCGCAGGCGCGGCTGCTATCTGCCTTGAAAACGTTTTATCGTTATCTGCTCGTAGAAAATCTTACTACACAGGACCCCACCGAGTTGCTCGAAGGGCCTCGGCTGGCGCGCCACATCCCCGAAGTACTTAGCTACGATGAAATACAAGGGCTACTGGCGGCCATTGACCTCAGCACACCGCATGGCGTACGCAACCGAGCCATGCTCGAAACGCTCTACGCTTCGGGTTTGCGCGTTAGCGAATTGACAGAGCTACGCCTGAGCAATCTTTTTTTTGACATCGGCTTTATCAAAGTTATTGGTAAGGGCGACAAGGAGCGCATCGTGCCCATTGGCGAGGAGGCGATTCGGCATATTCGGCTATACATCGAAGGGGTGCGCCGGGCGCAGCGCAACATTCACAAAGAAGACGAAAACATTCTTTTTCTTAATCGGCGAGGGCGGCGGCTATCGCGGGTGATGGTTTTTATGATTGTGAAAGATTGCGCGGCGGCGGCCGGCCTTACCAAAAATGTAAGCCCGCATACATTTCGGCATTCTTTTGCCACGCACCTGATTGAGGGTGGTGCCGACCTGAAAGCGGTACAGGATATGCTGGGGCATGAGTCTATTCTCACCACCGAAATTTATACCCACCTCGACTCGGAGTACTTGCGGGAAACCGTGCTGCGTTGCCACCCAATGAATCAGCGCAAGCGATAGACCTCAGGCAGGCATTTCGCGTAGCAATTCTTTGACAATCAGCGTCATGCGAGGCTCAGCAGCTTGGGCCACGGCGATTACATCTTCCACCGTCGTCTCGCGGATTTCTTCTAAAGGAAAGCACTGGTTGGTGACCACCGACAATACAAAAACGCGCAAACCACTGTGCTTGGCTACTAATACTTCCGGAATGGTGCTCATGCCCACCAGGTCGCCGCCGATGCGATGCACAAACTGGTACTCGGCCGGAGTTTCGAGGTTGGGGCCTTGCAGCCCCACGTACACTCCTTCGTGTGCGCGTATGCCGTGTGCCTGCGCGATGGCCAAGGCGCGTGCATTCATGGTGCGGTCGTAGGTATGCAGCATATCCGGGAAGCGCGGCCCGAGGCGCTCGTCATTTTCGCCACGCAAGGGATTTTCCGGTTGGAAATTGATATGATCCTTTACGAAAACAATGTCGCCCGCCCTAAAATGCTGGCTGGTGCCGCCTGCCGCATTGGAAATAAACAGCCGCTCGATGCCGAGGCATTTCATTACGCGCACCGGAAAAGTTACTTGCTGCATGGAGTAGCCTTCATAATAATGAAAGCGCCCGGACATAGCCGCCACCGGCTGCCCGGCCAGATGCCCGAAGATGAGCTGCCCTTTGTGGCTTTGCACCGTCGAAACTGGAAAATGCGGAATATCGTGGTAAGGAATGATGGCTACGGCGGTTATTTCATTGGCCAAATTACCTAATCCGGTGCCGAGTATAATGCCCGCAACGGGCTGAAAATCAGTTTTTTGACGAATAAAAGCTAATGCTTCTTGTATCTGTTCGTAGTGCATTTTTTGAATCGGTACTTGCCATGAAAAAATCTACTGCTCGCCCGCTACAGCGGAAAACTTTCAGGGCCAAGATAGCGCAATTGGCAGCATTTTTTTACAATAAAATAGTCGGACAAAATGCTCTGTCCGACTATTCTATTCACGCTGGCTCGATGGCAATGCTGTGATGCCGATTATAAGGCTTTGCGTTTTTTAGAATATAAAAGCCTGATTATCAAATATTTATTTTTATAAAATTATTCCTGCCGTACCTTTAGCCCGCCATAATTGAGGCGTGCCGTGATGACGCCGCGTGCATTCTGCGCGCCGATGTGCCCGCGAATTTCTTTGCTGGTACCTTTTTCTATATGGTGCGAGATGTTCAAATCGGATGGGTATGTGATGCCCGCGTAGCTGCCGGAAGCGTCAAACTTAAACTGTGCGCTGCGCTCCACGGCGAGTTTGAAATCGGTGTAGCTACCGACTAAATTGACGCTGACAAAATCCTTGCCCACCAGCCCGATGCTGGCGCCGCCAAAGCCGAGGTTGAGATCGAGCAGATTGTGGATGTGCTCCACGTTTACTTGGGTATATTTGGAATTGACGATTACATCCTGTACCGTGCCGAGGCGAAGGTTGTCGTAGCGCCCTTCATTGCGAAAAGCGCGCGCCTGAGCTATCTCGTAGTTATCGTATTTGGTACTGGTTTGCACCGCTCCGACCTTGTCGAGCTTGACGCGTGAGTACTTGCTGACGAGTTCTACATCGTTGGCTTCATTGCAGTCTAATCTGGCGTAGGAGAGGTCGCCAGTCATATTTTGCACCTTGAGCAGGGAGCCGTTGCCGTAGGCGAGCACTACTTTTGAGTTGTTGTTGACATTTTGCAATTTGATATTGCCATATTTAATGTCCACATTGACGCGGCCGCTCATAGAGGCTACAAAGGTATCGCCGTAGCGGTTGCTGAGTTCGAGGTTGTTGGTTGCTGGCAGATAGACCTCATAATTGATGGCGTAGTCATTTTTAGCCGTGCTGGTGTAGCTGCTCCAGTTCCACCAGTCGCGTTTGGCGTCTTCAATAATGGTTTCGGCTTTGACGTAATCGGCTTTATTGAAAAAATTGACCGAGATGCGGTCGAATACGCGTTGGGCACCGGTTTCGTTGGCGGCATTTACGACGATGGTTACTTCCACCTTTACCCGGTTGCGTTCCCAGGTTTTGATATTCACCTTGCCGTATTTATTGTGAATGGCAGTAGTGCCAGTAGCCGAGATGTCAAACTCTTTCTTGATCGTTTTGGTAAACTCCCGGCGGTCGAGGTCGTGGGCGTGCATAGTGGTGGCTAACACCACCATGAGCAACAATAGTAGCCCAGGTTTATATACTAACTTCATCATCCTCAGATTTTGTGGTTGCTTGTGATTGTTGAATACGATTCAGTACTCTTTCTAAGATTTCAACTTTTATTTGGTAGCTTCTGATCAGATTTGCAATGATTTGTTCTTCTGCTCCGCGAGGTGCCCGTTGTAGTTCGGCTTCCAGCTCCTGCATCGTCTGGTCAATGGCTTCTAAGTCGCGCAAGATTGAAGGATCGTTATTTTGCATGGACACTTGTTGTACCTTGCGGTCTATTTCCCGGTTGTAATAGCGCACCATTTCGGCATATTCCGGCGAGATGTCGGATAGCGAAGCAACGGTTTGTGTGCTTGCGCTCTGCGTTTTAGCAAAATAAATACCTCCCATAGCTCCGGCTCCCAGTAGCAGTAGTACGGCAGCGGCCATGCGCACCACTCGGCGCAAGGTGACCAACATCGGGCGCTGGTGCCCTGCCTGCGGATGCAAGGTTTTGTCAATGGCGGTCCAAACCCGGAATGCCGGCATAGCGCTATCAAAATCAGCCCGGTGCGTCGTCACGAAGCGCTCAAGAGCATCGGGTATATCCTGCGTGGGCAATCGCTGCTCAATGGCAGCCCAGAGTCCGGCATTGGGCGCAGCCGCATCGAATTGTGCCCGATTTTGATGAATAAAGCTTTCGAGGCCTTTTGCATCAGCCGGTGCGTCGAGGGCTTGTTCGATTTTATTCCACACCGCTACAGGCGGGCTGGCGGCATCGAAGGCTTCCCGGTTTTGACGGACAAATTGTTCTAGGTTATTATATTTTTCCAGCTTCATGTTGTAATGCGTTGCGTTTCCAAAATATCCCGCAGCTTGCTTTTGGCGCGGCTGAACTGGGATTTGGAGGTAGCTTCCGTAATGTCGAGTATTTCTGCTATTTCCTTGTGGTCATATCCTTCCAGCAAGTAGAGAGAAAAGACCACCCGATACCCATCTGGCAATTCAAAAAGGGCGCGGTTGATGCGTTCCACTGTCAGTCCGGTTGACTCTTGGTCTGGTGCTTCTTCTTCTTGAAGGTTGTTAGCAAATCGCTCGTCCAATGCTTCAAAATAGACGCGATTGCGCTTCAAGAAGTTGATGGCATTGTTTAGTACAATGCGCTTGATCCAAGCACCAATAGAAGACTGATACTGAAAGGTGTCCAACTTGGTGAACACATCAACAAAAGCGTTTTGCAAAACGTCTTCGGCGTCCAATTCGTTTTTCACCATGCGCAGGCAAAGGTTGTACATAGCTTTGGAATACAGCTTGTACAATTCAAACTGGGCCTGTCGGCTACCTTGTTTGCACTGCTCAACGAGTTCTCGGTGTGTGCTTGCGTAATCCACTCGTTTAATTTATTCAGTTAGAGAGACAATGAGGTTTGGTAAGGGTTGCATAAAAATAGGAAATTTATGCAAAATTTTCTCTTTATCAAGGCTTTCGGTTGTTTATAAGCACGCTATTTCAGCCGTGCCAGCCCCGATTTTGCTTTCTGATGCAATTCACTTTTATACTCTTGAGGGTTCATGCTAAGGCAAAGCGAAAAGTAGGTGCGGGCGCGGGCATAGTCGCGGCGGGTCTCGCAGATGAGGCCAGCTTGGAGGGCGGCATTGCAAGCATAAAACCACTGGGCATTGCGGCCCTGCTGCACTGTTTGGTCATAGTAGCTGAGGGCTTCGTCGTAGCGCTCTAACCCATGTAGAATACGCCCGAGCCGGTAGAAATATTCGAGGCGGGCGGCCTCGTGCTCGAAGTCGTGCGCTGATTGATTTTCTAATTGTTGGTGTGCCTGCCGGTAGTAGCCTCCGTCGAAGAGCAGGCGGGCTTTCACCAAACGGACGTCGGCGGGCTGCACCGATCGGGCTTCCTGTAGGGCGTCTTTATCATTGCCGGTGGTGGCCTGCCCTTTTTCTAATACCAACTGCATATATCGTTGATAACCAATCATATTGCCATGTACTAATTCGTGCCAAGCCAACTTCTGATAGGTTTCTTTGATGCCATCATTGCCCCGGTGCCGACTCAAAAACCGTTGAAACCACTCGGTAGCATCCGCATCGAGCCGACGTAGCTTGGCTAAGCCCAGCAAAAAATCGAACTGTGGCACTTCGGCAAATGACTTGCCCCGAGGGCGCCGGAGTAGCTGCTCAATGGCCTGGTCGTTGCGGCCCGAGCGCATGGCCACATCTGACATCACATAGCAATGCAGTGGGTTCTTGTCGGGTTCGAGATTGGCTTGTTGTAATACGCGCCAGGCAGCCTCCGATTTGTTCTCAAGATAGAGCAACACCGTAGCATAAATGACGGCGGTTTCGGCTTTGAAAATAAATTCATGTTGCTGCGCATGCTGGAACACTGCCGCCAACTCGCGCCTCCCCTGCTCCACCGAGCCATTGAGGCCGCTCAGCAGTTTGACGCCCCATTTATAATTGTCGGGAACAGTACCAGCCAGCGCGTAGAGCACGCCGAGGTCTTTCCGGTTGGGTAAAAAGTCGGGAAACTTTTCCTGGTTTTTTTTTAGCAATTTGTGTGCCTTGCTTACATCATTGAAGCCGGCAAGATAATCGCCAAAACGCAGTTTTACCAAAGCCCATTGGAGGCGTATATCAGCTTGGGCATAGAGGTAGTAGGGTGAGTTGGCGTCGCCACGCTGGATTTTTGCAATCCGTATTTCTTCATTGGTTTTCAGTCGTTTATAATCGGCGGGGCTTTGATTCAAATAGAGATTGAGAAAATCAAGGTAATTTTCAATATGGTAGGCTACCAGATTGCCAGGGTCTTGCTTTTTGATGCGGGCCAGTGTAGCGCGCGCTTCGGTAAAGCGCAGACTGGTGGCCTGCTCGTAGGCGGTGCGAACATCCGGCGTGAACTCAAATCGCTCAGCACGCAAGGCCGGAGCCATCAACAAAAATAGCAGCAAGAACGTAGCATATTGCATGGTCGTGGGTTGTAGAAAAAACGCAAAAGCCTTGTAGGCAGGGTATAGATACCAACCTCAAGGCTTTTGTGTTTTTGTGTTTTTCCGCATAGCGAGCACTAAGTGCTGCACCGTCGTAGCTTGATTGTAAGCGAATTACACTTCTACAATGCCGGTCTTTTCCCTGATTTCGCTCACGATGCCATCGTCCACCAGAATGCGGCCGCAGTGCTCGCAGGCCGTGATGTTTTTGCGCATATTGATTTCCAATTGCAACTGAGGTGGAATTTTATTGAAGCAGCCCCCGCAGGAGTCACGCGCTACCGTTACTACCGCTAATCCGTTGCGGTACGAGGTGCGAATTCGGTCATAAGCGCGCATCAAGCGTTCTTCGATTTTCTTGCGAGCAGTTTCCGATTTTTTTCTCAGCGCTACCTCATCTTTTTCGGTTTTTTCGATGATTTGCTCTAATTCTGCTTTTTTCACCTCCAATTCCTTGCGCTTTTTTTCCTTCCGCTCCAGCGTTGCGTTCAGCGTTTCGGTTTTGGCATCCATTTCGATATTCGCCTTGCGAATATTTTTCTCTGCCAGTTCTATCTCTAAGTTTTGAAATTCCAACTCTTTGGTCAGCGCTTCAAATTCACGGTTGTTTTTCACATTATCCAACTGCACCTTGTAGCGCAAAATCGCCGATTCTGATTCGTGGATTTTGGCGTGGTGGCTGTTCAGGTCGGTTTGCAAATCCTTGATTTGGCTCTCGATTCGACCAATGCGCAATTCTAACCCTGCGATTTCATCTTCGAGGTCTTGCACTTCGTCGGGGAGTTCGCCCTTCAGAATTTGAATCTCATCAATTTGAGAATCCACTAATTGAAGTTCGTACAATTGTCTGAGTTGTTCTTCTACGCTCAGTTCCGCCATTGTATAAAAAAGGTTTTAATTGTGATCAAAAACAGAGGCTGATGCAATCTATGCAAGGGCTTCAACCGATGCACATTAGCTATCAACTATACATAATACACCGGATTGGTGCGTACCGTTGTGCAATGGAGCGCAAAATTACTAATTTTTTTCGAGATTATTTCATACAATAATTCGATGGTAAATTGCTCACTTTCAAAATGTCCGATATCAGCGATGATAATTTTTCCGTCTGCATCAAAAAATTCGTGGTATTTGTAATCAGAAGTGACGAAAACGTCGGCTTGCTGTCGGATGGCATTGCCCAGCAAAAAACCACCTGCTCCGCCACAAACCGCCACGGTGCGCACCGCTTGCCCGCGCAGGGCCGTGTGCCGCACCACGCCCGCCTGCATGGTTTGCTTGAGTTGTTGCAAGAAATCGGCTTCTGGCACGGCCGCCGGCAACTCGCCAATCATACCCGACCCTACCCCGGTACTTGGTGTATCGGTAGAAAAAATCTCCGCTACAAGGTCGTGCTTTCGCAATATGGCTTGCACGTTGCTTTCCAAGCCGGTAGGTACCAGCGCCTCCAAGCGGATGTACGTTTCGCTGCCCTCTGTTGTGTAGTTCACCTGCTCGCTCGCACTCACTTCTGCCAGCCCTGCGCCGAGCAACAAATTTCGGATGATTTTGGCATTTTCGGGCGAAACGGGCACCGCCAGCTTCCGCAAAACCTGTTTTGGAGCTAAGATACGGGTATTGACTAAGCCCAGTTTTTCGCAAATTTTGGCGTTCACTCCTTGATGATAAACATTGTCGAGATTGGTATGAATGGCATAAATGGCAATATCATTTTTGATGGCTTGCATCACGACGCGCTCTACGTAGGTGCGCCCAGTGAGGCGCTTCAAGCCGCGAAAAACGATGGGATGATGCGCCACGATTAGGTTGCATTGTAATGCCAGAGCCTCCTGCACCACAGCTTCGGTGGCATCGAGGCAGCACAGCACCCCACGCAATTCAGCATTGGCGTTTCCCACCAGCAGCCCAGCATTGTCGTAGTCTTCTTGATAAACGGGCGGTGCAATTGTTTCTAACCAGGCAATCAGTTCCTGTATTTTCATGCAAAAAAAATGGTTTTGTAGCTAAGGTGCGTCGGTGCGGTGCAGGCAATTTTTAGAGTCCGTCCTTTTGGCGGCGAATGCGATGTACAAAGTTGTTGACATGTTGCTCGACGCGCAAGCGGTGAAAAAGATCACCACCAATCAGAATAAAGCCGCCCAGCCCAAAAAGGGCCAATCGCGTTTGTTCGGCCGCAGCACTTTGCTCGGGGTAAAAGGATCGGATAAACAAGACCTCAAGGGCGATGACCAAAGCTGCGGTGAGAAACAGAAAGATACTGGCAGCTCGGGCATACTGCACGTAGCGCGGCTGTCGGCTGCGGAGGCATTTTTTCAAAAACTGCACGGCATCGTTTTCCCAAGGGTTGATCCGGATAATTTCCCGCAGGATGTATTCCGCTTGATCGTATTCAAACAAATTGTAGAGTGAAGCTGATTTGCGAAATAGCATTTTCAGAAAAACATCTTCGCCTTTGTAAAAAGAAATATTGTTGGTGATGGCCGCCTCAATGATACTGTCCACCAGTGCAAGGTGCTTATGATAGGCACCCACTTCAAATAGCGCATTGACGTAAGCCGTCGTCATTTCAAAATGCTCTTCAAATTCCAGCGCCTCAATAGTAGCCGCTTCCTTTTCGTAAAAATGAATAATCTGGCGATAAGCCGCAGCTTCTATCACCTTGAACTCCCGGTAGGTTTTGGAGTGATATGTAGGTTGTGAATAAGACATTATGGCAACATTTGCAACTGGTACAAAACGGGTTTCGACGGGCTGACGTCTATTTCAAAACTGGCTATCTGGATATTGAGCAAATATAAAGCATCTTTTATAAAATTGCGAATATAAATCAGTTCGGTTATCGTACAATTTTCGCGCGGCTGCTCCGGGTACTGCCAAAATGCCCGATGCGCTGCTAACTGGCCGCCATCTTCTTCCCGATCCACCGAGGGCAAATCAATCAACAAGTGTTGTACCCCTTGCGCTACCAACCATTGCACAGCTTCGGGGTGCAGGTAGGGCGGATTGACCCCGGAATAATTGGTGCGCAGCTTCCAATCGTCGTTGGGCAGGGTACGGATGATGACTGCTGCTGGTAGCTCGCTACTGCCCAAGGCTTCTTTGATTTGTGCTGGCAACAGCACTCTGTCGCCCGTAACAGTTTTTTGGGGGTAAATGCTCACTAATTTAGCAAAAAAATGAAAATTTTGCAACGATTGATGAATCGTGTAGGGCGCTTTTGCAATATGCCCGACGCATTCGGTGTGGGTGCCATTGCCGTGTGGATTGATTTTTACGTTGAAAAAATTGACGGGCCCACCTTGTGCCGTAGCACCAATGAAATTGCCAGCCACTACTGGCGTCACTTCTATCGGCGGCGCATAAAAACAATTGACCGTATCCATACCTGCCCGCAGTGGAATGGAAATATCGAGTGGCTCCGCTAAGTTGGCCCGGTAGCGCTGCTCCCCACGCTGCAATTCTATATACATAGCAATGTTTTATAAAAACATGATTATTAAAATTTTACAAATATATTTATTCATAATTTATTTTGTATTTTGCCTTCTTGCTCTACGGCATATCTTTGTGTACCTTTGTACGTTATGCATCATTTTGTCATTATGAAAAAACAACGGATTGAAATGACCCTGCCACCTGCCCGGCTCAGCTACAGCAACCTCAGCGACCCGCTGCTCAAGCGTGCCATGATTGGCGCTATCGAGTATGCTACCGGCAGACGCAAGTTAGAAAAAATTTACAATGAGGTACGCCATTTGCACTTGCCGCCGGGTCAAATCTGGGGCATTACCCTACAAAAACTAACGGTGAAGATGCAATATGATGCCAGCCAATTGGACAAAATACCTGCCGATGGTCCCGTGATTTTTATTGCCAATCACCCTTTTGGTGTAGTGGATGGGCTGATACTGGGGCATTTGACAGCTCAGGTGCGTGAGCGTTTTGTCCTCTTGGTCAATGAAGTGCTGTGCCGTGAGGAGCAGCTCGCCGACCACCTACTGCCCATTGATTTTAGGGAAACAAAAGAAGCCCTGCGCACCAACCTGCGCTCGCGTGCCTTAGCTACAGAGCGCTTGCTTGCGGGCGAGGCGCTGGGCATTTTTCCATCTGGCGGCGTGGCTACGGCCCCCAGCGTTTTTACAAAAGTACAGGACTTAGAGTGGAAGCGCTTCACCGCCCGGCTCATCCAACAAACGCAAGCTACTGTAGTACCGCTGTATTTTCATGGGCGCAATAGCCATCTTTTTCAATTTGCCAGTCATATCCATCTCAATCTGCGCCTGAGCTTGCTACTGAACGAGATCCGGAACAAAATGGGCAAAACGGTGCGCATCAGCATCGGCGACCCCATTTTTTACGCGCAGCTAAAGGGCTACAAAGACCGGCAGCAACTACTGAACTATCTGCGACAGACTACGCTGGAGCTCGGCATTGCCGAAGGCATCTGAGCAGCGAAGGGCTGGATGACAGAATGAACGGCTTCGCCCGATTACACTTATTGAGCAGTTGATTTTTCTACGGAAATGGCGTACCTTGCGCTTGCAAAATAATAGACATGATTGTTTTTACAAATAAAATGCCATTTTGGCTATTAAACGGCGAACAGCAAACAACATAACCAATTGACAAACAAATATTTATTCAATAAAAGTATCTGGCTTATTTTACTAAAATTGGTATCCATTACGGCTTTCGTCCTTCTTTTTTGCCTATTGTTTTAAATTTGCCACGGACTATTGCAATATTATATGATACGAACCGAAAATATATTCAAATCTTTTGATAAAACGGAAGTGCTGAAAGGCATTACCACTGAATTTCACAAAGGAAAAACCAACCTCATCATCGGGCGGAGTGGCGCAGGCAAGACTGTCTTGCTCAAAATATTAGTAGGTCTGCTCACGCCTACCAGTGGCAAGGTCTGGTACGATGATGTAGATTTTTTTAACTTGGACAAAAAACAAACGCGCACCTTACGGATGCAAATCGGGATGTTGTTTCAAGGCTCGGCACTGTTTGATTCTATGACGGTGGAGGAAAATATTCGCTTCCCATTGGATATGTTTACGAGCATGACCGCCAAAGAGAAACTGAATCGGGTGAATTATTGCCTCGAAAGAGTGGAGCTGAGTGGTAAAAACAAAAATTTCCCCTCGGAAGTGAGCGGCGGGCAGCAAAAGCGCGTCGGCATTGCGCGGGCTATTGTATTGCAGCCCAAGTACCTCTTTTGCGATGAGCCAAACTCCGGCCTCGACCCCAAAACCGCGCTGCTGATTGACGAGCTGATTCGCAGTATTACTGTCGAAAATAATATTACAACAGTAGTGAATACCCACGATATGAATTCCGTGATGGAAATCGGCGATAATATCATTCTTTTGTACAAGGGCGAAGTGGCTTGGCGCGGCAGCAACCGAGAGGCCCTGCATAGCAACAATGAAATCATGGATGACTTTGTCTTTGCATCGCCGTTTTTACAACGCCTGCGTGCCAATGCAGAAACTGTAAAAGGCACCTAAACTCGTTCAGGAAAGCGTAAACGTTTCGCCGAGGCGCGGTACAGCTACCGCCCGGAATCCTTGTTGCAGCAATAGCCCTCGAAAACTTTCCTGGGCTTCTTCTACTCCGTGCACCAGAAATAGCTGTTGTGCCTGCTCGCGCTGATTTTCCAAAAAACGCACCATTTCCCAGCGGTCGGCATGCGCCGAAAAAGAATCCATTATTTCCACTTCTGCGCGTACGGGCTTCCATTCGCCAAAAAGGCGCAGCACCTTCGCACCATCGCGCAGCAGCCCACCGGGCGTTTCTGGCGTGCAGTACCCGACGATGAGCACCGTGTTTTTCGGATTGTCAATACCATTGAATAAATGGTGCTGAATGCGGCCGGCATTAGCCATGCCCGATGCACTGATGATGATGCAGGGCTCTTCCGATGCATTGAGTCGTTTGGATTCTTCGATACTCCGGATGTAGTGCAAATCATTGAAACCGAAAGGGTTGTCATCAATGAGCAGGTACTCGTTTAGTTGATCATCGAAGCACTCCGGATGCGCGCCAAAAATGGTCGTAGCATTAACCGCCAAGGGGCTGTCCACGTACACGGGTACGGGCGGTAGCTTGCCCACGGTCACCAACCGATCGAGAATATACACCAGCTCCTGTGTGCGCCCCACACTGAACGCTGGGATGATGAGTTTGCCGCGTTTTTCTACGCAAGTATGCTCAATGATGCGCAGGAAATGATCCGTTTCGGCGGGGCCCGATTCATGGTCGCGGTCGCCATAGGTAGATTCGCAAATGAGGTAATCCACCTCCGGCATAGGCTGCGGATCGCGCAGAATGGGACGCCCGGGCCGCCCGATGTCACCAGTGAAACCCAACAAAATAACCCGTCCATTTTCGCGTATTTTCAAGGTCACGCTGGCGCTGCCGAGTATGTGCCCTGCATCTCGAAACAACACTTCTACCTGGTTGTGAATTTTAAACCACCGATCGTAACCATAGCTCACAAACTGCCGCATGGCTGCCTCAGCATCTTCGATGGTGTAGAGCGGTTGGGGCAGGTCTTCTTCGTCCATGCTGTGCCCTCTGTCTATTTGCTTGAGCATGTAAGCCGCATCGCGCTCTTGTATTTTGGCAGAATCCAATAGCATAATCGAACAAAGGCTGCGCGTGGCATGGGTGCAATGCACGGGCCCGGCAAAACCATCGCGTACCAACCTCGGCAGGCGCCCGGTGTGGTCAATGTGCGCGTGCGAAAGCACTACGCAATCCAATTCGGTGGGTTCAAATAGCCAGTTTTCGTTGAAATCTTGCATCGCTTTGGCTCGCCCCTGGTACAAGCCGCAATCGAGTAAAATCCGAACACCGCTGTCGAGCGTAATCAGATGCGCACTTCCCGTCACCGTGCGTGCCGCACCGCAAAATTTGATCTGCATAGTCGAAATGGGTGGTTTTGAATAGCCAGCCGCATAGACTCTCTGGCTATATTTTGCAAATTACAATTGTACCAATGCGCACAAGTTATTATAATTCGATGAGTTGTGGCGACTCAGGCAGCGATTTTAAGTAATGATACTAATTTTCAATGAGTGGTGCCGTATTCATGGTTTCACAATTGTTTGATTATCAGTATAGTTCACCGATAACCAGATTGCCAGATCACTGTTACATTGGCATAATACTATTTTCAGTTGGAAATGACGTATTTATTTATACTCAAAAGCTTGTTTTTCAAAATTTTACAAAATCGTAAATCGGACTTCGCAAATCGCAAATGGTATAAGTTATTGCGTCAATTCATCAAAGTATTTGGCGTGCAACGCATTGGTTGCCTGGTAGCCGACCGGGAGTTTGTGGGGCAAAAATGGTTTGAATTTCTCATCACCAAGCGGATTCCTTTCGTCATGCGGCTCAAAGAAAACTTTTATGCCGAGCGAAATGGAAAATCCCAACCGTTAAAAACCATTTTTCGCCATCTGAACCCCCACCAGCAAAGGCAATGCCGCAAGCCCCACCTGCTCAAAGGCAACAAAGTCTTTATCACGGCGGTGCGCTTGCCAAAAGATTGGCTATTTTTTGTAGCCAGTCCCGTTTACTGCTCAAGAGCAATGGAATATTACAAAGAACGTTGGCAAATTGAAACCTTATTCAAAGCCTTGAAAACCCAAGGATTCCATCTGGAGGACACCCACTTGGTGGATCGTAAGAAATTAGCCAAACTCTTAGCCTTATTGGCTATCGCTTTTGTGTGGTGCTATAAAGCCGGCATTTGGCTGGATGAAAAACAGCCCATTCGTATTTTGAAAAAAACGGGCAACCGATTGTACAGTTTCTTCAAATACGGCTTTGATTATATCCAGCATCTGCTGTTAAATTCGCTAAAAAAACAGGAACTCAAATATGTTTTTGCATTTTTGTTACTGTACTGAAATGACGGTATTAAAATAGCGCGAAATGGCCATGCCGTGACCATGCGTGCCGTTTCGGTAGCGGAAGTACGCCAGTATTTACAGGAAAAACGGAGGCAAATCGTGCTGCTCGAAACAGATTTCTGTTGCCTCGATGTAGCCTTTCAGCTCAATGCGCCGCTCGAAGCATTGCAGGGCAGCCTTGCGGAAGGCGGTGTGGTGCTCGCCGGGCGGGTAGGCAAAGTGCCCGTCTTGCGAGTGCGCTGAGGAAGTACAAAGCGTTTATCACCGCTCAGTAATTTTATTTACGAACGGTCGGCTAAAAATATTCAATGGCGGTGCAGTATAGTCACAAAATTTTTGTTGCTTTGCAAGACTATTTATCCAAATTATGAAAATTGCACAGGCATGGCTGTTACTTTTCGTATTAATGTCCAACTGGATAGGTGGTCTGCTTTGCTTTGAAGCGAGTTATTACATAGAGAGCCGCCGGGAAATGAGCGCGCAGGAAAAAGAAATTGCAGCAGCAATACAACAACAAACCGGAGTCGTAAATAGTGTGCGAATAGAGGAAGAGATAATACCAAGAGGACATATTTACAGCGATTTTTTCCTTTTTTCTACCGAAATCGAACAAGACCAAACCATTTATTATACCCTCGAAACAGAGGCGCAAGCTACCAGCCTCGAAAAAATGACGGAACCGCAAGAACGACCGCTGTCGGATAATGAAAAATCCCTGCTGCTCAAGAGTCTTTCGTATGAATTTATAATGACACATCCCAATATTCTACCTTTTTTTGAAGCGAGTACTGAGCGCACGCCTATGCTTGTCGCTTTTTGCCTTTCGCAGTGCGAGCCAGCCCTGCTCACGCCACCACCTGATGATTTCTGGAGCTAAAAAACCGAAAGCGCATTTCTAAAAAAAATAGCGCTACCTCTTCTAAGTACCGGAAAACGGAATGGTTTTCTGTACGAATGATGGGGTGGTTTTGCTTGTTTTAATTTGGTAATCGGGGGCACCGATTGCTGCTTTTAGGTATTCCTGAAATCACAACAATTATGAAAGCACATACTATTTTCATCCTGATAATCTTTTTGACATTCGCTTTTGTACAATTTACCATAGCACAAGGCTGCGTGGCTATTCGCAATATGGGCTGTTCGAGTACCAACATTGGCGGTACCCCTGCGGCTTTGTTTCAGCAAGGCGATTGGCAGGCCTCACTCAACTATCGGTACTTTCGGTCTTATCGGCACTTCAGGGGCCGCACAGAAGAAGTGCATCGGGTGCAGGAAGGTACGGAAGTAATCAACATTTTCAATTCTGCTGACATCGGACTGAGCTATGGCATTAGCAATCGCCTATCGCTATTGGTGACTCTGCCTGTTATTATGAATGACCGCTCTTCCATGTACGAACATTATGGCAATTCGGTAATTGCCAACCCTGATCGGAGCCGGTTTCATACGCATTCTGCAGGTATCGGCGATTTGCGCTTGTCTGCTAATTACTGGCTGATAGACCCCGCTGCGCATAGCAAGGGCAATCTGGCCTTCGGGCTGGGTATAAAAGCGCCTACCGGCAATGCCAATGTGTAGGGTAATTTTCACAAACGCGACGAAAAAGGAGAAGACTACACCATTGGCCAATCTGACGGATTTCGGCGGCCGGGCTATATCGTTTCGGCAGAACCGGGCATAGCCTACACGCACAAACAAATTATATTCAATCTGAATGTGCCTGTAGCGCTGGTGCGCAATCGCACTCCTAATACCCGCGATCTGGCCACCAACCGCCATGGCGATGCCGCTTTTGCCGATTATTTGGTCAATGCGGGCGTGGTTTAGTGTTTCTATGAAAGTTCATTGCTACATCAAACTTTGTGCTTCTATTGAAGGTCAGTGCTAAAAAATCCGCCACTGCGCCAAGCGCCAAAACGTTGGAAGCAATAAAATAATAAAAACGATAATAAAATGATGAAAAAAATAACTCTATTAAATTTAACAGCGTGGCTTGTCATTTTGACAAGTATGGGATTGCAAGCTCAAACACCGAGTGATGCCTTAATGATGGAGGCAAAACAAGCCTGTGTATTATTTGATTACAACTTTTCAAGTTTTGACCATTACTGGGAAGGTACATTGAAAAGGGAAAATCAAACCATTGCAACTGTACAGCGCAAAGTAGTAATGCCTATGGCTGCAATCGGAATAACTGATAATTTGAATTTCTTTATTGGGGTTCCGTACATTCAAACCAATTCAACTGAACCTAATGGTGGCAAATTTGCCGGGGCAAGTGGCTTTCAAGACTTAACGGTTGCTTTCAAATACCGTTGGTTGAATAAAAGCTTTGATCATGGACAACTTACAAGTCTGGCAACAGTTGGATTTTCAACACCTATCACCAATTACCTTTCCGATTATATGCCTTACAGCATCGGTTTCGGAGCCCCCGAATTAAGCTATCGGGCCATTTTGCAATACGAAACCAAAAGCAGTTGGTATGTGCGAGGTGCAGCAACTTACTTGTGGCGCGGATATACCAAAGCGGAACGGGAATACTATTACAACAATGGCAGTTATTATACACCATGGATGGATGTACCAAGTGGCATTACCGCCGAAGCGGTTATTGGTAAATGGTTGTTTGACCGATCCCTTCAACTAGAACTTAGCTATTGGAATCTATCCTCATTGAGCGGTGATGATATCAGGGCATATGCAGCCCCGCAACCTACCAACAAAGTAGATATGGACAGAATTGGCCTTTTTGCTCATTATTACATAAAATCTATTCAAGGTTTAGGTATAGTGGCCTATCACAACCGGATAATCAATGGCAGAAATGCCCCCGAAATGAATACCACCGGCCTGGGCATTACCTACTTTTTTAATTACCTTAAAAAATAACCTGAACATGAAAAATCTAAACATATTCACCTGGGCATTTTTACTTTTCTTTCTTTTTTCTTGTGAAAAAGAATTGCCCACTTATTATAAATATCAGGGTTATGAATTTGCATCAACAGACCCTAGTGGTGGAAATTGGGTCCCTGTTTTGATAAACAGCGGGGATGAAATAGCTATCCCCGCTCCTGATCCCGTTGGCTCGCAGCAGTATCAAAGTGAATTGGCCGACTTGAAGTTTGCCATGCAAAACATGACAGCTAGTGAAGAGGAGGCGGTGACGTATTGGACACAAAACCCAATTATACGTTGGAATGAGATTGCTTTGGAATTAATTGCAAAATACAACCTGATTCCCGGTCCGAATGAAGATGGATCCTATACTTTGCCAAACCCTGCCAACCCTGCCGGACCACCTGCATTTCCATTTGCAAATCCACCTTATGCCGTGCGGGCGTTGGCATACTTATCGGTGGCCCAATTTGATGGATTGATTTCAGCGTGGCATCACAAATATGCGTTCAACCGGGCTGCGCCTTATATTCATGATGAAACTATAAAGCCCATGTACCTGGATAATATCTTATTGTCCTATCCATCAGACGGAGCAGTAATAGCAAGATCGTCCCGAAGAATTCTCACCGGAATGTTTCCCTTGGAGGCAGCATACCTGGCGGAAAAGGAAGCCGAGCATCTGAAATGCCTTTTATTATCGGGTGCAAATGTGCAAAGTGACATAGATGCCGGAATCACTATAGGTGATGCTATATCTGACATTGCTCTTGCACGGGCTTCTAACGATGGTATGCGAAATGCCCAGACCCCTAGGGCGGTGTCCGACTCAATTGCCGCTGCTGCTTTGGACCGGTTTGGTTGGCAATGGGTTAACCAGGAAATCCCGCAACGACCTGTTGGTCTTACTCCTTTGTATGGAAAGGTAAGGATGTGGAGTGTAGATAATGTGGAAGACACGCGTCCTGGGCCGCCGCCTGCAATAGGCTCAGCTGAATATGAAGCAGATGTGCGGATCCTGAAAAATTATGCGCAAAATGTTACAGAAGAAAGACGAAGGATTGCAAACTTTTGGCAAGATGGCATTGGCACTTATACACCGCCCGGGCATTGGAATGATATTGCAAAAAAATTTATTGTCCAATACAGATTGAATCCGTTGCGTTCAGCCAGGGTGTTTGCTTATTTAAATATGGCCATGATGGACGGTGGCATTAGCTGCTGGGATGCCAAGTACTATTACCATTATCCACGCCCTATACAAACCATAGATGGTTTTAAAACAATTGCAGGTACACCAAATTTTCCTGCATACACATCAGGACATAGCGTTTTCTCAGCAGCAGGCGCAGAAGTGTTGGCTTATATTTTCCCAAGCGAAGCAGTGAAAGTAAGAGCATGGGCAGAAGAAGCCGCCCTATCAAGAATTTATGGAGGAATTCATTGGACGTTTGATGCCACAGTTGGAACACAACAGGGCAAGGATGTAGCGAATTATACTATTTTAACTGCCCAAAATGATGGTTCTGATTAGTGGATAGAAATTACTACCTCCAACGGTTCGCGGCTTTGCGTTCGGGCGGGTTTTTTAGCACCACACTTGATACGAAGCACCAAAGTTCAAATATAGCAAAAAGCGTCAGACGAAGCATTGAACCCCGCCTGACGCAAAACCGCTTTTAGCCGTTTGTTGTTTTACTTCGTCTTTCGTTTCTTTGATGACTTAGCAACTTTGTTATAGTCAAGGCACAAGTTTAAGAAAAACTCAAAGTCTTTTCTGTTTTTAAACCCGTCTGGATTTATATAGCAATAGCCTTTGTATTCTTTGCCTTTCATCAACATAGTCTCGTAACCATCTTTTTCGTAAAGCTCTTCTTGTCGGCTTGGGTCAAAACGTAACATCAATTTTTCATCGCTTACACAAACACAAGTTTTGCCGTTTACCATAAAGTTTAGAACATTGAACATTTGTTTTTCTTCAACGTCTATGTTTGGTATCTCGGCAAGATATTCTCTCACTCTGTCTGCAAGATTTGTGTCGTAAGGCATAAATGAAAATTATTTACGTGAATGAAGTCCTACTGTATTGCCTTCTGTGTCAATAAAAATTGAGATAAAACCAAATTCACCAATATTCATTTTAGGTTGCACCACTTTTCCACCTGCTGCTTCAATTCTACGTTCTTCAGCAATGTTGTCTTCGGTCTCAAAATAAATAACCGTATTGTTACTACTGGGAACAAAATCTGCTTTCTCCACCAATGCACCTGATATGTCGTGGCTTTCAGGGCTAAATGGAAAGAATGATTGCTTACCCCATTCAATGGGTGCATCTGTCAGCTTTACATTGAAAACTGACTCGTAGAATTTTTTTGCTCGGTCTAAGTTTGCCACATTGAGGTCAAACCAACCCACTGGATTTACATTTGCCATTTTACTGTGATTTTTAAGTTTTTGCACTATTGCAATGCAAAGGTAGAATCACCCTAAATGGCAAAATTGTAAAAATGGGACAAGGCTATTTTTTGTCAAAGATCAAAGACATTTTTAAGTCGTCTTCGAAAAACTCCTTTGGTGTCAATCCTGTAAACTCCTTGAATTCTTTAATAAAATGTGCTTGGTCAAAATATTCGTTTTCATAAGCCAAGTCAGTTAGGCTTGTAATCTCTTTATTCAGCAATGCTTTCAAGGTTGTCTGAATTCTAATTATCTTTGCGAATTGCTTTGGGCTTAATCCTATAGCTGACGAAAATTTTCGTGCTAATTGCCTTCGGTTTATGTTATTGCTTTCTGAAAATTCATTTACAGAAAACTGTCCATTTTTATTGAAAATTGTCTCAACTGTTGATTTTACGATATGGTCAATAGTTTTTTTATCGGCTAATTCTTTGAAAAGAAAGGTCTCTATAATTTGAATTCTTTCAGGTGTTGAGTTTGCCTTTAATATTTGTTCACCAAGCTTTTTGCCGTCTTCTCCAAATAATATGTCCAACGGTACAGCTTTGTTTTCCATCTCCTTTATTGGGATTGTCGAGAAAGGTAAAAATCCATTAGGTTTGAATTGAACTACAAAGCTGCCCGTTACCCCAACTGGCTCAATCACATAAGGTTTTGTCAATTGTCCAATTAAAAAGCATTTTGGCAAAATTGTTATCTCGCCATTTTGAGAATGATGTTTGTAAGTGTCGCCATAATGAAAGATTAATTTCATTGTTCCGTCTGGCACGATGGTGTTTTTGAGAGGTATATTTTCTTTTTCACCATCTAATGTCCAATACCGTTTGACAAACGCTGTTAGTTCGATATTTGGCTCATATGTTTTCGGATTTAACTCCATTGTCAATTTTCGTATGGTGTCTTTTTACAATAACGGCTAACGTTTTCGGGCTTTGTGTTCGGGCGGATTTTTTAGCACTCACCTTCAATAGAAGCACAAAGTTTGATGTAGCACTAAACTTTCATAAAAACACTAAACCCCGCCTTTTGCCAAACCGCTGTTATAGGGCGTTTTTCTTTTATTTTCTTGGTTTTGCTTCACTTCCTGCTAAAATTCCACCATCAATGGTCAGTTCAATTCCTGTCACATATTTACTTTCATCACTTGCTAAATATAATATTCCATAAGCCACATCCATTGGCTCTCCAAAGTGTCCCATAGGGATTCCAAATTCTACTTCTTCAATTATTTGTTTTCTTTGTTCTCCTTCTCCAAGCATAGCGTCCCACATTGGTGTCATAATAGCTGCTGGATGAACGCTGTTGCATCTAATTTTATAACCATTTTCTGCACAATGTAGAGCTACACTTTTTGTATGATTTCTAACCGCTGCCTTACTTGAAGCATAGGCAACAGCTCCCGGGACTCCAACTACACCACTTCTTGAAGAAATATTTACAATACTCTCACCTTTTCCCTTCATTAGTCTGATAGCGTATTTACATCCAAGCATAACACCTGTAGAGTTTACTCTGTGAACTTCTTCCCAAGATTTTAAGTCAGAATTTTCAGCGTTCCAAGGCCCTTGAGACTCTAAGAAACCTGTTATTCCTGCGTTATTTACTAGAATGTCAAGTCGTCTAAATTTGCTGTTAATATACTCTGTTGCTTTCAACCAACTTTCTTCACATCCCACATCTAAATGAAGATATTCAGCATTAGTCTTTAAATTATCCACTAGGATTTTTCCTTCTTCGTCCCGAATGTCAGATACGATTACAATTGCTCCTTCTCTATGAAAAAGTTCTGCTGTAGCTTGTCCTATTCCACGTGCAGAACCTGTTATTAATGCTATTTTGCCTTTTAGTCTCATATTTTTCTTGGTTGTGGCGTCTTTTTAAAATGCCCTAGGTTCAGCACATACGACGCGCTGCCGCTTGGGCGGCGCGATCGTTATATGCCTTGTTAGCCCTCGTGTTTAGCTTTACGCTCCGGGTACTATCTCATATTCAAACTTGAAGGGCGTATTGGTCCGTTTTGAAGCGTCCAGGATCTCTATCCTTATTATATTCCCTTCCCTGTCATAATCCAGGATTACGCCCGGTTTAGATTCATAAACTTCTGATTCTGAAAGCTGTATCAACAGAATATCTATTTCTTGATCATACTTAATCTTCATCTTTCCAATAATATTTATCGATTTTACTGGTACGGTACACCGTTATCACTAAATTAGGCTGTTCGATTATATTCACAAACACCCTCCCTAAAAAGTTCCTTTTATCTTCTTCAAAATAGTTGATCGACTGATAAATTATTTTTTCCGGGCTTTGTCGAATCGTCTGCTCTGGGGAAGAAATTATTTCCAGAACCATAGCCTCGGAAATCCCTTGATCCCTTATTTGTCCACGGGCGTGATTAGATATGCTAATTTCTGCCATTATCAATTTGATTCAATCATCCTCTTTATGAATTACTTTTTAGGTGGAATTTTGAGCTTATTATTACAAGGAGGCCTAACGGTTTGGCGCTTGGCGCAGTGGCAGATTTTTAGCACAAAAACTGTCAACCGAGCAGAAACTTTGATAGAAGCACAAAGCTTCATTTAACCACTGGACTACCACTTTTGGGTAGGTGCTGTTGGTGATTCGTCATTCTATCTTTTCAGGTTTGACTCGTATATATCTATCCATTCTTTTACGCTTATTTTTTTCATTAATTCACCTATGAGCTTGTAGGGAATATCATCTAGTTTTTTAAAGCGAATGCAACTTTTTCCCATATCAAGTCTTTGGTTAGAATGTTTTGGATATTCTGTTACAAACCATTCCAATAGTTTAGGGTCGGAATAAATGCCCATGTGGTAAAAATTAATGGAATGTTTTTGCGAAGCAAGTCCAGCAAAAGGCAAAGGTTCGGTGGGTTTGCAATGGTAGCCAGCAGGATAAAGTGTATGCGGAACAACATAACCTAATCCACCATAACTAATGGCTACTTCAAAACCTTTAGGTAGGTTTTTTACAATTACTTCGTGCAGTTTGTTAAATGGTTCTGACCTGTCCGTAGGAAGGTTGGTCAGAATTTCCTTTACTGCTTTACCGTTTGCTTTCATATGATTGATATTAACGATGTTGGTCTAACAAAATCACATTGCCGTCAGGGTCAGTTAGCATAAGGCTTGCAGGTCCTTCTGTTTTTTCGTCTGCTTCACTTGTTAGTGCAAGTCCGAAGGTTTTTAACTGTTTCTGAATTTCACGAATATCGTCAAAGTTTTCAATGTTGTTTGCATTCTCATCCCACCCTGGGTTAAATGTCAAAATGTTGCCCTGAAACATTCCCTGAAAAAGACCAATGAGCGCATTGTCGTTTTTCATTATGAGATAGTTCTGTTCCATACTTCCTGCATAAGCATTGAAGCCTAATTTTTCGTAAAACTCTTTTGATGTTTTTAAGTCTTTTACGCTAAGACTGATTGAAAATGCTCCTAATTTCATATTGTTTTGTTTTTCTGTTTTGGTTTTTTCTATGTTGGCGTTTTCTGGCTTTTGTGCAAAAATTGTATTGAGATAATATCCTATTGCAAATGATGCGAGTAGTCCCACAATGGTTATGTATTTATTTTTCATTTACGCGCTATTCCATTACTATGGCCAATATACGATTTTCCCCAGAAAAAGTTGCACGCAGGGGCTTGCACAGCGCGCGGTAAAAGATACGCTGAGGGGCTTGCAAGAAAGGGGGATTGGTGAAAGCTTGTTCGGGTTTTTTACACGGCCATGGCGCCCGCCAGCTCGCGCTTTACGTAGTACATGTCAATGGCGCCTTTGTTTTTGGCTTCTACTTTGCCGCGATAGAGACATTCGAACCGCGCTGCCACCCATTGGTAGGTGGTCTGGGAGATGTTGACTTCGCCTTCTTCGCAACTGGCTTCCATGCGGGCGGCAATGTTGACGGTGTCGCCCCAGATGTCGTAGGCAAATTTTTTGACGCCCACTACGCCCGCTACCACCGGCCCCGTGTGGATGCCAATGCGCGCCTCAAAGTAGGGTCGCCCTAAGCGGCTATTTTCTTGCTTTTGCTCGGCGAGGAATTGCTGCATTTCGAGTGCTGCGCGAATCATATTATCCGGAAATGTGGACTTATTGGTCAGGCCGCTGGCGCACATATAAGCATCGCCGATGGTTTTAATCTTCTCAATATCAGGATATTGCTGAATGATGAAATCGAAAGCTTTGAAGCATTTGTCCAATTCATTGACCAATTCCTCGGGACCGAGTTTTTCGGCTATCTGGGTGAAGTTTTTAAAATCGGTAAGCAGCACCGTCACTTGTTCGAAGCGCTGGGCGCGGGCTTTGCCGTGTTGTTTTAGCTCATCGGCGATGGGCTTGGGTAGGATGTTGAGCAGCAGATTGTCCGAGTTTTGGCGTTCTTGCTCAATGATTTTGTTTTTGTCTTCAAGTACTTTCTTAGAACGCCGGCTGGACCGATAGCGCCCATAACTCAGCAAGGATACCAATAGCAAAAATGCGGATCCGATAATAGCCAGATTGCGCAGGTTTTGGTTGCGCTCGGCAGCCAGATTGGCTTCTGCCAACTCCGCCCGTACGGCCTCGGCTACGGCTTTTTGTTCTAAGGCTTCTCGCGTCATTTTTTTGGCTTCCTCTTCTCTTTCTTTGGCAATGGCCGCCACTTTTTCCTTTTCTTCGGATACCGATACCAGCGCTTCTTCCTTTACAGTGATTTCTTTTTCTACCCGCTCTTTGTCGCGTACCAACTGCGATTGCCGCGCTTCCAATGCTGTTTTGTCGGTGCTCAATTGGTCGCGCTCAGAAGACAGGGAGTTGATTTCCCGCTCTAAGCGGTTTTTTTCCTGCTCCAACTCGCGTTTGTCTTTTTCAATCTGCGCTTTTTGCACTTCGTATTTGCGCTCTAAGTCACTGATACTGGTACCTTTGCCACTGAAATAGTCGAAGGCTTCTTGGTTTACTTCATAGGCCTTGCGGTAGTTGCGATCTTTGGTGGCGAGTTTGCTGCGTTTATTAACGCTATTGATAATGAGGTCAGAATCACCGGCCAGCTTGGCGTAGGTGAGGGTCGTGCGCAGCCAGATTTCGGTGTTGCGGTCGTCGCGCAAGCGCTCGTAGGCATTGGCGGTGAGGTAGGCGGTTTGAGCGGCCATCCCGTTGTTTTTGAGGTCAATCGCTAATTGATGTGACTGCCGACCGTAGTCGCGGGCTTTATTAGCATCTGAGCGCAGGTAGGCTTCGCCAAGTTCATACAAAAGACTCAGGCGTTGGCGGCTGTCTTTGGTATCCTTGAGTTGTTGTTCTAATTCTTCGGTTGAGGTCTGCCCTAAAGCAGCGGTGGCCATGATGAGCAACAGGAAAATGAGCAGGTTTTTCATATCAGAAAGATTCGTATTTATCGTAACAGGATTATCTTATGAACGACAAGATGGGGGAATAGTTACACCGATGGTGTTTTTCGTGTCCACAAAAATAACAAATATGTTGGGAAAGCGATGGCGGGTAGGGGTTTTGAGAAGGTTGAGAAGGTTGAGAAGTTGATAGGTTGAGGGGGGTTGAGAGTTGTCTCTTGTCTAACATCTCTTGTCTAAAATCTTCCAGTTAGGGTGGCGAAAAGCAAAAAACCAAAAGCCAACGGCGAAAAGCGCTAACATTATTTTCGTTTGCTGATGCGGTTGCTGCTGATGCCGCGTTGCATGCGGGATTTGAAACGCGTAACCGATTCGTCGCGCAGGCGAGCGTGTTTGGTGCGGCGGCCTTGCACGCGGGCCCGCCATTTCCGCCAGTTGCGGGGGTGCATTTCCTGCTGCATGAGTTGTATCACATCGGCTTCAGGCAAGCCAAATTGCACTTTAATTGCGTCGAAAGGGGTGCGGTCTTCCCATGCCATTTCTACAATGCGGTCAATATCTTCTGCGCTCAGGTTGTATTTTTCAGGTATAGTCATGCTGCGAAAATGGTTTTTATGTTGCAATGGTTTGGAAAACAGGGCGATAGACAGCCGAGACAAGCATAGGATTTTTACATTTCATCACTCTTCCCGCAGTAGCGAGCGCGGATTTTGGGCATACTGGCGGGCGCGCTCGGGCGAGTAGCCTACCGCAGCGTGGGGCAGCAGGCGCTCGGCAGTGCGGCAGGCGAGCTTGAGCTGGCGCACTGGCAGCACCACGGAAAGTTCTTCTCCATTAGCGAGTTTGAAAAACAAGGTGCCATTATCGAAAAAATGAATACCAAAAGGCATGCGTTGCACCACGACAGCATAAATCCAAACAATTTGTTGTGGCTGGTGTTCTATCAGATGCATCAGGCGATCATCATTCCAGTTTTGGTACAGATGGTACAAAGCAGTAATGCCCAGCACCGTGAAAGTCAGTCCGGCAATAGTGACTAAAGCATTGTTGTGAAAAGCGAAACAGCAACACACTAAGCCAAGGGTCAACATCAAGGAAAAGGCCCACAACTGCTGGCGCTGCTCGCGTCGCTGAGCGTGTTGCAATAAGCGAATCCCCGGATGTTGAAGTAGGCGTTTGTCTGACAAAATTTGTGCTTTGGTGCTTGGAAAATTATTTGAAAACAAATTGTTGAAAAAATTTCGACTTTTTTCTATGTTTGTAACAAAGTTCGCGGTATTTTGTGTAGGTTTTTTTACAAAAAAATGGAGATTTTACAAGAAATAGAACGGCGCTCTTCAGCAGCCGAAAAAATAAAACAACCAACGGTTAAAGACCGCCGATACAAACGCAACATTATGTCTCAAACAACCTATACCGAAGAGAACATCAAATCCTTAGACTGGCGCGAGCACATCCGGATGCGGCCGGGCATGTACATTGGCAAATTGGGCGACGGCGCCTCGGCTGACGATGGTATCTATGTGCTTATCAAAGAGGTGATTGACAACTCGATTGACGAATATGTGATGGGCTTCGGGCGCCAAATTGACGTGACCGTGGAGGATGGCACCGTGACCGTGCGCGACTATGGCCGCGGCATCCCGTTGGGCAAAGTGATTGATTGCGTCAGCAAAATCAATACCGGCGGCAAGTACGATTCGAAAGCTTTCAAAAAATCGGTGGGCTTGAATGGCGTGGGTACCAAAGCCGTCAACGCGCTCTCGGAGTACTTCCGGGTGCAAGCCGTGCGCGACGGGCAGACCAAAATAGCCGAATTTCAACAGGGCGAATTGGCCAAAGACCAAAAAGTGCAGAAATCGGACGCTGCCAATGGCACTATCGTCATTTTTCGGCCCGATACGGCGGTGTTTCGCAAATATCGCTTTCGGCACGAGTACATCGAAAGCCAGCTCTGGAACTACGCCTACCTCAATGCTGGTTTGAAAATCAATTTCAACGGTACCATCATCCAGTCTAAGAACGGTCTGCTCGACCTGCTCACGCGCAAAACCCAAGCCGAAAACCTGCGCTACCCTATCATCCACCTGAAAAACGGCGATATTGAAGTGGCCATCAGCCATGGACATCACTACGGTGAGCAATATTATTCCTTCGTCAATGGTCAAAACACGACCCAGGGCGGCACGCACCTCAATGCTTTCCGCGATGGCGTGGTGGAAACCGTGCAGAAATTTTTCAGCAAAAGCAATTACGACCGGAAAGACATTCTCGCGTCCATTGTGGCGGCGGTGAGCATCCGCGTAGAAGAACCCCTGTTTGAATCGCAAACCAAAACCAAGCTCGGCTCTACCGATATGGGGCCAGAGGGCCCCACCATTCGCACCTACGTAGTCAATTTTCTGAAAGAAAAGCTCGACAATTTTTTACACAAAAACGAAGAGGTGGCCAAAGCCCTCGAATCCCGCATCAAACAATCGGAGCGGGAGCGCAAAGAAATCGCGGGCATTCGCAAATTGGCCAACCAACGCGCCAAAAAAGCTAATCTGCACAATAAAAAACTGCGCGACTGCCGCATTCACTTCTGCGACGGGCGCAAGGTGGACGAAGACCTGCGCAACGCCACCACCATCTTCATCACCGAGGGAGACTCGGCCAGCGGCTCCATTACCAAAGCCCGCGATGTGCAGACCCAGGCGGTGTTCAGCTTGCGCGGAAAGCCCTTAAATTGCTATGGTTTGACCAAAAAAGTGGTCTATGAAAATGAAGAATTCAACCTCTTGCAACACGCCCTTAACATCGAAGACGGCCTCGACGAGCTGCGCTACAACCGGGTAGTCATTGCTACCGATGCCGATGTGGACGGGATGCACATCCGCTTGCTGCTGCTTACTTTTTTTCTGCAATTTTTCCCCGATTTGGTGCGCAACGGCCACCTTTACATCCTCGAAACGCCGCTCTTCCGCGTGCGCGACAAGCAGCAAACGTTCTATTGCTACAGCGAAACCGAAAAACAAAAAGCCATACAAAAACTGCGCGGCAAAGCCGAAATCACTCGCTTCAAAGGATTAGGAGAAATCTCGCCCGACGAGTTCGGTGGCTTTATCGGCGCGGATATTCGGCTCGAACCCGTACTGCTCAATGAAGATGCCAAGCTCGACGACATATTGGCGTATTATATGGGCAAAAACACCCCCTCGCGGCAGGAATTTATTATTGATAACCTGCGCTTTGAATTGGACAAAGCCGAGGAAACACTGCCAGAAATAGCCGAATTAATCGTCGCCTGAAAGTCTTATACATAATTTTCAAAACCAATTCGTGAACTTTTTAGAGCGAAAGGCCTTCTAAATTGTAAAACCGTGGCATGCCTGTCATCCTGCGTATTGTCAGTGCTTTGTTGGTATCGTTTCTGACGGCAATGCTGGTGTTCACCGGCGGCTGTATGACTTTCCGGGATACCGATGCAAAGACTGAACGCTATTTCGTAAAGAAAGAACAGTTGGTTCAAATTCGACGTATTTCTTTTAATGACAGGCGAATACGCATCATTGAAACTAAAAATATAAAGCAAGATAGCCTGCCCCTCGTTATTTTTGTACACGGCGCGCCAGGCTCGGCTAAAGATTTTCAGCGATACTTGACCGATAGCGTTTTGCTAACCAAAGTGCGTATGATTGTTTTTGACCGACCGGGCTACGGCTACTCTGGCTACGGGCGGGCAATAACCGATATTGGGCAGCAGGCGGCGGCCGTCGAAGCTATTGCAAATGATGTGCAGCCAGCACGGCTAATATTAGTGGGGCATTCCTATGGCGGCCCGATAGTAGGCAGATACGCCATGGATTATCCTAATCGAGCGAGCGCCATTATGATGCTGGCACCAGTGATTGACCCTGAATCGGAAAAAATATTCTGGTATGCCAATTTTGCTAAATGGCGCACCACCCGATGGATGCTCTCTAAAGCTTGGCAAGTCTCTGGCGATGAGAAGTTTGCACACCCCGGCGAGTTGCAAAAAATGGCAGCAGGCTGGAGCAGCATTGACATACCAGTGGTGCACATACACGGCAAGCGCGACCGGCAATTGGCGCCTTACGGCAATGTGACATTTAGCGAAAAGCGTATCCGCCCCGACGTGCTGAAGCTTTTGGTGCTTGAAAAGAGTGGGCATCTTATACCTTTTATGGATTATGATGTTGTAAGAGAGGAATTATTGCAATTATTACAACCCGAATTGGGATTATTACATAACTAACTAAATAAGTTCGATATAATGAATATCAGAAAAAAAGCAATTTGGAACGGTCAGGTGATTGCGGAAAGCAGTGACCTGGTGCGCGTAGAAGGAAACGATTATTTTCCGGTGGAATCGCTGAAAAAGGACTTCTTCAAGCCCAGCGATACCCACACCACTTGCCCCTGGAAAGGTGAGGCTTCTTACTATACCATCGAGGTAAATGGTAAGGAAAATAAAGACGCCGCGTGGTACTACCCAACCGCCAAAGACGCGGCCAAAGCCATCGAAGGGCGCGTGGCATTCTGGCATGGCGTGGAAATAGTGGAATCCTGAGGCTATTGTGCGTACAAAAGTACCCCCCCTAACGAATGTCCGCTGCCTCAGGTATCGGGCATTCGTTTTTTCCAGCGCTTCGGGGCTTCTTGATGTGTCGTTTTGTCTTGTTGTTCTCGCCTTTCGGCAAATATCCTTCCTAAATGCACAAAATTTGACAGCTGGCACAGAAATTGCCTGAAATGTCGTATTGTTGGTAAATTAAATTTACTGACAACTTGACATTTTGCAAAAGGTTGAATAAATTTCACCTGCACAGCTTGCATCCACCATTACAGTTTACAAAAATATGTTTGAAGAATACTATATGCATCAGCGATTTGAAGACGACGGCGATTTTCTACCTCTAATTTCGATTGACGAAGAGGACGAAACCGGAAACGACGAGGTTTTTCCGGAAGTATTGCCAATACTGGCACTCAAGAACACCGTACTGTTCCCTGGCATTGTCATTCCAATTACGGTTGGACGCGACAAATCCATCAAGGCGATCAATCGCGCGTACAATCAAAACCGCTTCATTGCTGTGCTGTCGCAACGGGACAGTAGTGTGGAGGAACCCAATGTCGAAGATTTGTACAAAATCGGTACGGTAGCCCGCATTCTCAAAATATTGAAAATGCCCGATGGCACTACCACCGCCATTATTCAGGGGCGGCGCCGTTTTTTGCTCACTGAATTGCTACGAGAGCGCCCTTTCATGGAGGGGCGAATCGAAATATTGGAATACGAGGCACCCGACGACAAGCTGGAATTCGAGGCGATTACTTCCTCCATTCTCGATTTGGCGCGCGACATCATCGAGCTGTCGCCGAACATCCCGCAGGAGGCTACGGTCATGCTGCGCAATATCAACAACAGCAGCTTCTTGCTCAATTTTATCGCCTCCAATCTGGGGTCAAAAATAACCGTCAAGCAGCAGATTCTGGAGATGAACAATCTGCGCGAAAAAGCGGATTTCATTCTGCATCAGATGCACAGCGAGCTACAACTGCTGGAGCTGAAAGACCAGATAGAAAACAAAGTGCGCGGCGACTTGGAGAAACAACAGCGTGATTATTTCCTCAATCAGCAACTGAAAACCATTCAGGAAGAGCTGGGCCAAAGCCCGCAGGAAGAGGAAATGCACGAGATGGAGCAGCGCGCCCGCAAGAAAAAATGGTCGAAAGAAATCAGTGCGGTTTTTGAAAAAGAATTAGGCAAGTTGCGCCGCATGAATCCGCAGGCACCGGAGTATTCTATCCAGACCAACTACTTAGAGCTGCTGCTCGATTTGCCCTGGGATGAAGTGACGAAAGATAATTTCGACCTGAAACGGGTAAAAACAGTGCTCGACCAAGATCATTTCGGGCTGGAAAAAGTGAAGGAGCGCATTCTTGAACACCTGGCAGTACTCAAACTCAAGGGCGATATGAAAGCCCCCATTTTGTGCCTCGTGGGGCCTCCGGGCGTGGGCAAGACATCCTTAGGCAAATCTGTGGCGCGCGCGCTCAAGCGGAAGTTCATTCGGATGTCGCTGGGCGGTTTGCACGATGAATCTGAAATTCGCGGGCACCGCAAAACCTACATTGGGGCTATGCCGGGGCGCATCATTCAATCGCTGAAAAAGGCAGGGGCCGGCAATCCGGTATTTATTTTAGACGAAATTGACAAAGTCGGTAAGGATTTTCGGGGCGACCCCTCCTCGGCTTTGCTTGAGGTCTTGGATCCGGAGCAAAATGGCACATTTTACGATAATTATCTCGAAGTAGAATACGACCTGTCAAAGGTGTTGTTTATTGCTACGGCCAATTCACTGAGCACCATTCAACCGGCATTACTCGATCGGATGGAAATCATCGAAATTAGTGGCTATTCGTTGGAAGAAAAGGTAGAAATTGCCAAAAGGCATCTGATTCCCAAGGAGTTGGAAAATCATGGTTTAAAATCGAAGCATGTAAAACTGCGGCCACCGATTATAGCAAAAATCATTCAGGAATATACCCGCGAATCGGGCGTGCGTGCACTCAACCGCGAAATTGCCGCCGTGATGCGCCATACTGCCAAAAATGTGGCGATGGAGGAGCCTTATAATATAACTGTAAAACCGGAAGATGTGCCGCTGATACTCGGGCCCACGCGCTTCAGCCGCGATATGTACCAGGAAGAGCCTACGCCCGGCGTGGCAGTAGGATTAGCATGGACAGAAGTGGGCGGCGAAATCCTTTTTGTAGAATGCAGCCTCAGCAAGGGCAAAGGGAACCTGATTTTGACCGGCAATCTCGGCGATGTCATGAAAGAATCAGCCAGTGCTGCACTGAGCCTTATCAAGGCACGCAGTGAGGAGTTGGGCATTGCACAAGAATGTTTTGACAATTATAACATCCATTTGCACGTACCGGAAGGCGCTATTCCGAAAGACGGCCCTTCGGCGGGTATCACTATGCTGACGGCGCTGACCTCTGCTTTCACAAAAAGACCGGTGAAACCCTACCTCGCCATGACCGGCGAAATCACCCTGCGGGGCAAGGTATTGCCAGTAGGCGGTATCAAAGAAAAAATTCTGGCTGCCAAACGCGCCGGCATGAAGGAAATTGTACTGTGCAAGGAAAACCGAAAACACGTGACCAATATCAAGGAAGACTATATCAAGGGGCTGCAGTTTCACTACGTAAGCAAAATGGAGGATGTGCTGCAAGCGGCTTTGCATTGAATAGTAAAACAGGATCAGTCAATGGGGACTGCTTACAATCCCCCATTGACTTATTCGAAAATCCCAGATGACAAGTAGCGGTCGCCCCGGTCGCAGATAATGCAAACGATAATCCCTTCGTCTAATGTAGCAGAAAGTTTTTGTGCAGCCGCCACACTACCTCCGCTGCTCATGCCTGCAAAAATGGCATCTTCCTTTGCCAAGCGCCGCATCATAGCCGTAGCTTCGGTTTCCGATACATCAATGATTTGGTCCACGCGCTCCGGCTCAAAAATTTTGGGTAGAAACTCCGGTGACCAGCGCCGGATGCCGGGTATGCTGGAGCCATCAGTGGGTTGTACGCCTACAATTTGTACGGCCGGATTTTGTGCTTTCAAATAGCGCGAAACGCCCATAATGGTGCCGGTGGTACCCATCGAAGAGACAAAATGCGTAACCTTACCTTCGGTATCGCGCCAGATTTCCGGGCCGGTAGTACGATAGTGCATCCCCCAGTTGTCGGGATTAGCAAACTGATTGAGCATAAAATAGCCGCCTTGGGCCACCATTTCGTCGGCCAGCTCACGCGAATATTCGATTCCCCCCTGGTCGGCAGGGGTCAGGATCACTTCAGCGCCATAAGCCCGCATGGTTTGCACCCGCTCGGCGGTAGAATTATCTGGCATCAGCAGCGTGATATCTAATCCGAATACCCTTGCAATCATGGCCAACGCGATGCCGGTATTGCCACTGGTAGCTTCTATCAGACGCATGCCCGGCTTTATCTCGCCCCGGTCGAGGGCACCTTTAATCATGCCATAAGCAGCGCGGTCTTTCACCGAGCCACCCGGATTGGTACCTTCTAATTTGCCAAACACTTTCACTCCCGGCTTGGAAAATACATTGCGAATTTCGACCATAGGCGTATTGCCCACCAGATTCAGAATATTGTGCATTCGTTGCTTGTAAGTTTTTACGGTTTTACCATTAAAAATGGTCTTTATGCCATCATCCTTTCGGTTGCGCTTGATTTTTTGACCCGCCTGTTCATCATGCCAAACCACAGTGGCGGCAGCAAGGATGCGATAATGGAAGCTGGATAGCCCCATGGCAATTGCGGACTTTCGTCAAAATGGCGTAGCACCTGATACTTGCGCGTAGCCTTATAATGGTGATCACTATGGCGTGTGAGTTCGTACAAGAAAATGCGGCCCAATTCATGGTCAGAATTCCAGGAGTGCTGCGGCCCTACATTCTCGTAGCGCCCAGTGGGCAAAAGCTGGCGACGCAGGCCGTAATGCTCGATGTAATTCACCGATTCCAGCATTAAAAATCCAAATACGGCAATGGCAATGGCAAAGGGCAGCATGCTCCAGCTCCATACCAGCGCTACGGCGGCCAAGTACCCCAGTTGAAATACTTGAAAACGCAGCATTTCATTCGACCAGCTCACCACCGGTCGGTCTAATTTTTTCAATCTTTCAGCTTCTAATTGCCACGCATTCCAATAGCCGCCAGCCACCGAGCGTAGCCAGAAAGCGTACAGGCTTTCGCCCAAGCGCGCCGAGGCCGGATCGAGCGGAGTAGCCACGTTTTTGTGGTGCCCTCGGTTGTGCTCAATGAAAAAGTGCATATACAGCGCCGGCAGCAGCAGTATTTTGCCGAGTGTTTGCTCGAAAGCATTGCTGCGATGCCCCAGTTCGTGCCCCACGTTGATACCAGACGTGCCGATGACTAAGCCTACATTGCAAATCATGCCGACTATTTCATAAGTAGCCAGCCCTCCCAGCGAAATTCGATAGAAAAAGAAGCCAATCAGCCCGTACAAAATTGGGATATTGAGATACAGCAATACATCAAAAAAGCGCGCCACGACCCTTTTTTCTTCTACTTCGGGCGGGAAATTTTCCGTTGATTTCGGTAGCAATTGCTCTATAATCGGGATGAGTACAAACCCCACATAAATGCTGCCAAACGACCACACGCCGCCATAGTAGATGCCGAGATAACCGGCCAAAGGGGCGATGTAAGCAATCAGGTATTTTGCGTCTCGAAACATGATCAAAAATCTATTTGGTTATCTGCCAAATATAACACTTTTTTGCCCGTTTCGTTACAATACTATCCACTGATTTTCGTCAGCTCGCTACTCCACCACCGATACTTTCAGCATATTAGTACGGTGCCGACGATGCAAGGGCATACTGCCGATATTGACAATAATATCGTCCTTTTTTACCTTACCGGCTCTCTTCAAAATATCGGTGACATCGGTAATGGTCTCGTCGGTAGTTGTAAAACGATCGTAATAAAAGCAGCGCACCCCCCACACCAGATTGAGCGTAGCCAGCATGTGCATCCGGTCAGAAAAGATATAAATTTCATTCGACGGGCGGTAGCTCGACACCTTGAATGCCGTGTAGCCGGAGCTGGTCATACCCACGATGGCTTTGGCGCGCACTTCTTCGGCAATTTTGGCGGCGCTTAGGCACACCGCATCCGACAGGAAAGTACGCGACTTCTTGGCAGCCTTGGGGCGGTGCTCGCCGAGGTCGAAGATTTTTTCGGCATTTTCGATGATTTTATTCATATATTCTACCACTTTCACCGGGTGCTTCCCGACCGAGGTTTCGCCGCTCAGCATCACGGCATCGGCTCCGTCCAGTACGGCATTGGCTACGTCGGTCACTTCGGCACGTGTAGGGCTGGGATTGGTAATCATACTGTCCATCATCTGGGTAGCTACAATCACTGGGCGCGAGCGCTGGATGCACTTGCGAATGATTTCTTTTTGAATGACCGGCAGTTGCTCAATAGGCACTTCGATGCCGAGGTCGCCGCGCGCCACCATCACGCCATTGGTTTCCTTGATGATTTTGTCAATATTTTTGATTGCCTCCGGCTTTTCAATTTTGGCAATAATCTTGGCAGGATGGTTTCGGGCTTCAATGCGCTCACGCAACTCGGTGATGTCTTCTGGGCGGCGCACAAAAGAAAGGGCAATCCAGTTGACTGGCTGCGTCAGGATATAATCCAAGTCAATGAGGTCTTTTTCGGTGAGCGAAGGCAAGGACACTTTGGTGTTGGGCAAGTTGACGCCCTTATTGGAGGAAAGTACACCACCGAATACGGTTTTCAATCGTACAGTATCTTTTTTATTGGTTTCGATTACCTCAAAAACCAATTTACCATCATCCACGAGTACGGTCTCCCCTACGTTTACATCCGCCGGAAACTGGTCGTAGCTCATGTAAATTTTTTCCATCGTGCCAATGCATTTTTCATTGACAAAGGTGACCACATCGCCTTCTTTCAGTTCTAAAGCATTATTTTCTATCTTGCCGACCCGCAGCTTGGGGCCCTGCAAATCCGCCAGAATACTCGTGTGCAGCCCATACTTTTCGTTGATATAGGTGATGTGATTGATCACCTGCTCATGGTCTTGGTGCGTGCCGTGCGAAAAGTTGAGGCGGAATACGTCCACGCCCGCCTTTACTAAGTCGAGCAAAACTTCGTAGGAGCTGGAGGCTGGGCCTACCGTAGCTACAATTTTCGTATTTTGATGGTCAACGATTTGCATACTTTCGGTGGTTTTTTGTTCAATCAGGTGTGCAGACATGATGGTACGGATGTTTTGTTCGGGATTCAGAGCAGATTTTAGCTAAGTGTAAAAATTACAATAATTATTTTGTAAAGGTACTGCTAATGTAAAAATAATCAAATCACTTATCCTACCTTTTCTTGCGGTAAGCAAAAAAAAAATAAAAACTTTGGTTATCAATGAACTTATATTTTACCTTTGCAGGAGCATTCGTAAAACCAATAAAGCGAATTTATTATGTCTTCAAGCATTGCAGAAAGAGTTACCAGTATTATCGTTGACAAACTTGGCGTTGACGAGTCAGAGGTCACACGTGAGGCCAGCTTCACCAATGACCTGGGTGCAGACTCGCTGGACACAGTAGAGCTGATTATGGAATTCGAGAAAGAGTTCGATATTTCTATCCCTGACGAAAAAGCTGAAACCATCACCACCGTAGGTGATGCCGTGGACTACCTGGAAGAACAACTCCAGAAGTAACTGCCGCAGCTTTACAATTGTACCTTATTCCACCAATCGGGCTTCGGGGCCCGATTAGTGGAATTTTTTCCAATGGTGGCTACCCGGAAAAACATGCCTTGGTCTGGTCTTGCATTTGCCATCTGTACAACGGGCGGTACGGCAAGGTGTCAAAGAGCCAAGTCAATTATACAACTAAGCAACTGTCAGAATTATTCATCTGCCGGGGCGTAGCGAAAAATGCGTTTTAGTATCCCGATAAATCTCCCTCACCAAATATGAAAAGGGTCGTAGTAACCGGATTAGGAGCAATAACCCCCATCGGCAACAGTGTTGCGGCGTATCTCGATGGATTGCAGTCGGGCCGCAGTGGTGCCAATATCATTACTCGCTTCGACGCATCAAATTTCAAAACCAACTTTGCCTGTGAGGTCAAAAACTTTGACCCCGACGAATTCATGGACAAAAAAGAGGCCCGCAAAATGGACCTCTTCTGCCAGTTCGCTATGGTAGCTGCCGACGAAGCCATCGCCAAAGCCGGGCTGGATCAACAGCTTGAGCAACTCGACCTCGACCGCGTGGGCGTGATCTGGGGGGCAGGCATTGGCGGTTTGCGCTCTTTGGAAAAGGAAATCGAAGAATTTATCACGGGCAACGGCGCGCCGCGCTACAATCCGTTCATGATTCCAAAAATGATCATTGACATTGCGGCGGGCATGATTTCTATCAAATACGGCTTCCGGGGTATCAATTATGCGACCGTATCAGCCTGCGCTTCGTCTTCGCACGCCCTCATCAACGCTTTCGATTACATTCGCCTCGGCAAAAACGATATCATCGTCACTGGTGGCTCCGAGGCTGCCATTACCAAAGCTGGAGTGGGCGGCTTCAATGCCATGAAAGCCCTTTCTACCCGCAATGACGATTTTCTCACAGCTTCCCGGCCTTTCGACGCCGAGCGCGATGGCTTCGTGCTGGGCGAAGGCGGCGGTGCCTTGATACTCGAAGAATTAGAGCACGCTCAAAAGCGCGGTGCCACGATTTATGCCGAAGTTGTGGGCGGCGGCGCTACTTCCGATGCCTACCACATGACGGCCCCGCACCCGGAGGGCATCAGCGTGAGCAAAGTGATGCGTATCGCGCTGGAAGACGCGGGCATGACCGCCGAAGACATTGACTACATCAACGTGCACGGCACTTCTACACCATTGGGAGATGTAGCCGAGCTGAAAGCTATACAGCAAGTATTCGGCGAGCAGGCTTATCAGATGAATATCAGTTCTACCAAATCCATGACCGGACACTTGCTGGGGGCAGCAGGCGCTATCGAAGCTATTGCTTGTATTCTGGCTATTAATCATAATTTTGTACCGCCGACAATCAATCATTTCAATGATGATGCCGAAATTGACGGCCGGCTCAATCTTACGTTCAACGAGGCGCAACAACGCCCGGTGCGTGCAGCTATGAGCAATACTTTTGGCTTTGGCGGGCACAATTCAACCGTGATTTTTAAAAGGTTTGAAAATTAAAACGGCACCCCGCAAGGTTTTCCGATAAGGGAAATAACCGCTTGATTTTCCAACCTCACCATACAATTTCTGATTGCGTTATTGCCGTAAAATTCTATCGTATTTTTCGGCAGGTGGAAAAGTCTTATTTCAACGCGATACCATCATTTTGCAAATAGCTGGCAGTACACACCCTGCCAACTGCCTGCGAGGTGAACCGTGCAACCCCGCATCAAGTCGGGGCTGGAAAAGTGTTGATTTTTGTAATCACATTTTAAACGAACAACTTTGCGTTTCCTGTTCCGATTGTACAACTACTACTGGTCCAAAGACAAGCTCTTCGCCCGGCGCCTGCGAAGCCTACTCGGTTTTACGCCTGCCAATCTGGCAATTTTTAAGCTGGCTTTTTCGCACAAATCCAATAATTCCGACAAGTCGTACGCTGTACACAACAACGAGCGCCTCGAATACCTCGGCGATGCCGTACTCGGCACCATCGTCGCGGAGTATCTTTTCAAAAAATACCCCAACAGCAACGAAGGTTTTCTTACCAAAATGCGCTCGAAAATCGTAAAGCGCAAGTCCCTCAATAAAATCGGGGATAAAATGGGGCTGGATGTGCTGCTCAATGAGTACAACAACACGCGCCTGAGCCGCTCCATGCTGGGCAATGCCGTGGAAGCATTAGTTGGAGCTATTTATTTAGAATGCGGCTACCGCAAGACCATGCACTTCGTGGTGCGCAAAATGCTGCGCAACTACGTCAATGTGCACGACCTTGAGCGCTTCGACGATAATTACAAAAGCCAGCTATTAGAATGGTGCCAGAAAAACGGACAAACCGTCAATTACAAACTGCTGGCGCGCTACAAATTTGAAAAACGCGACCGCTTCAAGGTGGCCGTAATGGTAGATGGCGAGAAAATTGCGACCGCCGATGATTTCAACAAGAAAAGCGCCGAACAAATGGCCTCGGAAAAAGCAATGGTAGCCCTCGGCATCATTGTAGAAGAAGAAGACGATTTCGACGACGATTGATTCAGGGTGATTCTTCGGACTCCGCTTGTTTCGTATCTCAATGCTTACTTCATGTACTGGAATGCCCAACAGCTTGCGGCTTTTGCGCCAGATACTGCCACGCTGGAGCGCGCGCGGGGCATTGCGCAGCCTTTTCGCTGGCACGATTTGGCGGGCAACGAAACCATCGTCTGGGGGGAGTACAAAACCGCTGGCGATGCGCCATTTCATACGGTTGTTCATCTGCACCAGCCGCAGTGCTACTGTTCCTGCCCCAGCCGCCGTCGCCCCTGCAAGCACGTACTCGCGCTGCTCCTGCTCTGCTTGCAAGGCTCTGATAGTTTCCGTGTTTGGTACGACCATCCTGATTGGGTAGAAAAATGGCTACAACGCATCCAAAAAAAAGCCGCTGCCCCTGCCAAAACTTCCAGCGATTGGCTACCGCCCGCCAAAACTATCGAGCAAATGAGCGCTGGCGTACTCGAACTGCGCGAATGGCTGCTCGACCTCATTCGCCAAGGGCTGGCCGCTGCCCTGAGCCACCCGCCTACTTTCTGGAATACCTTTGCCACGCGTATGACCGATGCCAAACTGCCCGGCATTGCCCGACGGGTACGTAGCCTTGCCACGCGCACGCTTAGTGCCGATGCACACGAGCAATTGCTATCGGACATTGCCGAGTTGTATTTGTTTGTAAAAGCTTTCCAGCGAAACGCACAATTATCACCGGATTTGCAACAGGAGGTTTTCAACCAAGCAGGCGCTACCATTCGCAAGGAAGATGTACTACAACAAGCTGCCGAACAAGACACTTGGTATATTGCCGGACAAGTAGAAGGCGAGGAGGACAACCTGCGCTACCGACGCACTTGGCTGCTGGGGCAACGCACTGGCCATGCTGCACTCCTGCTTGATTTTGTCTGGGGCAATGCTGATTTCAATGAGCACTGGCAAGTTGGTACAGCCATCGAAGCAGAAATCGTATTTTATCCTGGTGCCTCGCGCAGCCGGGCTTTGGTAAAAAGTTTTACTAACTTAGCACAAGTGCCGCCGATAGCAGGCTATGCGCACTGGGAGTCCTTTGCCGAGGGATATGCTGCGGCAATTGCTGCTAATCCCTGGGGAAGTATTTTCCCGGTACTGATTGATCATGTCACGCCCTCGTTGCAAGAGGGGCAACTGCAATTAATAGATAAATTGGGCAAACAGCTTGTCGCAAAAACGACCGAAGAGCATACCTGGCGAATCATTGCCCTAAGCGGCGGGCATCCACTACAAATCTTTGGCGAATGGCGTGATACTTTCTTCTACCCCTTGACCCTGCTCACTGATGACGGTGTTATCTCGTTGATTTAAAATAACGACCAACAGCTTTCGACTTACCCGGTTTTTTATACCTTTGAACTGGTTTTGGTTGCTAAGCTCAACAGAATTTTAGCACGAAAAGGGAATCCCGTGCAAATCGGGGGCTGTACCCGCAGCTGTAAGTTCCTCTGGAATAGCAAATTATACAATACGGTTATTTCCAGAAAAAGCCCGTTGCCCGCATACGTCACTGCTACCGATACTCCAAAATCGGGGGTGGGAAGACCGGCAACCGGCGGAGCGAGCCAGAAGACCTGCCAGAGCCGATGGGTCATCTATTTTTCAAACGTCTTCGGGCTAAAGGCGGGATGGTTTCTAAGCCGGGTGTTGTTTTTCAACAGCTACATCGCTGCGGTTGCGCAGTACGCTGAAGGGGTAATTTATATCTCGTATATTGCAAAAAAACAACGCTTCTCGTTTTTGCCTGGCAATCTTTTGCCATGGCTCGCTTATGCATTTTTGTATGGTGCTGGCTCGCGTATGCGGGTGCGATAGCGCAGGTAGATACTACCTTAGCATTAGAAATGGTGACGGTATCGGCGTCGCGCTATCGGTCTGTGTCAATAGGTCAGCAAGTGCAGCCGCTCGATTCGGTACGCTTGCAAACGCTGCCCGGCGGCAGTCTGGCAGATATTTTACAGCAGGGTTCGGGAGTTTTCATTCGCAGCTATGGGCTGGGTGGTCTGGCTACCTCATCTATTCGTGGGGGTAGCGCGCAGCAGACGGCAGTCATCTGGAACGGTTTTCCCATTCAAAATCCGATGCTGGGGCAATTGGATCTGTCATTACTGCCGGTAGCCCTGCTCGACGAAGTACAAATAGCTTACGGCGGCAACAGTGCGCTTTGGGGTAGCGGTGCCGTGGGCGGAGCCCTGCAACTCAATAATCACCTACCGCAGCGCGAAGGCTGGCAATGGCAGTACAACAATTTGGTTGGCAGCTTTGCACAATGGCATCAGGCGGCCAAAATAGCTTTCGCTAATGAAAAATTCGCTACGGCTACCCGTTTCGTGCAGCAGAGCGCTACCAATGACTTCCCCTACCGCACCGCGCCCGACGCGCCGATGCAACTTCAACAAAATGCTGCCTTTCGGCAAAAAGCCCTTTTACAGGAAAATCGCTGGCAAATCCGGCCCAACCAGTCGCTACAATGGCGCACCTGGCTATCGGACGCCCGCCAACATATTCCACCCACTACCGTCCAGACACGCAGCGTCGCCGAGCAGGATAATCGCGCCTTGCGCACCGCATTAGACTGGCAATTGGCCCGCCAACACTGGATTTTTCAAGCCCGCACGGGGCTATTTCACGATTTTTTCCACTTCCGAGACGCGCTCTCCGGCGTGGATGCGCCCAGCCGCTCCTGGATGTCCATTTCTGAAGCTGAGACACAATGGCAGCCCTGGCCGCGACATCACCTGCACTTTGGAATGCATCATACCTATGCGAATGGCTCCGCCGATGGCTACCCCGAAGGGCAACAGCAGCAGCAATCAGCACTTTTTGCAGCCTATAATTGGCAATCCGTTACAGGGCGTTGGCGCGCGCGCACGAGCCTGCGACAAGGACTGACCGATGGTGCATGGCTACCGATAGTGCCAGCATTTGCCATAGAAAATTCAATATTTAAACACTTGATTATCAAAGCGAATATTCAAAAAAACTTCCGCTTACCTACCCTAAACGACCTTTACTGGCAGCCCGGTGGTAATCCTGCTTTGCGGCCCGAGCAGGGCTGGTCGCAAGAACTGACTTTACATACGCACCATAGCGCAGCGCAGTGGTCGGGCGTTTTTTCCATTACCGGTTTTCACCGACAAATGGACGACTGGATACTCTGGACACCCGGTGCGCGCTTCTGGTCGCCACAAAACGTACTGTCGGTAAGAAGTCAGGGCATCGAGCAGCGCCTTGAACTGAACTGGCAAAGCGACCATTGGCATATTCGTGCTGCTGGCGGCTACGATCAAATTTATGCTACGCAGAAGCGCGCTACAAATCCGGCCAATATTGGCAAGCAACTAATCTATATGCCTGAACAACAGGCTTTTGCAAGGTTGGCTATCCACTGGCAGGGATTACAATTCTCCTATCAGCATCAATATACGGGGTCGGTTTTTATTCGCTCAGATAATACGGCGGCCCTACCTGCGTATCGGCTTGGTTGGCTGCATGCGCGTTATGATCGGGCGTTTTCCAACTGGCGTGGCGCGGTTTTTATCAATATTCAAAATCTGTGGGATGAGGAGTATCGCGTCATCGAACGGCGACGGATGCCCGGGCGAAGCTGGCAGTTGGGAATGGTGCTGGAGGGAGGGTGAATGTGTGGATGTGCGGATGTGTGGATGTGTGAATGTGTGAATGTGTTGGTGTGTGGATGGGATTATAATTTTTAACCATAAAATGTAACAACATGAAGCAGTTATTTACCATTTTCGGTTTATTTATGCACTTGTTCTTGTCGGCGCAAGTAGTGGCTACCTTTGAAGACATTGAGGTGCCGCCTGATTCTTTTCTGAATGGTCGAGACGCGGATGGGCAGTTTCGCAGTGCCAATGCCATTTTCCCGAATGACTACCTCGCGGAGTTCGATGCTTGGTCGGGTTGGGCCATCTCTCGTCGCTCAGATTTTATGACTCCCGGTTTTCAGAATCAATACTCCTCGATCACCGGCGGCGGCCGGGATGGCTCATTGAAATATGGCGTCACCTTTGGCGTGGAGCGTACCGTGCGCTTCGAGTCGCGGGTAGCGCTGGAGGGTTTTTACATTTCCAACAATACCTACGCTTATTACAGCATGCGCGACGGCGATGCCTTTGCCAAACGCTTCGGTGGCGAGAGTGGCAATGATCCCGATTTTTTTAAAGTAACGATTTTCAAATACATAGATGGAGCAGTAAGCACCGACAGCGTGGAGTTTTTCTTAGCCGATTATCGAACGAACGATAAATTCATCCGGCGCAACTGGGACTGGGTGAACCTCAGCCCTCTCGGCGAGGCCGACAGCCTGCTGATGGTATTAGCTTCCAGCGATGTCGGCGAATTTGGCATCAATACGCCGCTGTATTTTTGTATGGACGACCTGACCACGCGCCCCCTGAGCACCAGCGCCCGCAGTCCCTTCGCTCAGTCCGACCTGCGCGCCTACCCGAATCCGGTACGGGAGCAGTTGCAATTAACTTGGAACGGCGCGACCACCGGCATGGTGCAATTGTTTGATTTGAACGGCAAACTGCTACTACAAAAGGCACTCACTGGCAATGCCACTACCATTGACCTGCACGCCCTGCCCGCCGGGGTGTATGTACTGCGCGGTACAGTTGGGCGAGAAAATTTTGCGCAGCGCATTGTAAAGCAGTGATTTTTAAGAGTATGTTTAAACTTCGTTTTTGAAGTCGAAAATGGTCAGATTTGGGTTCTCACGAAGCGTTTTTTGAGCTGCATAGCAGCGCTACGGAGCGAGAAAAAGGCAAAGTGAGGTTCCATAGATGAACATTTGCAGACCAAAGTATGAAATTTAAACATGCTCTAAGACCCGACAGGTTTTAAAAATCTTGATTTGCATCAATGTTTTTCTAATGGAAGAGCCGCAACTTTGCCGCAGCAAATGAAATAAAAAAATCGTTATTCTTCATTTTGAGAAAAAAAACATGATGCAAACTACTGATTATCTGAATGATCTGGCTGCCAGCGTACAGCAGATGACCGACCGGGTCGAAGAACTTACCCGACTTTATACCCATACACAATTGAGGCAACGCCCTGAGCCAGCGCGCTGGTCGGTGCTTGACAATCTGGAGCACCTGAGCCTGTACGGTGATTTTTACTTGCCCACTTTTGACAAAGCCATTCAAAAAGGTCTGCAACATGGCTGGGCACCTCGCGCTACTTTTCGGGCGGGCTGGTTGGGCGGTTTTTTTGTGCGTTCTATGCGTCCGCGCGGCAATCGTATCCCCAACCCCATGAAAACGTTCAAGGACAAGAACCCCATTCTAACCGCTGTGCCTGAGCACGCTGCGGAGCGCTTTGTAAAACAACAGCACGAGTTGCTGGAGATATTGAATCGGGCGCGCCAGACAGACATTCGGAGGCTGCGTATTGGCACTACGCTTGGGCCTTTCCCGCGCATCAGCCTTGGCGATGGGCTGGCGTTCATTATTGGGCATCAAGAGCGGCATTTTTTGCAAATCGAACGTACATTAGTAGAAACCGGAGTGACACTCCAAGCCCAACTTCGCTGGGGGTAGGGCTGATTGCAACAAAAGGCAACAGCCGACCAAAGAAAAGGCTGCTCCCGATGATTGGGAGCAGCCTTTCGCGTTGTATCAAAACCGTTCAACCGCTATGGCCTCAGGGTTTTAATACTTTCAGCACTTTCACGTCAATTCTACCGTAGCGCACCTTGATGAAGTAGGTACCGGCCGGCAGGTTGGAGAAGTCAAGTTGCTGGCGGTCAGCATTGCGCGGCACCTGCACCGTTTGCAGAATGGTACCGTTGATATTGACCACCTGTAAGGTTACATCATCGTTCATCGCGTCGAATATTTCTACCGTGAGCTGGTCTTGTACTGGATTGGGGAAGAAGTGCATCAACTCTGAACCGGCGTACAGTACCACCGAAGCTACATTTGATTGCGCCTCGCGGCCAATGGCATCTACGGTGCGAATGCGATAATAATTGTAGCCTTTTTTGGGCGTATCATCCATGTAAGTATAATGGCGCAGGCCTCCGGCAGCGTATGCTGGAGCACGTACTTCGGCAATTTGGGCAAAACGCTCGCCATCTTTAGAATGCTCTACGGCAAAGGTATAATCCAGCCCGTCTTCCGGCAGGTTCCAGTTGATATTAACCGCTTCGTTGTTCACCGCATTGGCATCAATGGTCAGTCCACCGCAAGTGCTGAGCACCGTCAAGCGCCGAACGGCAGAAGAAGTGCAACCGCCCTGCGATACGGTGAGTTTGATTTCAAAACTGCCAAACGAGCTGAACGTGGTGGTAGCATTGATGCCCGTCACGAAGCGCGGCACAGCAGCCGGCCCGAGGTCCCATTGGTAGGTAGCGCCGGGGCCTTCGTTGGTAGCGGTGAACGTAGTTAGCGTTTGCTTGCAAGCGGTGGGCGGCCCGTTGATTTCAGCTACGGTTTCATTACCTACAACTACGGCTACGATGTTGGTTTCGAGGAACGGACAGTTTTCGCGGCGCGTACAGCGAATGAAATAGGTGGTTTCGTAAAGCGGCCCCGGAGTGTAGTTACGGGTATTAGAATTCGGAATAGCCGTCCAGTTTTGGTTGTTGAATGGCCCGCCGATGGTGCTCTGCATCCAGAGGTATTCTATTTCACCCAAACCGCCCTGCGGCGCTGTCAATTCGATAATAGTGGACGGCGTGCCGCCCGGGCCGCAGAGGTATTGGTCGTAGCCAATAGTGCCCGCCGAAGTCAGATTGACGCAGAAATCGTAGAAACCAGCATCGAGGGTCAGATTCACATCGCCGCGCTGTATGAAAACGACTTCGGTCATAAACGTGACCGGATCCATATTGCTATCTTTGGTCTCGTCGTCACCTGCGTAGCGAATAGTTGGCGTCAGGTCAGAACCCGGTGGTAGCACAAACGTTACTTTATAATTGCCGGGCGGCGGCACATCAAAGAAATATAGGCCATTGGCATTGGTCACAGTTGTATCGGAGTAAGGCTCGTCTTCTACTACGCCGGTCACAATCACTGTCACCCCTGGAATGCCCGGCTCGCCGGGATCCTGGATGCCATTGCGATTCAAATCAAGCCAGACAAAGTCGCCGATACGGGCCGGAGCCTTGAGCTCTACCTCACAGGTGGTCGTGCAGCCATTAGCGTCGGTGACGGTCACGCTGTACGTGCCAATACCCAGGCCGGTGGCCACTTCTGTGGTTTGCCCATCATCCCAGAGGTAGGAATAAGGCGCGGTACCTCCTTCGGCAATTACTCTGGCAATGCCGTCGTTGGCGCCCGGTACGTCTTCTTCTTGTACAATAATGGTGGTACAAACTGGTTTGGCAAATGTTTCCAACTCGATGGAAGCAGCATTAGTGCAGCCATTAGCATCCGTAACGGTCACGCTATAATTGCCTGCCGGCAAATCATTGATAGCCGGAGTTGTAGCTTCGTTGCTCCAAGCATACGTATAAGGCGCTGTACCGCCGCTCACTTCGGAAGTAATGGAGCCATTGGCATCGCTCTCGCAGGTGCCCTGCGCAATCGTCAGCGTGACCGTGATGGCATCCGGTTCGCCGATGGTTACGCTTCCAGTAGTGGTGCATTCATTGGCATCGGTCACGGTGACCATATATGTGCCAGCCGCCAGCCCACTGATAGTAGCTGTGGCGTCGCCGGTGCTCCAGTTGTAGGTATAGGGCGCAGTGCCTCCGGCCGGTATAGCTGTGCAACTACCATCTGCTTCGCCAATGCAACTGGCGTCAGTTTTTTCTATGGTCAAGCTCAGTTCGGCCGGTGCTTCGATGATCACTTGTGCTTCGCCAATGCAGCCTGCGGTGCCGCGTACGGTCACCATGTACATGCCCGGGGCCAGCCCGCTGACGGTTGCGGTCGTATCGCCGGTGCTCCATACGTAGGAGTAAGGAGGCGTATCGCCAGTAACCATTACCGTAGCCGTGCCATCTTCTAAGTCAAAGCAGGTAACATCTGTTTTGGAAATGGTCAGTTCGAGATTCGGAATTTCCAATACGCCAGTAGTAGCCGTAGCGGTACAGCCGTTAGCATCTGTCACAGTTACGGAATACGTGCCGCCCGGCAGGTTCATAATAGCAGCGGTGGTGGCATCGTTGCTCCAAGCATAGGTATAAGGCGCGGTACCGCCACTGATAATAGTCGAAATGGCACCGATTTGCTCGCTGGTGCACACGATGTTATTCACCGTCAAGGTCAGTTCGAGCAGAGGTGGCTCTTCAATTGTTATGTTGACCACAACTGTGCAGTCGTTGGCATCGGTAACAGTCACGTTGTAATTACCTTCGCCCAGCCCAGCAACGGTTTGCGTAGTCGCGTCATTGCTCCAAGCATAGGTATAAGGTGCGGTGCCGCCTGCGGGAGTCACGGTGGCCATGCCAGTCATTTCGCCATGACAAATAATGCTGTTAGCATTGATAGTGGCAGTCAGTTGAGCCGGCTCGGTGATAGTCACTGCTGCTACAATAGTACAGAAATTGGCATCCGTCACCGTGACGGTATAATCGCCAGCAGGCAAATTAGTAACCGAATTGGTCGTAGGGCCGCTGCTCCAGGCGTAGGTATAAGGCTCGGTACCGCCGCTTGCCGTTACGGTCACGCTACCGTCTTCTGCTTCAAAGCAGGTGAGGTTATTACCCGTAGCGTTGGCAGTGAGCAAAGGCGGTTGAGTAATGGTAATCGTTTCTACGACCGCGCAGTCGTTGGCGTCGGTCACGGTCAGGGTGTAAACGCCTGCGGCTAAGTTAGCAATTTCAGAAATAGTGTCGCCGGTGCTCCAGGCGTAGGTGTAAGGGGCGTCGCCGCCTTCGGCAATGGCTAGAATGCTGCCAGTGCTATCGTTGTGGCACAAGAGGTTGCGCTGAATAACACTGACTGCAAAATCGGAAATAATCCGCACCGTAGCCTCGGCCATAGCCGTGCATCCGTTGGCATCTGTGACCGTGACACTGTAAGTGCCGCCGAGGAGGTCTTCAATAATGCTGGTGCTATCGCCGGTGCTCCATTCGTAGGTGTAGGGCGCTTGTCCGCCGCTGGCAATTACAGAGGCATTGCCGGTATTTTCTGCGCCACAGATTACTTCTGTCGCGGCAATTTCCAAGTTTAGCGCTGGCGATTCTAAAATGGTAACGCTATCCACAGCCGTACAACCATTGGCATCCGTGACCGTGACGATGTACGTGCCTGCGCCTATTCCGCCAATAGAATCGGTTGTAGCTTCAGTATTCCAAAGAAAAGTATAAGGTTGCGTGCCGCCAGTTGCTACCACTTTTGCGAAAGCATCTGTTTCGCTGGGGCAAACTAAGGTATCGGCTGTAATGTCTATTTCTAACAGCGTTGGTTGCGTAATGGTAGCAGACAAAATAGTCTGGCATCCGTTGGCATCGGTAATCGTGACGCTGTAATCGCCCGCCGACAAATTGCCAATCGAATCAACCGTAGCGCCATTGTTCCATTGAAATACATAAGGCTCGGTACCACCTGAAACCTCTACCGTGGCCGTGCCGTCGTCCGCACCAAAGCACAGAATATCTGTTGTAGTAATGGCTGCTTCCAGCACAATAGAGGTTATAATAATTTCATCCTCAGCTGTGCAACCATTGGCATCCGTGACCGTAACGCTGTACGAGCCAGCAGGCAACCCAATGATGGTTTGTGTCATTACGCCCGTGCTCCACAGGAACGTGTAAGGCGGCACGCCTCCACTGATCTGAACCGTAGCGCTCGCCATTGCCATCGGCCCACAAATAATGGAATCGGCATTGATGTTTACCATAATCGCTGGCGACTCGTTGATAGTTGCTGAATCAATTGCCATACAGCCGTTGGCATCCGTGACGGTTACGATGTAAGTACCTGCGCCAAGATTACCGATAGAATCAGCCGTAGCTTCATTGCTCCAGGCGAAGGTAAAAGGCGCAGTACCGCCGCTTACCATAGCTTTGGCGGAGCCAGTGGTGGTACCCGGGCAAACGGTACTAGTAGCTTCTACATCCACCGAGATGGCGGGCGGCTCAGTGATAGCTACAGAGTCCACTGCTGTACAGCCGTGCGTGTCGGTTACGGTTACAATATATACGCCGCCGTCGAGGTCGGTAATGGTTTGGGTTGTGTCACCAGTATTCCAAAGAAAGCTGAAAGGCCCGTCGCCATCATCAATTCCCGCAGTAGCAGTGCCATCGCTTGCTTCGCAGGTAGTGACATTCGTACCCGTGACCGTAATCTCCAATGGTGCCGCGGCTAATACCGTGTAAGAACCGATGGCTTCGCAGCCTACGGCGTCGGTTACAGTTACACTATAGGAGCCGGGCGCCAAATTGCTGATGGTTTGAGTGGTGCCGCCGTTGCTCCAAGCATACATATAAGGCGCTACGCCATTGGCTGGAGTAGCCGTAGCCGAGCCATTTTCTTCATCAGGGCAGCGCTCATTATTGCCAGTAACTATAATTTCGAGCGCAGATTGAGGCGTCAGTACTACTGATTTTTCTGCTTCGCAACCTTTATTGTCGGTCACAGTGACGGTGTAAGTGCCCGCCGCAATACCAAACAATCCTTGCGTGGTGACGCCAGTGTTCCAGCGATAGGTGTAAGGCCCGGTGCCGCCAGTTACTTCAGCAATGACCATACCGTCTGATTCGCCCACACAGGTCGGGTTGGTTACTAAAAAGCTAATAACTAAAGGTGGTCTGCTCGCCACCGTAGCCGAGGCAATGGCCGTGCAGCCGCGCGCATCGGTCACCGTGACGGTGTAAAGGCCCGGTGCCAAATTATTGATGGTTTGGGTAGTCGCTTCATTGCTCCAGCTATACGTATAAGGTGCCATACCGCCTTCCGGAATAGCCGTAGCCGTACCGTCGGTATCATCCGGGCAGGTAACGGCAGTAGCGGTGACTGAGGCCGTCAGCGGCTCACTGTCCACTGTAATGCACTTCACCGCGCCGCAAGAGTTTTGGTCGGTAATGGTGACGCAGTAGTTGCCCGCAGCTACCGTAATGGATTGCGAGGTTTGCCCCGTCGTCCAATAGTATTTGTAGGGCTGTACCCCTCCGCCGCCTACGCCCGTCAGCGTGAAGGGTCCGTTGCATTCGGCCTCAACGGTGATGTTGGCGCTGACTAAAGCCGGCTGGTTCAGGGTAATGCTTTGTACCGCCATTTTGCTGGCGGCATCGGTTACGGTCACGCTGTACGAGCCTGCACTTACGCCATTGAGCGTAGCGCCCATAGCTCCGTTGCTCCACACATAGGAATAAGGAGCGGTGCCGCCGGTAGCATTGGCAGTGATTTTTCCGTTCGGTAGCCCAAAGCACGCAGGCTCCTGCACACTGAAGGAAACATTGATGGACGTCTGTGCATCCAGTTCAGCAAAGGCAAAAACACTCAGCAAAAGCAATGGTAAATGCCACGCTGCTCTCGCTAAAAGGCCGCCCTTCGGGTTGGTTTTTGTAAAAAGTAATCTTCGAATCATAGCGGATGAATAATTTGTTAGTTCGTAGAATTATGCTAAAAAATGATGAATATCCTGTTTTAAAGCTGGCAGTCCCATACGTGTTGCACAGGCACAAACATATCATACTCTTTTCAATTGGAAATAAAGTACTTATTTATTTTTCAAAGCTTTACAAAACGGTAAATCGGCCTTCGTAAATGGTATTCGTACGCCAGTATTGCTTTGTGCATCAGGGTACAACCCGAATTACGCAAGTAGCCTGCCCGCAACAATACAGCGCAAGCAACCAACAGACTTTTGATTTTGGTATAATCTCAAAGCTTCGGTGATGTCCTTGAATTGGAAACCCGATGAAAAATGGACAGCTCTCGTGTCAATATGCCGAATAACGAAGGGATACTAATGGCTCGGCATTAGAATTGTTTTTTGCTGGATAAGAGCGGTGGGGCCTAAATTCTCTCCAGAATGCTTTTCTTACTGTGCAAAGTAACAATTTTTTTGTTAAACAAACAATGGAATTGCGGAATCTCTTCGGTTTTATTTTTTTCAATAGACTGAAAATCGCTGTCGCCCAGCGTTGAACAATTGCTGATAAGCTTTTAATGTATAATGTTTTATACTAATGCGACTGAATGGAGCAAAAAAAGTCGCACCACAAGGCGTGATACGACCTACTACTAACAAATTATAATCCCATGAATATATCTAATTAGAAAAGCCTGTTTATATACAACAAAAAAAACGAATATTTTTCTTTGTCATATCTGTGTTTTGTGTAATTTTGTCATGCATTATTAGAACTGCAACTGCTGTAGTTTTAGTATGTACAATTTTGTTTTTTAACACCACAACGGCACTTTTTTGTTCTGTTGAGACTTACTATTAACAAATTATTAAGCATTCCCTTTCTGGAATGACACTCCCGTGAATTTTTTACTTGCCCAAAAGCCGATCTTTTTTCTTTCATGGGCTTTTTTCAGAAGCTACGCTAAGGCAAATTGCTCAATATCTGGAGTTTAACTGATTGATTATCAGTTGATGGCATTTTTAAAATCCTTCACCGAACGAGCCGTATAGACTGAGCAGCTACTTTTCCGCCCGCTTGAATCCGATAGAAATATTGACCCGACGCCAGCCCGCCCGTAGCCGCGAATTCTACCTGATGCTCGCCTGCCATTTGATAGCCGTTGTGCAGGGTTGTCACGGGCTGCCCCAACAGGTTGAAAATCTCCACCCGCACGTTGGTGGCGGTAGGCAGGGTGTAGTGAATGCGCACCTGTTGCTCGGAAATGTAGCTAACGCGATGTGCAATGCCTCTGGCAGCAGTACCATTGAGGGTGGAAGTGACCGCGCAGCTCAGGCCCAGCGGCATTCGGTTGAAGTTGTTACCTAATACAGTGTTGACGGTATTCGCATCCACGCAGAGCCAGTTTTCGAGTACGGTGGCATAAATTTGCCGAAAATCGGTATGAAACCGTAGGTTGCCATTGTTGTCGAGATTTTGTAAATCAGGCCCTGTGCCCACGAAGCCATTGCCATTCAAACCTTCGCCAAAGAGGAATACCGGCGCGGCCGCACCATGATCTGTACCGCGGGAGGCGTTTTGTTCGGGGCGGCGCCCAAACTCAGAAATCGTCATACTGAGCACATCCTGTGCCCGATTGCCGAGGCGCAAATCTTGATAAAAAGCTTGTACCGCATCTGCTACGGTCATCAAGAGGCGCGGGTGGGTATCGTTTTGACCGGCGTGCGTATCGAATCCGTCGAGCGTGACCATATACAGTTTGGTACCCAGATTGCCCTTGATGAGGCGCGCCACGATGGCGAGCTGCCTCCCGAAATTACCAGCGGGATATGCTACCTGATTGGCTGCGGCGTCGTGCGCCTGTTTGATGGCACCCGCATATACAAAAGTACTGTTGGTGACGGCGCGTATATAGCCCAATTGTTCTCCGTAGAGGCAGGCGGGCAGATTGCTAAGGCTGTACAATTGTCCGTTGCGAGCAATTTCAGCTAATTCTTCCGGTTCGTTGACCGAGACGGAAATATTGGTATCGTTGGTATCAATAAAGGCTTGGTTGCCTACGCTTCCGATTTGAATAGCTGGCGGTACAGCCGGAGGATTGAGTAAAAAATCAGGGTACAAATCTTGCAGATAGCGCCCCAGCCAGCCGGAGCGATCCACCACATTGGCGTCGCTGGCCGATGCCCAGATATCCGAGGAGCGGAAGTGCGAAAGGTTTTGGTTGGGGTAACCTACGCTGTGCACTACTTTCATACTGCCTTCGGACCAGAGGGGCTGGAGGGCGTTCATGGTGTTGGGCACACCGAATTCAGCGCTTAGATTGAGTATGTCGGACTGAGCAATGCGGATATTAGGCCGTAGCGCTTGGTACCGGCCGTAGTCGAACACTGGAATAATGGTATTCAAACCATCGTTGCCGCCTTTAAATCGAATCAGCACCAGCACCCGGTCGGTCTCGCTGTTGTCAAGTGCAAAGGCTAAAGGGGCGCTCATTAAAGCGTTGAGCGGCATATTGCCCAGCATAAGCGACACGCCGCCACCAATGCCCAGCGTCTGTAAAAAGCTGCGCCGACTCCACTGCCGGTGGTCTTGCTCGTGGGCTTCGCCGTGCTCCAAAGCGCTGCCATGGCGCATTTTATTAGAATTCTGATGGTGATTGCACATGATGTTACGTTTTTTTGCAATTCGCTGTTGACTATTTGCTTACATCAACTGAAACTCAGGCCGCCGCACCAAATGATCGAGCAGCAGTGCCGTTTGAACCGGGGCGGTTTCCCAAGCGAGGCTCCAGCTACCATCCTCGAAGTAGTGATTCGGAATTTCTGCTTTAAAAGCCATCGTGGCGCGGTCGTAGTCTTCTGGAAGTTGCATTCCGTTCGGGAAAAAGTGATTTACAAGCACTTCAGTGATGTATTCCGCATCGTTGGAATTGTTCGACAGGTCGGCGGCCAGCGCGCGCAGTTGCTCCGGATGGTTTTGAAAGAGCGTAAACAATATAAAGCGCAAAGCCTGCCAGCGGCCGGTGAGGGTATTGCTGTTCACCCAGGTGCGGTCGCCTTGCCAGCCAGCCACGTCTATAGGATTGAATAAATCTTGCCCAAGTTCAGAGGAGAGGTAGAGCAATCCATCGAGTTCCGTATCGCCCCAGGGTATTTGGAAGTTGCCCTCGCGCAGCAGGGTGAGCATGGTTTCGAGTGGACTTTTGACCAATACACCGATGTGCACATCATCGAAAAAATGTTCGCTTTTGAACAGCACCCGCAGCACCGGCAGCAGCTCGAAATCATGGGTTAAGAAAATATCCGCCAATTCGGCAACGATTGCTTCGTCCACTTGCGGACTGACGAAAGCGCGATACAACTTCCGGCAGATGTGCTGCGCTACTAATTCGCCACGCTCCTCGAAGAGCAATCGGTGTACATCGTCGTAGCCCCAGTTGCCAGTGCGCCCGAAAATAGTTTTCTGACCTGGATCAAAAAATGCCGGTACAAAAGCAATTTCGCCGCAGAGCGTTTGCTGTGTGATGCCATTCCAGCCGGTGAGGGCACGAGCGGTTTGCACAATATCCTGCTGGGTGTAGCCATTGTCGCGGCCCAAGGTGAAGAGTTCGTAGAGTTCGCGCGCGTAGTTTTCGTTGGGGTTGAAGCGGGTATTCTGCACGCCATTGAGAAAAACGAGCATGGCCGGGCTCTTGCCTATTTCATAGACGAAATCCCGGAAATTGCCCAAGGCGTATTGTTGCAGCAGTTTGTGATATTGATACATCCACGAAGGGCAGAAATAGCTGTCGAGGCGTGTGACGAAGTGATTGTGCCAAAACAGCGCCAGTTTTTCGCGGACGCCATTGGTCAGCATCTCAAGTACCCAGCGGCGGCGCCATTGAAAAATGTGCTCGATCGCCATTTCCTGATTTGCGTAGCGCGAAATATCCCAGTAAGCCCATTCTGGCTCCGGCGAGGTAGGCAAGGCCGCAGCAGTATTCAGCAAGGTATCTACCAATGCGCCAGGGGCTTGTGCCAGCGCGGCATTCACCTCCGCAAACCCAGCTCCGAAGCCGAGGCGGCGGTACAAATGAGTGACCCGGCGTTTGTCCCAGGGGGCACCTGTGGCAGGTGTATAAGGCGCGAGCGTGCCGGCAATGCAATTGGACGGGGCGATCATAGGCAGACCAATTTTCGGGATTAGAAGATGACATTATTACAAAAAACGAATATTTTTCCGCATCCGGTATTTTGGACGAACAAAATCAACGAAGGTTTAAAATTGCCGATCCAATGCGCGCTGTGCAATTGGCTACTCGTAGTTCGCAGGATTAAAAAACGGAGAGGATATTGTTGTTTATTAAAACGGGTATTTTTTAAAAAATTGGTAATCAGAATTTTAAAACAGACAAAACTAAGCCTGTTTGGGCACTCATTTTCAAAAATCACCCATTAGTATGAGAAAGCCCAAATTATTAGCCCTTAATTTTGAAAGAAAAACAACTTATGAAAACAACCCATTGGGCGATTTCAGTCATTTTAATGATGACCATCGTCAGTCTCAGCACTATGCAAAGCCAAACCTACGAAGGAGGCAATACGTATTATCCGAATGGCACGAGCTATTTGTCCAACGCCACGGCTACAGGCGGGCAAGGCCCAGCAGTATTAGGACCGCCGCGTGAAGATGGTAGCCAAGAAGGCGTTGATTGTGATGAGAACCCCAAACGGTGCAAGGAACTACTCGAAGAAGCTGCCGACGATGCCGCCGAGGGAAGCGGAGAGAGCGCGAACATCGCTGCGTCATTGCCAGCGCCGCTAAGGGCAGAATGGCGGGAGTACCAGCAAAAATTGAAGATCAGAATGGGTGTCTGGCAGAAAGCCAACAACAAGTGGACGTATGTGAAAGACCCACGCAAGTGGGCAGTCCAGGTGGCTGCATCGTGGGGAAGATAATCTCGCAGGGCATCTGATGTACTGAAGCCGAATCAAGTGCGCGCAATAGCCTTTCGCAAGGTCTGAAATGCCTCATTTGATTCGGCATTTTCATTTCTGTCGAATCTCTTCGACGCTTCGGTGGTAATGCGCAATTAACGCAGCCGGCAGCGGATGAAATCGGTGAGTTCTTCTAATTCATGGAGGGTTTTGATTGCCAGTTCGTACATCTGCTCAAAGTTGGCGTGCATCTGGCGGGCGTCGCGCGGCAGGTCTTCTATGGATTTTACCTTGAAAACATGGCAGGTGTGTAGGCTTTCGATGACGGTACGCAGCTCGTCGGTGCGCTTGCGATAGTCTTCAAGTACTTCGGTTTCCTCATCTATTTCGGCCCGGAAGGTGATTTGCGCTTCGAGATAATCGGCTTCGCGGGTGAGGTCTTTTTGGGTAAAATCAGTGATGGATACGCCAAAGATGTGCGCTAATTTCAAAAGGTTGCAGATTTTTGGCTCGGCTGTCCCGTTTTCGTAGGAGGCAATGTTGCCCCGGTTCAAGCCGATACGCTGCGCCAACTCTTCTTGGCTGATATTCAGCTTCTTACGAAGAAGTCGAATATTTTGATGCAAATAATTAACCGTAATACCATTCAAAACTTCCATACTTTTCCGCTTTTTTCCTGCTTTTACTCGACAAACACAATATTTCTGCCGACAAACGTTTGATTTTATATACAAGAAACACAGCCGTTTGGTTTTGGTTTGTTAAAATATTTAACAATTTTTACGAATGCGGATAAAAAGTGTCTGCTTTACGGCAAATTCTTACGAAAATTTAGTCTAAATAGGTAATATTATTTGCAAAAATGAGAGAATCCTTTTATTTTTGTAAATAATAATTACAAACAGAACTATCCATCATAAAATCACCGACAATGCTATACGCCATTCATCAAAATCAGGTATCCGATCAACTCGATCGTATCAGTAATGCCCTGCGCGCCTTCTCCCTCAAGCTCACCGGCAACAATGTGGATGCGGAGGATTTGTATCAGGATACTGCCGTTCGTATCATTACTAATGCTGACAAATACAATCCGGGCACTAATTTCAAAGCATGGGCGGTCACCATCATGCGCAATATTTTTATCAATAACTACCGCAAGAAAGTGCGCCGCAATATGATCATTGACCAAACGCCGAACAATTATTACCTGAATTCAGGTGACAAATCGGTGGACAATGACGGCGAAACCAATGTGACTTTTAATGAATTGATGGCGCTGGTGGATACGCTGCCTGAGGATTTTAAAAAGCCCTTCATTATGGCTTATGAAGGCTACAAATACGAGGAAATCGCCGAGGAGTTAGGCTCGCCGCTGGGCACTATCAAAAGCCGGATTTTCTTTGCGCGCAAAAAATTGCAAAAACTCTACGAAGAAAGCTACCGCGAGCGGGCCTAAGCTTGCACAAAGTTATTTTCTGCCAATAAAAGCCATCGGGCAAATCCATTTCCGGGTTTGCCCGATGTGCATTTATCATTCCTCGTTTTTTTTGCTGTTGCGTTTTGCCGGCTGCTCGCCAGCATCTGGTACGAACACCGAAACATGTTGGTCGCTGCTATCGGCTGCATCATCTTTGTCGTAAGCGCGATGGATGCGTCGGGCCACGACGTAGTAATTCACCAAACCGCCGACCATGATAATTGCCCCAAAAATCATCAGGACTGTGGCCATGAAGATGTAATCAGGACTATCTTTCTTGAATTCGATAATGGCTAAAGCCGTAACAATCAACGATAGTCCGGTGCGAAAAAAAGCCAAAAAGGTGCGTTGATTGGCTAAGCGCGTACGGTCAATAGCCAGCGTATCGCGCAGAATGAGCGCTTGCTTTTCAGGTTGTACTTTCTTTCGATACCAACGTGTTCGCTTTGTGCCCAACATCATGTGTGTTTTGTAATAATTCGGCTGCTAATACCTTGATGGCACCCGTTGAAAAATCATAGACCCAGGCGTGTACTTCCGGCGGCCTGCCTTGTCGCATGGCTTTTCTATAAACGGAGGTTTGTCGCAAATTATGCGCCTGCGTAAGTACGTTGAGTTCCACTAGGCGATCGAACCGGGCGCGCTCGTCCGTTATAGCGTTCAAGGCTGCCCGATGAGTAGCCATCACATCCTTGATATTGCCCAACCAGTTGTCTATCAAATCATGACTACACTCAGATTGCATGGCTGCGTGCACGCCCCCGCAGCCGTAGTGCCCATATATGATGATGTGCTTTACCTGAAGCACTTCTACGGCGTATTGCAATACAGACAGAAAATTCAAATCGCTGTGCGACACGAGATTGGCAATATTGCGATGCACAAACACTTCGCCTAAGTCGGCACCGATTACTACACTCGGCGATACGCGGCTGTCTGAGCAGCCCAGCAGCAAGGCCGCCGGGTGCTGCCCTTCACCGAGGGTACTGAAATACGCGGGAAAGTCTGCCTGTTTTTGCGTAGCCCAAGCGCGGTTGTACGCGAGGTATTTTTCAATGACGGCGTCCATCGGCTCCTACATTGGTTTGTAGTGTATAAGCACGGTGCGGATGTTGGTTTTGCCGGGCGGCTTCGTCCCGGTCGTAGTGATCCATTGCGTCTTGCACACTCATGAAAAAATTATCTTCTCCAATATATTCTAATAAATGAGCCTTGACCATGGCATCGCGCAGGGGGCCTTTTACAGTTGCAAAATAAACGGCTATGCCTTTTCCTTTCGTATCGCTGACAAAGTCGTGCAATGCGTGTAATGCACTGCTATCCAATTTATTAATTGCTACGGCATCTATTACAATAGCTTTGAGGGCAGTGCCTTTTTTCACCATCAAGTCTTCGAGGGTTTCTTTAAAATAAGCGATATTAGCAAAGTATAGTTGCGCATCAAACCGAAAAATCAGTACATCGGGGCGCACTTCGAGGTGTTCGGCGTCAAATCTGCCCACATTTCGATAATAATTCGTTCCCTTCACCCGCCCCAGTACCGCTGCATGTGGCCGCGTCGTTTGATAAACCACCATTGCCAATGATAGGGTCACGCCCACGAGAATACCTTCCTCAATGCCCAGCGTGAGGGTCGCTACAAACGTAGCCATGAGCATCCAAAAATCGGCTCTATTCACCCGCCACAGGTGCACCGGCTCTTTGAAGTCTATCAAACCAAACACCGCCACCATGATGACCGAGGCTAAAATTGCCTGCGGCAAATAATAAAACAAAGGCGTGAGGAAAAGCAACGTAAGCAAAATGAGCGCCGCACTGATGATAGAGGCCATGCCAGTTTTGGCACCCGCCTGGTCGTTTACCGCTGTGCGCGAGAAGCCGCCTGTGACCGGAAATGCTTGCAAAAAAGCCCCACCGAGATTAGCTGCGCCCAATGCGATCAACTCCTGGTTGGATACCACTTTGTAGTTTTTGTGCCGAGCCTGAATGGCTTTGGCCACCGCAATACTTTCCATAAAACTCACCAAAGCAATGGCTACGGCTACCGGCATCAGCGTACGAAAGCTTTCTATGCTCAGCATCGGCACGGAAAAGGACGGCAGCCCGCTGGGTACTTCTCCTACAATTTTCACACCGCTATCGGCCAGCCCGAATCCCCACACCGCCAGTATGCCAAATACCACCGCCAGCAAGGGCCCCGGAATGGATTTATTGATTTTTTTGATGCCTTTTATAATGAGAATGCCGCCTATACCGATGGCAAAGGTGGTCAGATGTACCTCGCCGATTTGCCGAAAGGCAGCGATCAGAATTTGGTGCACATGGTGCCCCCCCGGCAGATTGATGCCCAGCAAATGTTTGAGTTGGCTCAGCCCAATGATCAGCGCCGCCGCCGAGGTAAAACCGCTCACTACCGGATGCGATAGAAAATTGACCAAAAACCCCAAGCGGAAAACACCCAGCAAAAACTGGATCAGCCCGACAAAGAAAGCCAGCGTAATCGCCAGCGCAATATAAGTCTCGGTGCCTGCCTCAGCCAATGCCCCAATACCAGCCGCAGTCAGCAAAGATACCATAGCTACCGGCCCTACCGCCAACTGCCGCGAAGTACCCAGTAAGGCGTAAATAACCAACGGCACGGTGGATGCGTACAAACCATAAATCGGCGGCATACCGGCAATCATAGCGTAAGCCATCCCCTGCGGTATGAGCATCACGCCTACCGTGAGGCCCGCCGACAGGTCGCCCTTTAGGTCCTTGCGATGATAATGAGGCAGCCAATCAAGTGCTGGCAAAAAGGATCGAAGATTCATGCAAACAAAATTTTTGCAAAGATACGCGCCCGCACTGGTAACAAACAGTGACAATCATCACGCGGAGCCAAGCTTGTACCGGCGGCTTTAGCCGCCGACCTGCGGCGACTGAAGTCGCCGGTACTACTCGCGTAGTAGCGCCCGCACCCGCGCGCCCTTCTGCGAAGGGATGAGTCGCCACCATTGCCAATACAAATTATCCAAAAATCCGGCGTTACCAGCTAATTGTTAAAAATAAGAAAAACGTAGCAAAATTACCAATACAAAAAAGGGAACCCGATCTGAGCAGATTCCCCCTGTTGCTGATGATGGTATTTTCGAGAATAACCGGCCCATAGCGAGCCGCACCAAAATGTACGTTCTATCTTACTAAAATCGGTAGTCGGCAGCGCGCGACAATCAAATGGTTTTGATGCCTCTGACGAGCAGCGAAATGTCGTTTTTGAGCGCTTCTACAAAACCGCCGGTAATGTCGAAAACTAACTTTTTGCCAGCTTCGTTAGCCGTTTCAATGGTGCCGCTTTCCTGATTGTAAAAGCTGTGTTCGCCTTTGGCAGTTGCGATTTCTACTTGGCCTGCATCGAGCGAAGAGACAATCGAGGCGTGGTTTTCTAATATCTGAAATTGCCCAGCAGTGCCCGGCACCTTGATGGACATCGCCAATACGACTTATGCTGAGTCGTTGTTAGGATTTTTCAAATTACAAAAATACGTTATTCATAAATACAATTTTTTGAGCATAATTCTATACCTGGCGATGTAAATCATTGTTTCAAATGTCTTAGAGCCAAACGCATAATCTTTACTTAAGCGGCGGTAGTGTTCAAACCCGCCAAAACGCTCTGACACAGCCTAATTTTTCCCTTATACTGCGCCTTTTACGCTTCATCATCTATCGGACGAGGGGTGGTTTGTCACATCTTGATTAAGGGTTTTTTCCTCATCGAGGGCGTTTGAATGTTTTAAAAAATCTTTTAGTACATGTTTATAATTCAGGTGCATAAGGTAGGAAAATTTTTCAATTTTTCATAATTCAGAAAGCCTACGCAGGTGTGCGCATGCGCGGTCTCATTTTTTTCTACTGATTTTTAATGAAAAGTGCCTACCCCTGCAAGGAATAGCTCACTACAAATACCAACACTGTGAGCACCATGCCAAACATAAAAACGGTGTAGCAAGTGCGGAGTTGGCGGTATTTGGTGCCGAGGGATTTGCCGAGGAAAAACAGGTCGCGCATGATGGCGTTTTCCAGATCGGTGCTATTGGCGATTACCTGCTGCATTCCAGCCTGATATTCTGCAAAGCTCATGCGATAAAAGTTGCCAAAAAAGAACAAATTGGACTCGCCCTGCTCGATTTTTTCTTTGGGTGTATAGCCGTTCATCTTGATTGGGCGGGTAGCTAAGGTGGCAAAGACCATCGAAGAAAGGCAGCATACAATGAGCACCGACATAGGGTAGAGCAAGTAGGGCACTGTTTGCATGTAGGAAGCTAAGAGCGGAATGGCAACGGTGATAATCAAAGCATTGACACTCAGCATGATGTTGGCTTTGTTGTCTGCTAAGTTGCTCAAATCCAAATGATTACGCAGAGCTGTTTTGAACATCATCTGGGCGCTGCGGCTATCGGCAATGGTTTGGGCAGGCGCTGTTTCTGGCTTTGGGGCTTGTTGTTTGACTATTTTTTTCAATTGCTTGAGGTTAGCTGTTTTTTGCGGCTCAAAAAGGGCGCGGGCCGCCGGGGTGATGTACTGATGATTTTTTAAAAAGTCGTAGTTGAGGCGATACCATTCGGGGTCGGCGTAGGTTTGTTGCAAAAAAACCGCCCATTCGTGGCGGAGTGCTTCGATAGAAGCGAGATAATCGGTGCTGGCTAAGTTGAAATAATCGGCATCTCGTATGATTTGTTGCACCAGATTTTGCGGATGCGCGCCGGGGTGTGTCACGTCAATGCAATCTAACACCTGCTCCAATCGGTCGGTCGGATAATTTTGCGCAAGCAAAAAATCAGTCGCTATTCGGCGGCTTTCGGCTTCGTGCCCAGTGTAAGTGACCGTGTAGCCTGTATCGTGGAAAAGTGCGGCTAACTCCAGCATTTCAAGGTCTTCCGAGGGTATTTCGAGGCTGCGGGCTAAGCTTAGGCAGGTGTCGCGCACGGCTAAGGTATGATTCAGGTCGTGGAAGCGATGGTCGTCGCTTAGTTCTTCGGACAACAATTGGGTGATGTATGCTTCGGATGATTGCAGAACAGGGTGTGGTCGGGTCATGGTTTTCCTATAATTGTGATCAGCACGAGGGGCATAGTGCGGTTATTGGCAAAGCAGCATGTTTTTATGTCGCTTTTATTTTAAATTATAAAAAATTGATAGTCAATTATTTAGATGATTTTGATTCGTCAAAAGGCTACCTACGCATCTGTAATAATTGCAGGCAGACCATTTACAATCTGACTATGAAGCGCCTGAAAATATTGGCTTTATATAGCTGTACTTTCTATAGGCAGCACTTTGTGGGCAGCCTGTACGTAGGCGGCGTCGCGCTGGCGTAGCAATTCAGCTAATTGCAGCGTAATGGGGCCGGGTTGTCCGTTGCCAATGGTCTGCCCGTCCACTTGCACTACTGGCATAGCGCCTTTGGTGGTGCTGGTGAGGAAAACTTCCTGTGCTGCGAACAATTCTGCGGGTGTCACATCGCGCTCTTCTACCTGAAAATGCTGCCGGGCCAGTTCGATGGTGTTTTTCCGGGTGATGCCGTGCAATATTTTCTCTTGAGGTGTGACTAAAATTCCATCTTGCGTCAGAATAAAAAAGTTGGAGCGCACTCCTTCGCGCACGTAGCGCCCGTCGTGGTAGAGGATCTCTACGGCACCTTCGGCCCTCATGCGGGCGGCTTCGCGGATACCCGTGAGGTAGTTGATGGTTTTGGCTTCTGGCACTTCGCGCTGAAACGCGTACAACAGTACCTTGACGCCTTCGGTCATGACTGAGGTTGCATAGGTGGGCATCGGGTGCGCTAAGATGAGCAGGTTGGGTTGAACGGGCGTGTAGCCATCTTCGGCATAGCCGCCGGTGAGCACCAAGCGGATACTGGCATCCGGTAGTCCATTGGCTTCAATGAGCGAATGAATTTGCCCGATTAGCTGGTCGGTGGGCATAGGCAATTCTAAATACAAAAGCCGCGCAGAGCGCTGAAAACGAGCAACATAGTCCTCTACATACATAGGTACGCCGCTCCGCACCAAAAAAAAATCAAACACGCCGTAGCCGCGTAGAATGGCCAAGTCGGTGACTTTTAGCGCCGCTTCGGCCGCAGGGGTCAGGGTGCCATTGACATTATAATAGGCAATCATATTAGTTGTTTTTTTGTAAAACTGCCAACAAACTTACCAAAAGTAAGCAAGTCTTGAGAGATTACTTCACAATAAAGTCACAAATTTTACATTTGCAAAAAAGCTTGGAACCTACAAAAACCGCTCCCTTCCATAAAAGATATGGTGCATTCTGTATGGCTTTTCTTAACTTGCAGCCCGGAATACGCCACAGGAAAACTTTAGTGCGCTGGCATGCCAAAAATTCCGAACTGTATGTAATGCTTAGCCCATGACGATTCTTTTGCTCTTAGCCGGATTCATTCTACTTATCATAGGGGCCGAAGCCTTAGTGCGCGGAGCTTCAAAGATAGCCGCCGCCGTAGGTATTCCTTCTCTAATTATTGGTCTCACGGTGGTGGCTTTTGGCACCAGTGCGCCGGAGCTGGCAGTGAGCATTATGTCCAGTTTCAGTGGCAAGGTGGACATTGCAGTGGGGAATGTAGTCGGCAGCAATATTTTCAATGTGTTGTTCTTGCTGGGGCTGACCGCCCTGATTGTACCGCTGGTGGTTGCGCGCCAACTGATTCGCTTCGATGTGCCACTGCTCATTCTTTTCTCGTTTCTCTTTTTAATACTTGGGCTGGATGGCAAAATCAGCCGTAGCGACGGCTTGCTGCTGTTTCTGCTTTTGGTGGCTTATAATGCCTTTCTCATTTATCAAAGTAGAAAGGGGCAGAGCTTGCTGGTGGAAACCCAACTCCGGCTCGAATACAACAGCAGCCGACAAAATCGCTGGCGACTCTGGGCTGTTAATTTGCTACTGGTGGGCATAGGACTGGCTATGCTGGTACTTGGCTCGCGTTGGTTGGTGCAAAGTGCTACGCAAATTGCCCAGAAAATGGGGGTGAGCGATTTGATTATCGGTCTGACGGTAGTAGCGGCAGGTACTTCGCTACCCGAAGTGGCTACGTCTATCATCGCCAGTTTGCGCGGCGAGCGCGATATTGCGGTGGGCAATGCCATCGGCAGTTCCATTTTCAATATTTTGGCAGTGCTGGGCATCGCTTCTTTAGTATCACCAAACGGGCTGCCCGTATCCAAAGCGGCTTTGCAATTCGATATTCCGATTATGATTGCAGCGGCTATTGCTTGCCTCCCGATTTTTTTCACCGGGCATCGCATTGTACGCTGGGAAGGAGCGGTGTTTTTAGGGTATTACATTGCTTACACAACGTATCTGATTTTGGCAGCCACCGAGCACAGTGCCCTCGCTGTTTTCGATACGGCTATGGTCTGGTTTGTAATGCCGCTTACGGTTTTGACACTTGTACTGACGGTTTTGCGCTCCTTCAAAACAGGCAACCCCTCGCCGGAGTAGTGCCATCCGCAAAGGGCTACTTGCAGCCAGCATAAAACTCCGCCATCAGGCGATGGAAATCAATGAGGGTATTTTCGGTGACAAGCGTGGAGTTGCTGATATTGCGGTGCATAAGCAATATTTTGTCAATCAGGCTACGCGGTACTTCTGATTTGGCAGCTAATTTGCCAATGAAGTCTTCGTCGAGGTCGTGCCCGCGCAGGTGATAGCGCTCACGCACAAATGCCTGAAAGAGTTTCATTTTCTGCAAAGCTAATTTTTTGTGGCTATTTTGCAAAAAATAGAGCCGCCCGATGGTGGCCACAAATTCTAATGAGGTATTGGCGTTGCTTTCTAATACGGGTATAATACGCTGCCGGCGGCGGGTGCGAAACAGTAAAAACAACAATCCGATAGACAGTAGCAAGTACCAGGCCCAGGCCAGCGGCGGCTGACTGAGAATGTATTGCAAAGGGCTTTCGGAGCTTATCTGCCGATTGCGAGCCTGATTTAGCGCCTCCAGCCGGGTTTCCGTTTTACTAAACTCATCCCAGTAGATTTTGCCTGTCGGCAAATAGGAGAATACACCATTGGCATACTGCAAACCCGCTTCGGTCACAATGTGATAATTCGTAAACGCCAACGGGACTGTGTGCAAATAAAAAGTGCCGTCGCCGTATTCTATTTTAGCAAAATTGACTAAACGCTTTCGCAGATAGCCCAACGCGGTGATGCTGAAAGGCGCTTCGCAAAAAAGGTTGGGTTCGATATAGCTCCAGAAGTAGAATTCTGGCAGGTTGCGCCGCACAAAACGGCAAGTAAAATAGGTTCCGGGCGCTTGCAAAGTGGTATCGCGGAGGCTCAGGGGCACTAAGCTGTCGCGGATGGTTCGATAGTCCGTCCAGACTTCGTCTTCACATTCGCCATCATAAATTTGCTCCATAAGCCTTTGCGAAATATCATTGGCGGCGATAAAGGCATTGTTGCCACGCTCTACAAAGTGAATCAGCGCTTCGGTATTGAGCGAGTCGAGGTAAAGTGCTTCGCCAATGAAGACGTAGTTGGCCGTTTCGAGCGAGTCGAGGTGGAGCTGGCGATGCAGGCTGTCGCGCAGTACCTCGAAGCCCTTGTCGGGAAAATAGCCTTGCAGCAGGGTTTTGATAATGTGCGTACCGTAAGGCTGCTTGCTACTGATGGCGTACTTTTCGGACCAGTCGAAACGCTTGCGGCTATTGCGCAGAAAAACCAAGCTGAGCAGCGTCAGCACTATTAATAATCCGCCAATAATCCATAAACGTCGGTTCTTCATGGAAGCTGCGGGGTTGAAGCCAGTTGAATTTGGTGGATAAAGGCGCGGAATTTTGGCGCTAAGCGCGCAAACTCAGCCGCTGGCACGGGGCGATTGCCGTACCATACCCGTTCAAAAATGTCGGTTATTTCATGAAAAGTTTCCAGCCACTCCGAATGCCGCAGTTCGCGCAGGTAGTCGCGGTTGGTTTTATCCCGTTGCCATACGATGGCATTTTGCCACGACAAATTTTGCAAAACGGTCAGATAATAGAGCCGGATAGCCAGCGCAAACTCCTGCCGCTCCACCGCTTGCCGGATAAAATCTTCGAGATTGGCCTCGTGCAGATTTTCTTCGATGGTCTCCAACTCGGCTGCCGAAAGCGTATAGTCCACTTTTTTATTTCGGGGTTGTCGCAGCCCCAGCAGGCTTCGCAGCAGCAGTACCAGTGCTACTCCGCCTATCACAATGGCCAGCACGCGCATGAGCGCCGCCGCGTTGGCACTTCCCAGCCAGCCCGAAGGCTCTTTTGCTAAGCCATCCACACCGTTTTTTTTCTGGTCGGAGCGTTTTTTGCGAGGTTGGATGCGGTCGGTAGAATAATCTATGCCTTCTTTGGCTCGTTGCCATTCTTGCTCGCTGAAAGGCCGGAGGGGCGGGGGCGTTTCCGGCGCTTGCGCCGAGCTCCACGAGGGCAAAAGTAGCCAGCCAGCAATTTTTATGTAAAGCGCTATTCGGCTCATCAGACATTTACATTTTAATGCATCCTTTGAAAAATCATCCTTCCTGTTCCAATCCCTTGATTCTTTTGGCCAGCCCGATGCTTTGGATTCTCGACCTAAGGTAGGTGGCTTCGGCAATTTCCCGCAAGGTATGATACAATAATCCAAAACCAACGATGAACAATACTAACACCATTTGCAGTACAAATAGCGTAGTAAAGGTAAGTAATACAGCGCTTAATTGTTGCATTCCTGCCGCGTCGAGGCTGATGACCCAACTGACTAAATCGAGATAAAAACCCATCAGCATCGTATCGTTGATGAGAAAAAACAGTACGCCTACCAATACCAGCACCAATAGCAGCCCTACCAGCCTGTTCAGATTGTTTTGCAATAATAGCAGCAGGCGCCCCAGTGCTCCGGGCAAGTTCCGCCCTTCTATTTGCATAATAAAGCACCACAAAAGCATTATAGGCAGATATGCCAGCAGCAAATAAAAACCATAGCTTTTTACTATTGCCAGCAGCAGTACCAATGTGCTGAAAGCGGCCGTATTTTTCAGAAAAACCAACAACAAGCGGCGCAGCGGATACCGCACCTGTGGGTCGTACTCCCGATGCAGCCACACAAAAACGCCCGTGAGCAAGGCCCCGAACACAAAAGGCTGCAACCACGGTAGCCAGGGGCTGGCCGTACCGTCAAAAAACTGTGGCAAAGCCTCAATCGTGCCAAACAAATAAGCCGGAAATAGTACTTGCTCCGCAAGGTTGTACCCCGACAAAATCCAGCTGGCGGCCGTCAGCAGTATCGCGCCAGCTAAGGATAGCAGTGCCACTTTGCCGAAATGCCGGGTATAGAAATTGAAAATATCGCCGAAAATTTCACCTGAAGATTTCACCACCGTGAAGTCAATCTGCTGGCGTTGGTCCGGCGGAATTTTGGCATCTTGTGGCGCTTGGGCAGCATCGTAGCGAGCCTTGATATATGGGTACCAGACAAAATAAACCAACACAAACAGCAAGCATACCCCAATGAATAGCCCCCGCACGAGGTCGGGTGTTTCGGTATGCCGGGTCAGGTAGCCTTCTATAAAACCTGCCAGGATAATAATGGGCGCAATGCCAATCATAATTTTCACGCCGCGCCGGGCCGAGCGCTGGAAAGCCTGCGCACGCGTGTAGGTGCCCGGAAAAGCCAGCCCTTCGCCCATTACAATGCCCGCTGCACCGGCTATGATGATGGCCGAAATTTCGAGGGTACCGTGTATCCAAATGGTGAGGAAGGACTCCCAAAATAGCCCTTTTTCAATAAAAAAATACTGGAAAGCGCCTACCATGATGCCGTTTTGAATCATAATAGCAATGCTGCCGACTGCATAGAACACCCCCATTACAAAAGTGAGAAAAGCCACCCAGAGGTTATTGGCAGTAATACCAACCGACATCCCAAACTGCCCGCGTTGTTTATACACGGCCATCGGGTCGCCCGATTCAATGTTGGTGTTGGTCATTTCCACATAGCTTTCGCCAAGAATAATTTTGACAAAATCGGCGTCCATAGCACTGGAGAGCAAACCGATGCCAAAAGCCACCCAGAATACCAGAAACGACAGTAAAAATGCGCGACGGGATTCGTACACCAACTGCGGCAGCTCATCGAGCCAAAACTGCCCGATACGGCGCAAAGGGGCGCGGCGGCTTTTATAAATGGTAAAAAAGATGCGTTGCGCCAGCCCATTGAGATACACGCGCACCGAGCGGTTGGGATAGAATGTGCGAGAATACGACAGGTCGTCGGTGATTTGCACAAACAGATCATTCAGCTTGTCGGGGTCGTGGTATTGCCCTGCCAGCACCGACTCAAATTCCCGCCATTTGTCCTGATTTTGTTTAATAAAACTGGTCTCGCGCATGTTTCCGGGTTGAAATGACGACAGTAATAACGCTCCGATGCCAAATTGGCTGTATTTTGGAGTGCATTTTAGGAAAATATTCTCGAAAATGCAACCTTTGGGCGGCCTCAGGTTTTTAAAAAGAGGCAAAAAGCAAACCGCCAAACACAAATTGCGAAAAGCCAAAGGCCATGCAAACCATAGACATCCGCACCACTCAGAATGTTACTATCGAATACGAACTGGCTACCCTGCGTGAGCGGGCCTTAGCCTTTTTCATTGATTTGCTGATTGTCGGGGTGAGCTATCTTTTACTGATTTTTGTGCTGCTGAGCACTTTAGGGGGCGTGGTGGCCGAAGGGCTACTGGGCCGTTTTATATTAGGATTACTGCCTTTGGTCGCTTTGATGGGGTATCAGTTTTTTTCGGAGGCTTTCGCCAATGGGCAGTCTTGGGGCAAAAAAGCCCTGGGCATCAAAGTGGTACGTATAGACGGCGAAGAGCCGGGCCTGAGCGATTACTTCCTGCGCGCCATTTTTCATATCATTGACAGCATTTTGTCGTTGGGCGTATTAGCGGGCTTGCTCATTAGTTCGTCGCCCAAAAACCAGCGCCTCGGCGATATGACGGCCAATACAACCGTGATCCGAGTGCGGCACCAGCAGCGATTCCAGTTGGAAGACATCTTGAAAATCAGCTCGATAGAAAATTATCAACCGGTTTATCCTGAGGTGCGCCACCTCCGCGAACAAGACATGCTGCTCATCAAGCAGCTCATTGGGCGGTATCGCCGCTATCCGAATGCAGCGCACGCTCGTGCCGTCAAGGAAGCCGCCGAGCACTTAGCCACGCTGCTCAACATTACAGAAGTACCAGCTGATCGGATTGATTTTCTGAAAACCCTTATCCGTGACTACATCGTGCTGACGCGATGAAGATGAGAATATGGTTGTAAGTAAATGGGCATAGTTATTTTCAATAAAAGCCATAAGTGATTGATTATCAATTACAAAACAATTGCCCGATTAACCAATAATGCGCATATTAAGTTAACCCCAGCGGGGTGAAAAATTTATAAAACACTGACAATTAATGGTATCAAACCCCAACGGGGTGATATATTGTGGTGACAGAGCAGAGTGTCACCCCGCTGGGGTTTCAATTTACTTTTTATGCCTTTTATTATAAATATATCACCTCTACGAGGTTATTCGTTATGTATGCTTAATATTTTTAACCATTTCAACCCAATATTCGCATAAATAACAATGTCCCATTATTTAATGTGCGATTTGCTTTTGGCAATTTGCAAAAAGACTTCGTACTTAGAGAACGAGCCGTTGTAAGGCCGCCAAGTTGCCTGTCAGCTTTTGTAACGATACCGCGCAGCAATGTATTCTGCAAGCAAGTTGATGCCGAGGCTGATAATAAACAGCACCGCTCCTACGGCAAAGAGGCTGTAATAGTGCGTTGTATTATAAGGTACTTCGCCGAGTTCTATGGCAATGGTAGCCGTCATGGTGCGCACGGGGTCAAAAAAACCGTTGGGCATAGCGGTAGCGTTGCCAGTAGCCATGAGTACGGTCATGGTTTCGCCGATGGCACGGCCCATGCCGAGAATGACCGCAGCAATAATACCCGACGTGGCGGCGGGCAAGGTGACGCGCAGCAGGGTAGTCCACTTATTGGCGCCAAGCGCATAGGAGCCTTCTTTGAAATGGTCGGGCACTGAGCGGATAGCATCCTCAGCGATAGTAATAATAGTAGGTAAAGACATGATAGCTAATAAAACAGCTCCGTTGAGCGCCGTGAGCCCATTATTCAAACCAAAAATGCGCGCCAGCAAGGGCCCTGTGAGAACGATGCCAATGAAGCCCACCGCTACCGAAGGGATGGCCGCCAACAGTTCAATGGCGGATTTCAAATACAAACGAAAATTGCCGGAAGCAACCTCCGAAAGGTACGCCGCAGCGCCAATGCCGAGCGGCACCGCAATGCACATAGCACCGAGGGTGACCAAAAAAGTGCTAACTATCATAGCCAGAATGCCATAAGAAGGCTCACCATAGGCGGAGGGATTCCAATGGCTGTTGAAAAAAAACTGCCCCGGGCTTACTTCTGCAAAGGTGCGAATGCCATTGAAAAATAGCATTCCGAAGATGCCGAGTAAGATGAGCACCGAAAGCGCTGCCGAGAGGAAAAACACCCGGCGTGCGAGGAGGTCAATAAGATGTCGCATCGGCATAGCTAAAGTTGAGTACTTGTTCGTTTTGCGCCTGATAGCGCTTCGATACAGGATAGTAGCCGCTTTCGGTTACGATTTGCTGCCCGACTTCGCTGAGGCAAAAGAGCATGAAATCGCGGAGTTTGCCATTCGGTCGTCCATTGGTATATTGAAAAAGCGGCCGTACAATCGGATAAGAACCGTCTATAATGTTTGCCAAATCGGTAGGGGCCACCGCCGGCAAGCCCTCACCCGCACTGATGGGCAGTATTTTGATGCCAGGCATAGTTTGGCCGTCCTTCTGCACCACATACCCCACACCCACATAAGCGATGCCCGCGCGATCGGTTTTCATGCCTTCCACCATTTGGGCGGTGCCGTTCATTTGCTTCAGATTGCGCGCATATTCGCCCCGGAGCACGCTGTCGCGGAAATAGACGAAGGTGCCGGAGTTGCTTTGTCGGCCATACAGCGAGATAGGCATGTCAGGACCGCCTACCCCGCGCCAGTTCTCTATTTCACCGCGATAAATAGCGCCCACCTGTTGCACGGTAAGTGCAGACACAGGCAGGTCGGGGTGTACAATAATGGCTAAGCCATCCATAGCAAAGACCGAGGCCATAGGCTGCACATTGCGGGTATTGGCCAAGCGAATTTCTTCCGTACGCATGGAGCGGGAGGAGTTGGCGAGACCCGTTTTGCCATTAATCAACGCAGCAATGCCCGCACCTGAGCCGCCGCCAGTCACTGCGATGGAAATATCTTCGTCTTTTTCCATATAATGCTCCGCCAAAGCTAAGGCCAGGTTTACTTCCGTATCAGAGCCTTTGATGATGACATTTTCCACATTGGGATGTGCCCGGTCGCAAGATGCGTAACAAAGTATTGTCATTGCGGCAAGCAGAAAAAGGATGTGTTTCATATTATAATGGTCATTCGGAATGATTAAATTCGGTTTTCATTAAAGATACAGATCGTTCGTTAAGTGATTTTTAAGCCAAGGTTATCTTTTTGTAAAGTGACAAAAATCATCTCGGTTATCAGGCAGCGCGTTGGCAAGAAAAAACTTAACCTAAATTTAATATTGCATTGGCAGTCAAAAAGATAGAAGCCGGTAATTTTGGCTTTTTCCAACCAAACAAGTCTTAGTTACTCATGATAGCACGTACTGCCAGATGGCTGAATCAGAATTTTCGCTTCCGGATTTTACGTCTTTTCTTGTACAAGGAGCGCAAGTTCTACCAGTTGCTGATTTTGTTGTTCATTGTAGCAGGTATTGCTTATCCCTACCCAAAGATAGCTATGTGGGTGGGCTTTTTGTTTGCTGGTTATTCGGCTATTGCCAATGACAGTATTCAAACCATTGGTACGTTTTTGGCCTCCAATGCGCGGCGGCCCTGGTGGGTGCTCTGGATTTTTGTGGCAGGCATTTTTGTGGCGACGATGGTGTACAGTTGGGTACAGTACAATGGCGATGTGTCTTACGAGCGCTTAGCGTCCAAAGGCTTCAGCGAAGCGCCGCAGAGTTTTCAGTTTTTGCAATTGGCGGCTCCCTTAGTGCTGTTGTTTCTCACGCGATTGAAAATGCCGGTTTCGACGACTTTCTTGTGCTTGAGCGTTTATTCATCGAATCTCGACGGCATCCAGGGCATGTTGCTAAAAAGTGTATCTGGCTATGGCGTAGCTTTTGCAACAGCGATTGTTATCTGGTTTTTGTTGGCCAAACCTATCCGGCGGCTGACGGTGGGCGAGCCAAGCCCTATCTGGGTGGTCATTCAATGGATGATTAGTGGTTCGTTGTGGGCAGTGTGGCTCATGCAAGACGGAGCGAATATTGCCGTGTCCTTGCCACGCTCGCTGACGGCGCTGGAACTCGTGTTTTTCCTGAGCTATATTGTATTGGGGCTGGGCTTGCTGTTTTATCTGCGCGGCGATAAGATTCAGGAAATTGTAACCGAAAAGTCGCAGGTGCAAGACGTGCGGGCGGCTTCGATTGTGGACTTGGTTTATGCAATTATTCTCTTCGTTTTCAAAGAGATAAGCAATGTGCCAATGAGCACTACTTGGGTATTCCTGGGGCTGATGGCTGGCCGCGAGCTGGCGATGACCCTGCAAAAAGTGTACGATACGCGCCGCAAGATGAGCACTACTTGGTATATCATTCGCAAGGATGTAATTAATGCAGCTATTGGTTTGATAGTGTCGGTGGCTATTGCCATTCTCGTCAATCCGAAAATTATGGAAGAAATTGGCGCTTATTTTGTAAGCAAATAATATCATTTACGCATTTCGCCGTTCGCGTTTCGCTGTTTGCTATTGAAATTGGCATCAACAAAAAACAAAAGCGGGAACAGACATCTCTGTCGTTTCCCGCTTTGTTATTTATAAGGGATTATCCATTCCAGGTTATTGCACCACAATTCGCTCGTTATATACCTTGCCCTCCTGCTGGATGCTAAGTATCAGAACGCCTTTCGGAGCTTTGCTCAGGTCGAGTTGGCCACTAAATTCGCCGCTGAAGTCGTTGAGTTGTTGGGTCTGCACTTCCTTGCCCTGCATATCGTACACGCTGATGCGCGTTGGTTTTTGAGCAGCTTTGAAATTCAGATTCAACAGCCCGTTGGTGGGGTTAGGATTAGCCCGGAAATGCGCTACTTGTAGGGTGTTATTGCTCAAATCCAGTTGGGCTGTGGCGGGCGGGGCGGTCTCCTTGCTCGGTGTGTAGGTCGCATCCAATTTGTATCGAACCGGCAGATTGAACTGCACAGGCACCGCTTCGCCTCTTTGCTTGCCGGGCGTCCAGCGGATGTTGCGGTCGTTCATTAGTTGGGCTACCCGCAGGGCTTCGTCGCCGCAGCCGTCGCCAATCTCGCGTACCACTTTGAGGTTGCTCAGCGAGCCGTCGGTTTCTACGATAAAGGTTATCACTACCATGCCCTCAGTATTGTTTTCGCGGGCTTTGGCCGGGTATTTAATATTTTGATAGATGAACTCAAGCATTTTTTGGTCGGCGCAGCGTTTTCTGGCCTCCGTGGTCTCTAAGTTTTCGCAGCCAGGGAAGCGCGGCATTTCTTCTACTACTTTGAAAACACCTTCTGGAAGCGGTGTAGATGACGGCGGCGGTGGTGGTGGCAGCATGACATTGCCATAGCCGGTCACATTTACTTTGCGCTGGCTCCAGTCTTTCACGGTCATTTTCTGCTCGTAGGTATCTGGATTGAAGGTAATGATGGTGTCGCGCATTGCCTGGTCGGGCAGAAATTTGCCGGGCGTGGTGCTGCCCTCCAGCTTGTAGTTTACAGGCAGCATGAGATGATTGGCGGCGATGGCCTTGCTGTCCTTGCGGGCGGGTGTCCAGCGGGGCATGGCTTTTAGCACGCGCAGTACTTCTTCGTCGCAGCCGCCACCGATGCCCTGCTCTATTTTGGCATCTTTTACAAAACCCTGCTCATCAATTTGGTATTGCACATACACCGTACCCTGGATGCTCTTGCTGCGGGCTTCGGCCGGGTATTTGATGTTTTTGTAAATGAATAGCAGCATTTCCCTTTCCGAACAGGCGCGGCGCTCTTCAATGGTAGCGAGGCTTTCGCAGCCGGCAAAGACGGGGCCTTCGTCCATCTCAAACCGAGCCGTGACCTTGCGATTTTTTTTCATATGAATGGTAATCAGATTGCCCGCTGTTCTATTTACATCTATTGACTTGATGTCATCTGGCGAAATCATATCATCAATTACCCTGTTGCCTTTTTGGGTACCAAATAGGTGAATAACGTCACCGTTGGGATAGATGATTTTGAAGGTAATATCTTCATCATCGTCTATTTTTGCCGTGCCCGGAGGTGTACCTATGCTTTCTTTCAGCCACACCCGAGTAAGTTTTCCAGCGCGGTTGACGTCAATTTTTTCGACCAGTTCGGGCCGGATGTAATCGTCAATATTAATAGCGCCGTTGTCCAATTGCTCAGCCGGAAGTTTTACAATCTTTCCGTCGGGATAATAAATTTCGAAGTTGGGCGCCGGGCGCGTCATTTGGTAAATCGGTTCCTGGTGAGGAATGGTATCTTTGGCGGGTGCCAAAATTTGTTCTACCTGCTGCTGCAAGTCCTGTGCCTGCTCTTTGAGGCTGGCTTGTGCATCGGCATTGGAAAACACCAACATGACCGCCAGGGTAAGAGGTATGGCCAGCAAATACTTGAGCATTGCCCGACGTTTAGATGGATTACGCATCATCATAAGAATTCGTTTTTTTAATTGTGAATGAAAATGATTGGCAATGGCAATCGAGTGTCCGGACTGTGATTGCCGTATTAACAAATGGCCATATTGTTTCTTTTGGGTGGTGCGTAGCACGGTGGCATCGGCGATGTACTCGTGCACATTGCGCAGGCTGCGCCGATACAGATATACCAAAGGGCTGCACCAAAAGAAGATGCCCGTCAGCTCGAGCAGCAGCACGTCGTAGCTGTGGCCGCCGCGAATGTGTGCCAATTCGTGCCGCAGAATGTTGTCGCGGTCTTCGGGCGCGAGTTCAATTGCTTTGCTCAGAAAAAGCCGATTGAAAAAGGAAAATGGCGCGTGCGTCCGGTCAGACAGCACTAATTCGTAGCCGTAGCGTTGGCGGCGCTCGCTTTTTCGATAAAAAAGGATAATCTGGGTCAAACCTGCTAGAAAGCGCAGGGCAAACCACGCCACCCCCAGCCAGTAAATCCAAGTAAGTACATCCATGACGCCTATGCTCGGCGTTAGCTCCGCAGCCGTGACGGTTACTTCCAGTGCTTCTACCCCTACGGTAATAGGTTGGAAATAAACGATCGCCAGTTCACTTTCCACTACTGGCTGCGGCAGGTGCCACGCTATATTGGGAATGGCAAGACTCAGCGCAAAGGTGCTCAACAGGTACCAGCGATTGAAATGGAAAAAGGTCTCCCGGCTTAGCAGTAGCCAATACAGGAAATAAAATGCCGCCCAACACAGGCTCACTTCGAGGATGTAGCTTAGCATGATTTATAAATTGGGATTTACGAATTACGATTTTTTCTCAAGTCCTTGCTTGCGATTCACACCGTCTAATCGTCCATCTTATCCAGCAAATCATTCAATTCGTCCACGTTCAATTCTTTCTTTTCCACTAAGAAAGAGACTAATCGGTTCATAGAACCTTCAAAATAATCGCTGGCTAATTTTTTCAAAGTGCGACGGCTGTATTCATCTTTGGTGACGGTCGGGTGGTACACAAAGGTACGCCCGTAGGCTTGGTGCGTCAGGAAACCTTTTTCTGACAAGATGCGCACCATCGTAGAAATGGTGCTGTGCGGCGGCTTTTGTCCTTCATTTTTTTCAATGTCATCGCGGATTTGCCCTACGGCGCAAGGGCCCAAGCGCCAGATGATGTGCATGATTTCTTCCTCGGCTTTGGTTAGTGTGTTCATATTAGTGTCTTTAAATTTTTGATGATTGAATTTAGGCAACTGGCTACTTTTGAAATTAATTTTTACTTTATAAACAATTGAAAAAGAGAATTTTAACATCAGGTTGGCAACCTGATTTTATTATCTTCCTGACTGGAAATGTATCGTTTCCTTCAGTTGTCGGATACGATCTTCGGCGTATTTTCTATATTTTTCGTCTTTGGTAGCAAGATACTGTTCGTATTGTTTCAGTGCTATGCGTTTATCCTTGTACGCCAGGTCTTGGTTGCGTGCCACAAAGAACAGGTACTCTGCTTTAGGCTCGTATTCATGCGCTTTTTGATAATGGACAATGGCACGGCGGTAATCGCCTTTTTCTTCATGGATGGCGCCCAGATCGGCATGATAGATATGCACTTTGCTTGAAATACCGCGTTGCAGCGCCTGCTCAAAATGCTCGATACTTTTGGCAATGTTGCCCTTTTTGCGATAAGCCAATCCGAGGTAGTGATGCGTATGCTCGGTGTCTTCTTGGCGTTTTACGATGGCTTCGAGGTGGCCAATGGCCGGGCTCAGGCTATCTAATTGTAAATAGGCTACAGCCGCCATCATCTGGTAATATTCGCTGGTATCGCCTTGCGCCATCGTTTTTTCAATTGATTGAATAACAGTCGGGTAATCTCTCTTTTTATTGAACAAGCGCGCCTTGTTTTGTAGCAAACGAATATTGTCAGGGTCCATATTCAGTCCTTTGCGCAGCACCTGCTCGGCGTAGTCGGTCTGGTCGGCGCTAATATAAAGCGAACTCAACTGGTCAATGGTTTCCATATCCGCCGGATTCAGTCCGTGTGCTTGCAAAAAGTACAAAATGGCTTCTGTGCCCAGCCCGATGCGCAGGGACGCATAACCACAACGCTTGAAAGCGTAGCTATTGGTGGTATCAATGGATGCCCAATAAACGTAGTAGCGCAGGGCCTCGCGGTGATTGTGCTCGCGTTCAAAAATAGCGCCCAACGAACTAATCGCCTGCGTATCGGTAGAATCTTGCTTCAGCACTGCATGATAAAACAACTTGGCGTCGGGGTAGCGCCCCAATTGAAAATGACAATAAGCCACGCGCGTGAGGTATTCCCGATTTTGCGGCTCCGCCCGATAGCAAGTGCTCAGCAGCTCCAGCGCCCGATCGAATTGCCAGGCATTGATGTATTCTAAGGCTTGCGCGTAGCGCGCCTGCACGTCGCTTGCATCTTGTGCGGACAAGCTACACACGAGGCAGAGGCTAAGCAGGATACTGGTCATGCACTTTTTTATCATGTGTCTATCATTTCGCTTTGGCAAATATAAGGGCGTTTTAACAAAAAAGCAACTGTTCAATTAGTTTTTTAACTAAAAAATAAGTTAAAAATAGTTCTTAAAGCTTTTCCAATAGAAAAAAGAGGCTAAAAACCGGACTAAAATGCGCTTTGGCAAGAAAAACTGCCGGCTGGCCCTTTACACACATCATAAAAAAGCCTAATTTGCGTGACTATTTGGTAATAAGCGCGTTATAACAAAACGCAAACAAGGATAGACTCAACAACAAGCGAACCCAAAAACGCAGGATGACACGCGAGAAAACAACACTTACAGCGCTGCTGCTGCTGTTTGGCCTTTGCACATGGGCGCAGCAGGAGGCAATTGCCCCGCCGATAGAATGCTATCCGCAAGGTGGCTTCTATGCTCAAGAAATAGAGGTACAACTACTGGCTCCTGGGGCCACGGCTATTCATTACACCCTCGACGGCTCCACACCTACGCGCCGCGCGGCCGCCTACAAACGCCCCATTCGGCTGCGTACCACGGCGGTGTTGCGTGCAGTGGCCTATTACAAAGGGCAGCCCGCCCGCAGCATAGCGCACACTTATTTTATCAACGAGCCGGCGACGAACTTCCCGGTAGTGTCCATTGGCATTACTCCGGCTGTACTATTCGATTCGGAGCGCGGCATGTTCATGCAAGGCAATCAACTGATTGACAACTCCTGGAAGCAACCCGGTGCCAACTTCTGGACGCGGCAGGAGGTGCCCGCCCACATCGAAATTTTTGAATCCAATGGGCAAAATGTTTACAATAGCCTTTCCGGATTGCGCTTGTTCGGCGGCATGAGTCGCCTCTTTCCGCAAAAATCTATGACCATCGTGGCACGGCCGCGCTATGGCCAAAAGCGTATTAAACATCCTATTTTTGGCGATCAAGGATTGAAGGAATTTAAATTTTTAGTGCTGCGCAATTCCGGTAGCGACTGGGGCAGGAGCTATTTCCGCGACGCGCTCATGGCGCGGCTCGTGAATGATCTCGATATAGACAAGCAGGACTATCGCCCGGCGCACGTTTACATCAATGGCAAATATTGGGGCATTTACAATATCCGCGAGAAAATCAACCGCTATTTCATTGCTGCGCACAATGAGGGCGTGGACAAAGACAGTCTCGACTACATCGAGCATTACCTCATCCGCCGGCGGGGCAGCACGCGCCACTACCGCCAGATGCTGGAGTTTATTGCCGAAAACAACCTGCGCGACCCCGTGCACTACGCTTACATCCAGACACTTATGGATGTGGATAATTTTATGAATTATCAAATTGCACAGATTTATTTCGATAACCAAGATGCTGGTGGCAATATCAAATATTGGCGGCCGCACAGCCGCGACGGGCGCTGGCGTTGGATTCTCTTCGATACCGACTGGGGTTTCGGGCTGCACGATAGCCGGGCGTACCGCAATAATAGCTTGGCCTTTCACACTGAGCCTAATGGACCAGCTTGGCCCAATCCGCCCTGGAGTACTTTCCTGTTGCGCAGTTTATTAGAAAACCCTGACTTCGAGCGTGCCTTTGTCACCCGTTTTGCCGACCATCTCAATACGATTTTTGAGCCGGAGCGCGTCAAACAACACATCGAAGCGATGTACCAGCATTTGCTGCCTGAAATGCCGCGTCACCTCAAGCGCTGGCGCCTCAATGAGCAAGAATGGCATGCCCAAGTGCAGGTGCTGCGCAATTTTGCCGACGAGCGCCCGTATCACACTCGATTACACCTGATGGACCGCTTTGAAACGGGGGGCTTGCGTCATTTGCAGCTATCCGTGGAAGGCGGCGGAGCGGTATTGCTCAATAAACATCTGGAAATCAACAGCGAACAGCCTTTCGCGGGAGTCTATTTTGAAAAAATACCGGTGTCCCTGAAAGTTGTGCCCCGCAATGGCTATCGCTTTGTAGGCTGGGAAGGCATTGCAAGCAGCGGCGCTCCCGAAGACAATCGGGAAATCAGTCTTTTGCTCACAGAAAAAGACATGACGGTAAAAGCGATTTTTGAAAAATACGAACATCCGCTGGCGGGCAAGGTCGTTATCAATGAAATCAGCGCCAACAACCGCGAGGCTGGAGATTGGATAGAAATTTTCAACCATTCTAAAGAAAAGGTAAACCTGCGCGGCTGGATACTGGCCGATTTGAAAAACGAATTCGTCTTCCCCAATGTGGACATTGCCCCCAACGACTATCTCGTGGTGTGCCAAGATATGCGCCGCTTCTATCAGTCCTTTCCCAATGCCTACAATGTGGTGGGCGAATTGCCTTTCGGATTGAACAAACGCCGCGAAAGGCTCGAACTTTTCGCTTCTTTTGGCGCCATGGTGGATAGCCTGGCCTATGAACTACCGCCCACCGATTCTGTGTTTACCCTCAGCTTGTTATTGCCGCATTTGGACAATAGCGACCCCACTAACTGGGAAATACGCTACGGTACGGGCACGCCTAATGCGCCTAATCCCTATTTTTTAGAAAGCCGCATCCGGCGCACCCAGCGCGAGTGGTTAGAAGTGGGTATGGCGCTTGGCATTGTTATTCTGTGCTTGGCATTGTTGGTGCTGCGGCATCGGCGCATTTTGTAAAAACCGGCAGCTACGCCATAAAGATGACATCGCTTTTACTTGTGCTGGCCAACAGAATACGCCGCAAATTGTACTTTTGCCATGGATTTCTGTTGTAAATGTGATTGTAAAAAAGCAACGCTTCCTGATGTCGGGCAAGACGTGCAAACAAAGTAAAAGTATGATGCAATTGAGTGAAAATACCATCCGTCGGGAGCGCTCGGCGGAGCTGTTTGCCGAAGCAAAAAATTATTTTCCAGGGGGTGTCAATTCTCCAGTGCGGGCTTTCAAATCGGTGAGCGGGCCACCAATTTATGTAGAAAAAGGCGATGGCTGCCGCATTACGGATGCCGATGGCAATGTGTTTATAGACTTTTGTTGCTCCTGGGGGCCGCTCATTTTGGGGCACAACAATGCGCGCATCCGCGAGGCGGTGATGGAGGCCGTAGCGCAAGGAATTTCCTTTGGCACACCTACCCGGCGGGGCAATGCCATCGGCAAATTGCTGTTAGAGAATAACCGATTTATCGAAAAAATACGCTTCGTCACCTCCGGCACCGAAGCCGTGATGTCGGCCGTGCGCTTAGCGCGTGGAGTCACCGGCAAAAATAAGGTCATCAAGTTTGAAGGCTGCTACCACGGGCATCTCGATTCGCTGCTGGTGAAGGCAGGCTCCGGGCTGGCTACCTTTGGAGTGAGCACCTCGGCGGGTATCCCGGAATCTTTTGCCAAAGAAACGATTGTGTTGCCCCTCGACGACCGCGACGCGCTGGAGCGCACCTTGGCCGAGCACAGCCACGATATCGCCTGCATCATCATTGAGCCGATTCCGGCCAACAATGGGCTATTGCTGCAAGACCGCTCTTTTTTGCAATGCCTGCGTTTGAAATGCTATAAATATGGCGTGCTGCTCATTTTTGACGAGGTGATTTCGGGCTTCCGTGCGGGTTTTGAAGGGGCGGCGGGCTATTATGATGTGCAACCAGATATTATCACTTACGGAAAAGTCATCGGCGGCGGTATGCCTGTGGGGGCTTACGCTGGCAGCCACGAAATTATGGATCATATCGCGCCGGAAGGCAATGTGTATCAGGCGGGTACGCTTGCCGCAAATCCGGTGGCAATGGCCGCGGGCAAGGCAGCGCTGGATCAATTGCTTGAGCCTGGTTTCTACGAAAAGTTGGAGGATAAAACCCGCCAATTTGTACAACATATTCAGGATTATTGCGACCAGCGGAGCTACCAAGTACACATCCCGCATATTGGTTCCATTTTTTGGATTGCTTTTGCCCGCGAGCGCATCATCAGAGCGGATCAGATTGATCCAGCCAGCATGGACAAGTTCAAGGTTTTGCACCATGAATTGCTACAGCGCGGCGTCTATCTCGGCCCCTCCGGGTACGAGGTTGGCTTTGTATCGGCAGCGCATACCGAAGCGGATTTGGCGGAAGCCGCTGAAAAAATCTGCGCCGCTTTAGATGTCGTTTTCATATCCTAAAACGCCTTCTATTTCTTTTTACAACGTTTGCACAAAGCGATTGGCTGCCGCCGGATTGGTAGCCAACGGGATGTTGTACACATCGCAAAGGCGCATGAGCATATTCACGTCCACCTCGTGCGGGTGCTTGCCCAAGGGGTCGCGGAAGAAAATGACCATATCCACATTGCCCTCAGCGATGCGGCTGGCAATTTGTGCGTCGCCGCCCATGGGGCCGCTGGCCATTTTTTCTACCTCTAACCCGGCGCGCTCCAAGTGCGAACCCGTAGTGCCGGTGGCAATCAGGTTGATTTTGCGTTGCTGAAACAACTCAATGTGGTCTTTGATGAAGCCCACCATTTCGGCTTTTTTGCCGTCGTGAGCAATAATTGCAATGGTCATATTTTAAATTAGATTTTAGACAGTAGATTTTGGACAATAGATACCGCAAGCTATACAACCATGAAACACTGAAACCATAGAACCATGAAACCATGAAACCATGAAACAGGGAAACCATGAAACCATGAAACAGGGAAACCA
>CALMSO010000073.1 GCA_937872385.1 uncultured Saprospiraceae bacterium
GATGTAAGATAGTGCATTTTATTTATTTCAAATAGTATAAAATTACACAGCCCTCGGCGGCGTGCACCGAAGGCTGTGGTTTCATTATAAGTTATTACTTGTCGGCGGCTGCAAATTACCGGTGCGTAGTCTATTAAACTAAAATCTGTAAGTATTACTTGGCAACTACAATTGGCTCTTCTGTAACGGGCATCACATCCACTACACCTAAGAACGTGTCGCCATGTTCATCCGTGAATGTTTCTACCCGCACTTCTGTGCCTGGCTCAAAAAATTCGTATTCATCCTCTTGGGTAAAATCATTATCAGCGAGGATAAAAATAGTCTCATCGGTCTCACTTTGCAGCGCTTCCAATGGTGCCCAAGCCCCAAACCATTGATTTTCAGATAGTACTCGCACGAAAACTACCATGTTATGAATTGTTTAAAATTTGAAATGAGCAGGCGCAACTTGCCAAATAATGCAATTTACAAAATCTACAATAATAGAGGTCCCGTCGGGATGTACAATTCGAGTAAAATTACTACCACTTGGATGGCTATAAACATACCTACTGCCAATTTGCATGATTTCCTTGATTTTATCAACGGTAAATACTCTATTCCTAAACTGATGAATCCATTTATCAATTTTCTTTAAACCCAATAATTTTAGTTTTTGGCATGGCTCATCGGGGTCATTGCTGAATTCAATACCATCGTTATAAAATATAGTTATTTCTTCTATTTCTTCATTAGACAAATCACCGGGTGGAGTTTCTGAGCGCATTAAAAAGTTTTCAATGGCGACATCAAGACTTTCCCAAACTTCATTAGTCCCTGTTCCTTGAATCGAAAAAGTTGTAGTAATATTCAGGACATACATCAAAATGATTGCAACGATAGCGAAGACCAGAAAATAAAAAGCGTTAGTAGCAGTTAAAGCTTTTGCGGTGGTTGCCTTCATCATAAATATTGGATAACAAATATATACAGTATCTGCAAAAATAACAACCCAATCTGACACACACAAGTTCCCTAATGCACACAGCCCTCGGCGGCGTGCACCGAAGGCTGTAGTTTCATGATAGGTTATTACTTGTTGTCGTCGGCAACTAAAGTACGCCGGTACTATTTACGCAGCCGCTAAACTTTCCCGAATTTTATTGAGCGCCGAGCCTGCGCGTACCCAGGCGATTTGCTGCTCGTTGTAGGTGTGCGCTACCTCAAAGCGGTCTTCGGTGCCATCGGCGTGGTGCAGCACCACCGTGAGGTTTTTGCCGGGTGCCATCGTATCAAAACCTTCGATATCAATGGTATCGTCTTGGCGAATTTTTTCGTAATCATCCGTATTTACAAAAGTCAAGCCCAACAAACCTTGCTTTTTCAGGTTGGTTTCGTGAATACGCGCGAAGGATTTTACAATCACGGCTTTCACGCCAATGAAACGCGGCTGCATGGCGGCGTGCTCGCGGGAGGAGCCTTCGCCGTAGTTTTCTTCACCAAACACTACTGTGCCGATGCCCGCATCGCGGTACGCCAGCGCCGATTCCGGCACAGGATGATACTGCCCCGTTACATAATTAATCACTTTATTCATTTCGCCATTAAAATAATTAATAGCGCTGATGAATGTATTTTTAGCAATATTTTGCAAATGCCCGCGATATTCCAACCAAGGGCCAGCCATCGAAATATGGTCGGTGGTGCACTTGCCCTGCGCCTTGATGAGGGTACGCATACCGCGCAGTTGCGCCTGCGTGATGGGCTGGAACGGCTCCAACAACTGGATGCGGTTAGAATCGGGCGCTACATGAATATCAATGCGGCTACCATCGGCGGCGGGTGCCTGAAATCCGGCATCTTCTACTGCAAAGCCCTTCGCGGGCAGCTCGACACCATTCGGCGGATCAAGCTTTACAGCCTGTCCTTCTTCATTTACTAAAGTATCCGTCAGCGGATTAAAGGTCAGATCACCAGCGATAGCCAGAGCGGTTACAATTTCCGGCGAAGCCACAAACGCGCGGGTCTGGGCGTTGCCATCGTTGCGCTTAGCGAAGTTACGATTGAACGAAGTGATAATCGAATTGGCGCGATTCGGATCGTCCGTATGGCGATTCCACTGCCCGATGCAGGGGCCGCAGGCATTGGCCAGCACCACGCCGCCCATTTCTTCAAACGATTGCAACTGCCCGTCGCGCTGCACCGTGTAGCGAATCTGCTCGGAGCCTGGCGTCACCGTGAATTCCGATTTTACTTTCAATTTCTTGGCTACGGCCTGTTTGGCAAGGGATGCCGCCCGATCCAAGTCTTCGTAAGAGGAGTTGGTGCAAGAACCAATCAGCCCCACTTCCAACTTTTGTGGATAGCCATTTTCTTTTACCGCTTTCGCAAATTGGGAAATTGGCCAAGCCAAATCCGGCGTATAAGGTCCATTGATATGCGGCTCTAAGGTGCTCAAATCAATTTCAATCACCTCATCGAAATATTTTTCCGGATGAGCGTAGCACTCGGCGTCACCGGTCAGGTGCTCGGCCACTTTATCGGCCATATCGGCCACTTCCGCCCGCTCGGTGGCGCGCAGGTAGCGGCTCATGCTTTCGTCGTAGCCAAAAGTAGAAGTCGTGGCGCCAATTTCCGCGCCCATATTGCAAATCGTACCCTTGCCGGTGCAAGACATTGAGCGGGCGCCATCGCCAAAGTATTCTACAATCGCGCCGGTGCCGCCTTTCACGGTCAGGATACCCGCCACTTTCAGAATGACATCCTTCGAGGAAGTCCAGCCGCTCAGCTTGCCCGTCAGCTTCACGCCGATGAGCTTTGGCATCTTGAGTTCCCAGGGCATCCCCACCATCACATCCACCGCATCCGCGCCACCCACACCGATGGCCACCATGCCCAGACCGCCCGCGTTGGGCGTGTGCGAGTCGGTGCCAATCATCATGCCGCCAGGGAAAGCATAATTTTCCAGCACAATCTGGTGAATAATACCCGAACCCGGTTTCCAGAAGCCAATGCCATACTTATTGGATACCGAAGCCAAAAAATCATACACCTCTGCATTCACTTCATTTGCCGTCTGCAAATCTTCGGCTGCGCCCACTTTCGCTGTGATGAGGTGATCGCAATGCACCGTAGAAGGCACCGCCGTTTTGTCGCGGCCACAGGTCATAAATTGCAGCAGCGCCATTTGGGCCGTTGCATCCTGCATCGCCACGCGGTCGGGTGCGAAGAACACATAATCCTTTCCTCGCTGATAATGTTGCAGCGGCGAATCCGCGTGCAAGTGTGCGTAGAGAATTTTTTCAGAAAGGGTCAGCGGACGTCCCAGTGCAGCCCGGGCCGCGTCCACACGCTTCGGCAAAGAGGCATAATAAGCCTTTATCATCTCAATATCGAATGGCATAACGCTTGAATTTGAAGGAGTTACAAAATGGTTTTTATTTGTTTGTAAACGGGTACAAAGGTACAATTTTCGCCCCGACTTTCACTCATAAGAAGCGCACCAAACGCATTTTTGTTTGGCA
>CALMSO010000074.1 GCA_937872385.1 uncultured Saprospiraceae bacterium
TGCGCGATACCGTAGAGACGCTCACTATTGAATTTACAAATTTTTCGCACCAAAGCGCTGATTGCACCATCAGTTGGGAAAACCTCCGCGTTCGGATACCCATCGAAGTGGATACCCACCGCAAAGTAATGAGGGCTATTCAGATGCAGCTGCAAGCAACGCCCAGCGCTGATACCTACTACCAAGCAGCCCGCTACCTGCAAGAATCCGGCCGGGAGCCTGCGCAGGCCTTACAATGGCTACACGAGGCCCTCGCGCTTGGCGGCGATACCTATTATTACCATCGAGTCAAATCGCTCGTGGAGGCCCAACTCGGTCAGTACGAGGCCGCCATTCAATCTGCTCAGCGCTCGCTGGAGCTGGCGGCGCAGCAAAACAAGGATGAATTCGTGCGCGAAAACGCCTTGCACATTGCGCAATGGCAAAATCTTTTGAAACGATAGCGCCCGCCCGCGCACCCGCGAACCCTTCCTCGCCGTAAGGTGTTCCATTTACACAAAGTAAGAATGGTATTTTCTTACCTTCGTCTTTGGGAAACGCTCAAGAATCTTTTTCTTTGCAGAAGTAAAGACAAGGCCCGCTTGCTGGATGGCATGGCGGCTTTCGCTAATAATGTTTGTAAACCACTAATTTTCATATTTCAAAAAAAGAACTCATGGCTGAAGTCATTCGTATGCCCCGGATGAGCGATACGATGGAAGAAGGAAATATCGTAAGCTGGCTGAAAAACGAAGGTGATAGTGTAGAAATCGGTGAAACACTGGCAGAAGTGGAAACCGACAAAGCTACTATGGAACTCGACAGCCCGGAAGAAGGCGTATTGTTGCATATTGCAGTGAAGGAAGGCGCTGTGCCTATTAATGGTGTCATTGCCGTCATTGGCAAAAAAGGAGAAGATTGGAAAGCTGCCATCGAAAGCAGCGGTAGCAATGGCAAGGCAGAAGAAGCAAAATCAGAAGCGGCACCCGCACCAGCCGAAGAAAAAAGTAGCCCAGCGCCTGTGGCCGAACCCGACCACCAGCCCGCCCCTCCGTCCGATGACGACAAACGCGTAAAAGCTTCGCCCTTAGCCAAAAACCTCGCCAAAGATGCGGGCATTGATATTGGACAAGTAGAAGGCTCTGGCGACCAGGGGCGCATCGTAAAACGCGACATTGAAGCAGCTATCGAAGCGCAAAAATCGGCTCCGGCCCCACAGCCCGCGTCTAAGCCTGCACCTGCTGCCAAGCCTGCCGCACAAGAAACGCCTGCGGTAACACCTTTCGCGTATGCACCGGGCACCGCCAACTTTGAAGAAAAGTCCATCAGCCAGATGCGCAAAACCATTGCCCGCCGCCTCGGCGAGAGCAAGTTCACGGCGCCGCATTTCTATTTGACCATTGACATCAATATGGACAAGTCCGTAGCTATGCGCAAGCAGGTCAATGAAGTAGCACCAACTAAAATTTCGTTCAATGATTTTGTAGTGAAAGCAGCGGCCGTAGCCCTTCGGCAGCATCCGGGCGTCAATAGTTCGTGGCTCGGCGACAAGATTCGCTACAACAAAGACATTAATATCGGCGTGGCGGTAGCCGTAGATGAAGGGCTGCTCGTGCCCGTTATTCGCTATGCTGACATCAAAACGCTGTCCCAAATCAATACCGAAGTAAAACATTTTGCCGGCAAGGCGAAAGAACGCAAGCTCCAGCCCGACGAAATGCAGGGCAATACTTTTACCATCTCGAATCTTGGTATGTTTGGCATCGAAGAGTTCACGGCCATTATCAATCCGCCGGACAGTTGCATCTTGGCTGTAGGCGCTATCATTGAAAAACCGGTAGTGAAAAACGGCGAAATCGTAATTGCCAATATGATGAAAGTGACGCTCTCCTGCGACCACCGCACAGTGGATGGCGCAATGGGCGCACAGTTCCTCCAGACCTTCAAAGGAATTCTGGAAGACCCCATCCGCTTGATGGTATAATGATGTTTGCAATGCTAATACGGATTTCGATATAAAATATATTATTCGCGGTTCGCTATTCGCAGTTCGCCGTTCGCGGCTCGCTATTGAAATTCGTATAAATAAAACGGTAAGTAATTTATTTACTGTATAATAAAAACTGGTTCGTATCCATTTAGTTGATGCGAACCAGTTGTGTGTATAATAAGGGCATTGCCCGCAGGCAAGAAGCGATTAGTTAAAGATCGCCGATAGTTTTGAGAATCCGTCTTTGAAAGCGTCCATACTTTCGTTGAAAGCGCTTTTTGATGCTTCCCATTTATCTTCTGATGCTTCCAGTGCCGACTGATATTTTGACTCCAAGTCTTTTTTTCGAGCTTTTAGCGCAGCTATTTGCTCGGCATATTCTGATTGAA
>CALMSO010000075.1 GCA_937872385.1 uncultured Saprospiraceae bacterium
TTTTGTTGTTTAGATTTCGCAAATCTCAAAGATTTACGAAATCACATCCACCCATTTGACCCGGCACCAAATTTCTTATAACCCTTTTCAATAAAGATGAAGTACTTTTTTATTTTTAAAAGCCTGTTTTTCAATGTTTTACAAAATCGTAAATCGTACTTCGTAAATCGCAAATCGTATTAATGGCACATGGGTACTTGATCCCAATTTTCTTGGAAACGAAACGCAATTGGTGCCACAAAGTTAATACCTCTTAGAATAAAAAGTATCGCAAAGCCGACTAAAAACACGGGTAGCAGTTTTCTAATGCGATTGCGCCAGCCGAGGCTGATGAATTGTCCGCTTAGCGCAGTGAGCAGCATTAGCGGTAGCGTACCCAGCCCGAAAAGCGCCATGTACAGGCTGCCTTCGGCAATAGAACCCAGGGCCAATGCCCCTACGATAGCCATATACACTAATCCGCAGGGCAATAATCCATTTAACGCTCCAATCATAAACAAGGTTCTGGGGCTATTTTGTTTTAAAAGCTGCGCCAAATTGATTTTCACCCACTGGTTGAGTCGCCAGAAAGCCGGAATGCGCAGGATGTTGTGCTCTACATTCACTGAGAATAGCGCGATTAATAGCAATAGCACGCCCAGCGCAATGGAAAAATACGCCTGCATGCCCGCCAGCCACAGGCCCTTGCCCAGCAGCCCGATGACTGTACCCAGCAGCGCATAGGTGATCACCCGCCCCAGATTGTAGAGCAGCACATTGCCCGCCGCCGCTACCCGACCCGTACCCTGACATGGCAAAGCCAATGCAATGGGCCCGCACATGCCCACACAGTGCAAACTCCCCAAAAGCCCCGTAATAAAAGCTGCCCAGAACATTTTTTATATTTTTGATTATACCCCCTCAACCCCTTTACCCCCTCAACTTTTCAACCTTTAAACCTCCTCAACCCTTCAACCTAAAAAACAACCGTTTCCTCTTTATAATACGTTTTGCCATTGGCTTGCCAGTCCACTTTTACCTTCCAGAGGCCGGGCTTGAGCCCTTCGATGGGCACGTTTTGGCGGCGCTCGGCGTCGGGTCTTACCGGCAAAGTGAAATCCTGCTTGCTGTCGGAGGGGCAGAAAAAAACGATTTCGCCTTGCACTGCGCCTACTTCTTCTGGGAAAGTGAGCGTAACATCGGTTTTACCGCACACGATTTTCAAATCTTCAGTCAGTGCTTTGCTATTTACTAATTTTACATAATGCTCCTGATATTTTAAATCATCGGCATAATATTGGTCGGATACTAAGCTATTATCATAACTCGTAGATTTTATTACAGCAAAAATTAATACCGCTGCGAAAATAGTATAAAAAAGTGCAATCCCCGTACCCCAATTAAATTTCATAATTGTTTATTTTTTAGACATTAAACATTATAAACCATGATCACTTCACCGGGCCTAAAAAGCTCGTTTTCAGTTTTTTAACTACTTTTCCATCGGATATAAGCGCTACGTGTACGTCGGTTTTGCGATCTTTGAGGCTATTGCGATCGAGATCAATAAACAAAGCTCCTTTCGTTACACTTCCTCCTTCGGCTACTGGCAGGCTGCCCACCACCCGGATGCGCCCCTCGGCATTGACTAAACGAAATTCAAACGGGATGGCTTGATTCGTTTTATTAATTACTTCATAATTATACAAATTGCTGATATACGTTTCGTCCACTTCCTGGAAAAGCATACCCGGCGTACGCAGCAACAGCCCCTGCACAGGGCTCCGGCCGCCGAGCAGCACTATATTTACTACCAACAATACTGTAAGCACAGCCGTGTAGGCAATCACGCGGGGGGTAAAGATTTTTTTGCGTTTTTCAACAATGCCATTATAACTATCATAACGAATCAGCCCGCGCGGCCGTTCCACTTTATCCATTACTTCATCGCAGGCGTCAATGCAGGCGGTGCAGTTCACACATTCCATCTGCGTCCCCTCCCGAATGTCAATACCCGTAGGACACACCTGCACGCAGAGTTTACAATCAATGCAATCGCCAAGCGGCTGAAGCGTCAGCCCTTTTTCGCTTTCCGCAATGGCCGTGTCGGTAGCCGAATGCGCTACATCCGAGCGAATGGCCGCTATTGGGTTGGTGTTTTTCTCTTTGCGAATTTTACCGCGTGGTTCGCCCCGCACAAAATCATAAGCAATGACGATGGAATTTCTATCCAACAGCACGCCCTGCAAGCGACCGTAAGGGCAAATCGTGACGCAGACCTGTTCGCGCAAGTAAGAAAACACGCCGTAAAAGGCAAAGGAAAATAGAATCATGGCAATGAAGCCGCCGAGATGCATCGAAACCGGCTCGGTAGCAATGCGAATCACTTCGTCCACGCCGATGATATAGGCCAGAAACGTATTGGACACCAGCACCGCAATGGCAAAGAAAATAGCTTGTTTTGAGGCTTTTTTCAACATTTTATCGGTCGTCCAAGGGGCAGCATTGAGGCGGCGTTGGGCATTGGCATCACCTTCTATCCAGTATTCTATTTTGCGAAACACCAATTCCATGAAAATGGTCTGCGGGCACACCCAACCACAAAAAAGCCGCCCAAAAACCACCGTAAACAGGATGATGAACACCATAAACGTGAGCATAGCCAGCACGAAGAGGTGGAAATCTTGCGGGGTAAACAAAATGCCAAACAGAATGAACTTGCGCTCCAGCACATTGAATAGTAGCAGCGGCTCGCCATTTACTTTGATAAAGGGCATACTAAACAAAAATGCCAGCAACACCCAACTGAGCCAGGTGCGCCAGGTAGTGAAGCGGCCGCGCGGCTTTTTGGGATATATCCAAATGCGCTTGCCGCGATCGTCCACCGTAGCGATGGAGTCGCGGAAGGCTTCGGTATCTTCGATATGGTGATGGGTTGACATTTTTGATTGATAGATTGATAGGTTGAATGGTACGATGGGTTGAAAAGCCAACCCGTCAACGCTAAGCCTTATTTCATGCCAATCGCATCAGATTCGGCTTCTGCTTCTTTCGTGACCTGTGGCTCCCATTTTTCGCCTTCCGGTTCTTTGGGATTGGGCGGATTGGTGCCTTGCAAGGTCATAATGTAGCTGGCTACGCGCTGCATATCGCCGGGGCGGAGCTGCGATTTCCAAGAAATCATTCCTTTTTCCGGAACGCCATATTTGATGACTCTGAAAACATCCTGAATAGAGCCACCGTGAATCCAATATTCGTCGGTCATGTTGGGTCCAATGCCGCCTTCGCCGTAAGCGCCATGACAGGCCACGCAGTTGGCATCCCAGATGGTTTTACCAAGTGACAGAGACTGCTCGTCGGTGAGCGCCACAACGGTGTTTTCGTCCACTTGATTGGCTTGCCGGGCAAGATAGACCTGCGCAGCTTCCTCGGCGCGTGCTACCTCTTTCTCATACTGCTCGGAAGAGCTGAGGCCCGGGCCGCCGAAATGAAAATAAATCATATATACTGCGCTGAAAGCGATAGTGATATAAAACATCGCCGTCCACCAGGGGGGCAGGCTGTTGTCCAATTCGCGGATGCCATCGTAGTCGTGGTTGAGTAGGATAGCCTTCTCTTTTTCTACCGGCACTACGTTCGTCCAGCGCTTGTACATACGTTCCCAGAAACTGACTGCGGGCTTTTTCTTTACCTCTTCGAGATAAGCCTCCATGCCTTGCTCTTGATAAATCTTGATTTGCTGCACCTTCACCATCATGCTGACAAGCTGTGAAAGAGCAAACAAAGCACCCAGAATAACGACTCCGGCCACCGCCAGCAAAGCAACGGAGAAGCCTCTTTCGTAAAAATAGGGGTCTGTGCCAGCGGTGGCATCCTGCGCGTAGGCGGCGCTTGTCGCTAATAGTATTGCAACAGTAAAAGCGCTGTATTTCAATGAGTTATGCTTCATGGTTTTTGTTTGTTTCGGCGTTAACAGGATGATTGTCTTCCAACGGCAGATTTGCCATTTTATCAACGTAGGCTTTGTTGCGCCCCGCCACCACAATGATACTCGCCACAAACACCACAAAGAATGTAATCAGGGCAAACAGCGCCATCCAGTTGATGTTATTACCTTCCAAAAGATATTTGTACATGGTTGTCTTGATTTTCGATGCACGAATGCGTTATGCACTTTTATAAATCGTACATTTTTGTTTATCAATTAATTACCTGCCTGCGGCTGCGGTTTAATGTCCGTGCCAAGCCTTTGCAAATAAGCGATCATGGCTATAATTTCCTTTTGCGCGAGGCCTTCCTGCTGAATGCCATCTTTTTCTAAGCTGGCGGTGATAATTGCTGCCTGCTTTTGCAAATCGTCGAGCGCTATTTCATCATAACCTTCGGGATAAGGCGTGCCTAATTTTTGCAAAGCCCTGATCTTGGCCGCGGTCAATGAAGTCTTCAAATCGTCTTTGATGAGCCAGGGGTAGGCAGGCATAATCGAACCCGGCGACATACTCGTTGGCTCCAGCATGTGATTGTAATGCCAGCTATCTGGATACTTGCCGCCCTGCCGGTGCAGGTCGGGCCCGGTGCGCTTACTACCCCAGAGGAAAGGCCGATCGTAGATAAATTCGCCCGATTTGGAATAATCGCCGTAGCGTTCGGTTTCCGAGCGGAAGGGGCGTATCATCTGAGAGTGGCAGCCGAGGCAACCTTCGCGGATGTAAATGTCGCGGCCTTCGAGTTCGAGGGGGGTGTAGGGCCGCACCGATTCTATTTTGGGCACGTTGTTGTCCACGAGCAGCATCGGGAAAATTTCTACCATGCCGCCAATGAGAATCAAAATTGCGCTGGCAATCAGCATCTGAATGGGGCGCCGCTCGATCCACTTGTGCCAGTACTCGCCTTTGTGTGCGGTGTGTATTACGCGCGCGGGGGCTTCGGCCGCTTCATAAGCCACGAACGAGCCTTGTTTGGCGGTTTTCCAAAGGTTATACACCATAATAAATACGCCAATCAAGTACATCAAGCCACCGAGGGCGCGTATGGCGTACATGGGTATGATTTGGGTGACGGTTTCGAGGAAGTTGCCATATTGCAAAAAGCCGTCGGGTGTAAATTGTTTCCACATCAGCGCCTGCGTCCAGCCGGCCCAATACAGCGGAATGGCGTAGAACAGAATGCCCAGCGTACCAATCCAGAAGTGGTTGTTCGCCAATTTGGTAGAATAAATATTCGTATTATATATTTTGGGAATGAGCCAATACAGTACTCCAAAAGTGAGGAAGCCATTCCAGCCCAATGCGCCTACGTGTACGTGGCCGATCGTCCAGTCGGTAAAGTGGCTAATCGCGTTCACCGATTTGATAGAAAGCATCGGGCCTTCAAAGGTAGCCATACCGTAGGCAGTTACTGCCACTACGAGAAATTTGAGTACGGGGTCCTGCCGCACGCGGTCCCAAGCGCCGCGCAGCGTGAGCAAGCCATTGAGCATACCGCCCCAAGAGGGCGCGATAAGCATGATGGAAAAGACCGTACCCAGCGACTGCGCCCAGTCGGGCAGCGAAGTATAAAGCAAGTGGTGCGGCCCCGCCCAGATGTAAATGAAAATGAGCGCCCAGAAGTGAATAATGGACAATTTATAGGAGTAAACCGGTCGGTTGGCAGCTTTCGGCAGGAAGTAGTACATCATGCCGAGGTAGGGCGTGGTGAGGAAGAACGCCACTGCATTGTGCCCGTACCACCATTGTACTAAGGCATCCTGCACACCGGCGAATACCGGATAGCTTTTCCAGAGGCTCACCGGCAGTTCTAAGTTGTTGCCTACGTGCAGCACTGTTACGGTAATCCAAGTAGCAATGTAAAACCAGATGGCTACGTAGAGGTGGTTTTCGCGGCGTTTTAGAATAGTGCCAAACATATTGATGCCAAAGGCAATCCATACAATTGCAATCGCAATGTCAATCGGCCACTCTAATTCGGCGTATTCGTGCGAACTGGTAAAACCAAGAGGCAGCGTAATGGCCGCCGCCAGAATAATCGCCTGCCAGCCCCAGAAGTGAAACTCGCTCAGCAATTTGCTATACATGGGCGTTTTCAGCAAGCGCTGTAGCGAATAATACACCCCCATAAAAATACCGTTGCCTACAAAGGCAAAAATGACGGCATTGGTATGCAGGGGTCGAATGCGCCCAAAAGTAGTGTAGGGCAGATTAAAATTGAGTGCCGGAAACACCATTTGCAGCGCTATCAATAAGCCCACCAGCATTCCGATTACACCAAAAGCAATCGAGGCAATGGCAAACTTGCGCACGATTGCATTATCGTAGCTGAATTTCTCGATTTGTGCCATTATTCAGTCTTTTTTTCAGGTTGTTTATCATCAAATAGGATTCTTATCGAAGGTGTGTAGTCGTCGTCGTATTGGCCGCTGCGCACCGCCCACAGGAAAGCGGCCAGAAACCCCAGCGCAATCACCAAACTGACGAGAATAAGTAGGAAAATAACTTTCATATTATAATTGATTTTATAACCCTTATCAGCCATCACCCAATCAAAATCCTTCGCAAGGTAGGCTTGGTGTAAAAAGTACCGAATGATGAAAATCAAAAGTAGGGGGTGATTTTTGTCACTGAAAAGTCATCTGTGGAAGTGAGAGGAGAGTAGTGCGTTCAAACGTTCAACAATATAGAAGATAATCGCTGCTTGGCGCGCTTTTGGGAACGACATTTCGGACAAAACCTGACACATATCAACTATCTTTAATATCTTTTGGGGTGATTGGCGCCTTAGGCGCATCCATCTGAGGCGGCCCCAAGGCTTCGTATATAAGTTTTTGCTCGGCGGGAAATACGGCACCTGCGGGCAAAGTAACACCGGCTTTTTTTAACCGGCGCATCAAGGTACGATAATGGATTCCGTAAAGCGCGGCAATCTCTTCGCGGCTTTTACTGCCTTCTATGGGGTGGTTGGGTGGAAGCATCTGGTTACATTGACCATGGTGAACAAAATAAAAACCTGACTACAGATGCAATTTCGTCTTTTTATGGTAGGTTGTCAAGTGTTGTACCGTAAAAAAAAGGGTATGTCGGATGCTATGCCTTGTGGTGTTTTTCGCTATTTGCAGTTTGCCTGCTTGTAATGGATTCGCTTTTTTACAATACCCGTAATTGATAATAAGTCTGCTAATGAGGTTTGTTTGTTCAAAAGTTAGCCCAAGCACCATAATCATTGCCAGACCCTGCTTCCGAAGGTCAAGCTCTTTTTTGCTACCTTGTCGAGAAAAAACAGCTTGGGCAACTCAACCTTTTGGCGATTTTACTTTTTTAACATAAAATAAATTGATTCTATAATGGATAACAACAAAAGTATGACTACACCAACCGATTCTGCAAGTTACAACGTAAACGGCAACGGTGCGGGTAAATGTCCCTTTACAGGCGGGATGCTGAAGCGCAGCGCCGGCGGGGGTACTTCCAACCGCGACTGGTGGCCGAACCAACTGAAGCTAAATATCTTGCGCCAACATTCTGCGCTTTCCAACCCAATGGGCGAAACATTCAACTACGCCGAGGAATTTAAGACCCTCGACTTGGACGCCGTGAAAAAAGATATTTTTGAGCTAATGACCACTTCCCAAGACTGGTGGCCAGCCGACTACGGGCACTACGGCCCCTTCTTCATCCGGATGGCTTGGCATAGTGCGGGCACTTACCGCATAGCCGATGGCCGCGGAGGTGCAGGTGCCGGTACGCAACGGTTTGCACCGCTCAATAGCTGGCCCGACAATGCCAATCTCGACAAGGCACGTCTGCTGCTGTGGCCAGTCAAGAAGAAATACGGACGTAAACTTTCTTGGGCCGACCTGATGATTCTGGCTGGCAATTGTGCCCTCGAATCTATGGGCTTGAAAACCTTTGGCTTTGCTGGTGGCCGCGAAGACGTCTGGGAGCCTGAAGAAGACATCTACTGGGGCGCTGAAGGCGAATGGTTGGGTGACAAACGCTACACCGGCGACCGCGAGTTGGAGAATCCGCTGGCGGCGGTGCAAATGGGGCTTATCTATGTGAATCCGGAAGGTCCTAATGGCAAACCCGACCCCTTGGCGGCGGCGCATGACATCCGCGAAACCTTCGGCCGCATGGCTATGGATGATTACGAAACGGTGGCGCTGATTGCCGGAGGGCACACTTTTGGTAAAACGCATGGTGCGGCCGATCCGAGCCAATACGTAGGCCGAGAACCCGCCGGTGCTGACATCGAAGAGCAAAGCATGGGCTGGAAAAATACTTTTGGCAGTGGCCACGGTGCGCACACGATTACCAGTGGTTTGGAAGGTGCCTGGACTACCACGCCCATTCAGTGGAGCAACAACTACTTTGAAAACCTTTTCGGATACGAATGGGAACTGACCAAAAGCCCGGCCGGAGCTTGGCAGTGGAAGCCCAAAGGCGATGCGGGTGCGGGTACTGTACCGGATGCACACGACCCCGCCAAGCGACACCAACCGATGATGCTGACGACCGACCTCTCGCTGCGAGTGGACCCAGCTTACGAGAAAATCTCAAGACATTTCTACGAAAATCCGGATGAACTTGCAGATGCTTTCGCCCGCGCATGGTTCAAATTGACGCACCGCGACATGGGGCCTCGCGCCCGCTATCTCGGACCAGAAGTGCCCGCAGAGGAGCTGATTTGGCAAGATCCCGTTCCGGCGGCTGCACACCAACTGATTGATAATCAGGATATTGCAACACTGAAAGCTGAAATATTAAAATCCGGGTTATCTGTATCCGAACTGGTAGCTACCGCTTGGGCTTCGGCAGCTACTTTCCGTGGCTCCGACAAGCGCGGTGGCGCCAATGGTGCACGCATTCGCCTCGCACCTCAGAAAGACTGGGAAGTCAACAATCCGGCGCAATTAGCAAAAGTATTGCAAACGCTCGAAGGCATTCAAAAAACGTTCAACAGTGCTCAATCTGTCGGAAAGCAGGTTTCTTTAGCCGACCTCATCGTGCTGGGCGGCTGTGCTGGTATCGAGCAGGCAGCGAAAAATGCCGGACATACCATCACCGTACCCTTCACACCGGGGCGTACCGATGCTTCGCAAGCACAAACCGACGTGGAATCGTTCGCCGTGCTCGAACCGAATGCCGATGGCTTCCGCAATTATAAAAAAAGCAAATACACGGTAGCAGCCGAAGAAATGCTGGTGGATAAGGCACAACTGCTCACCCTGACTGCCCCGGAGATGACGGCTCTTGTAGGCGGCATGCGCGTGCTCGATACCAACTTCGACCAGTCCCGACACGGCGTGTTCACTACGCGTCCGGGAGCGCTTACCAACGACTTTTTTGTGAATCTGCTCGATTTTGGTATCACCTGGAACGCAACTTCGGATGCGCAGGAGACATTTGAAGGTCGGGATCGCATTACTGGACAACTGAAGTGGACGGGCACCCGCGTTGACCTTATTTTTGGCTCCAACACCGAGCTGCGCGCCATCGCCGAAGTCTATGCCTGCGAAGATGCCAATGAAAAGTTTGTACAGGATTTTGTAGCCGCTTGGCACAAGGTGATGAACCTCGACCGGTTCGACTTAGCCAGATAGTACGTACCGTAAGTAACGCAATCGAAATAAGCGCAAAGAGGTGGTTTGATAACAAGCTGCCTCTTTTTGCTTTTGGGGGGCGGCAGGGAGGTTTTTTTATAATTATTTACCAGTTACTTAAGTAGTTGGACAGAATTATTTTAAGTATATTTTTATTGCAAATGACTCACTGCCAATTGCTTAGAAAATATCCCAATTAACAAATAACAATATCCCATTACTTATGTAGCATCCACCACTTATGTTGGAAATGACCTTATGGTTCATTTACAAAAGTTGCCTCATAATCCTGCCGGCTCAGCACCGTATCATAAAGTCCAATGTCTTGTCCTTCGTGTTTGTTGATGCCGATATATTCCAAACTCGCATCTTCATAGCGTTTGAATTTGTAAACGGCATCATTCATCAAGGCAGAGTTGAACACGCCGAGACTTACCAATAATTCAAAGTCTTTCACGGAAAGTCCTGTCACTTTTTTGAAAAGTCCAGGTTCCAATTGTGTGATTACGTCCTTCAAACTTCTCTCTCGGTAGTCTGTCAGGTACATAAACACAGGAACTCGTGTCGCAAACTTGATGAGCTTTTCTTGGATTTGTTTTCTAAGGCTTTTGTATTCCTTTTCTTCGTCTGAAAGTTCCTTTTTCTCTTTCTTGGTCAGTTCACGGTCGTTGGCTTCTTTCTTCGCTTTCTTAACGCTCTCTGATTTGTTGATGATGGTTTCAATGTCCTGATTTAAGTTTCTGAATCCTTCAATGTTCATCAGGGCTTTCATTGCTTCTTCGTTTGCCATTAGTCTCGCAAGGGTATTGTTGTCCACATTTACGAGTAAAGCACTTTCCCAACGTCTGGCTAAAAGTGTGGCGGTTGTTCCACTCATTGCAATATCTAAAATGCCAGCTGCATCCACTTGTTTCATCGAACTACCGTCATAAGCCAATACGGGAAGGAAATTGATGAACTCTTCTACGTTCTTTTCGGGGTTGGACTCGTTGACGTTTAGACGGCAAGCATAGTCGGCTATTTGTCGTAAGGCTCGGTTTGGGGCAAAGTCGAACACATAACATTCTTCTTTCAGTATTTCTTCTTTGTTGGGCGATTTGCTATCAGGGTTTTTAATCACCCAAGGCGTTTGCACTCGGAAGGCTGCCTGAAAATAGGTTTCAGGACTGGATGAATTACGAAGCATAAAGATTCCTGTCCAAGGCTTTACCGAAACACCTGTGGTGAGTTTCCCACACGAAAGGGTAATGGTTTTAGATTCCAAAGGATTGTCGGTCATGGCATCCAAAACAGGCGGTAAAGCGTGAACCCCAATACCCGCTTGCGTACCTGCGGCAACCACAACAGTATAATCGTGGTAAAACTTATTCTGTCTTTGCTTCAATAGATTTGCCATTGCGTGACAAGCGGCAACCGTAGGCAAAAACCAAAAAGTATGATTCAGTACATTTAGCAATGGAGCGTGTGAAAACGGAAGTGGCGGTTTTTTAGCTCCCATTTTTAGGTTGTCAACGGTGGTTTCACTGAATGATCCCCGAATCAAATCCAACCACTTTTGTACTTCATCTTCGTATTTGAAGCGGGCTTTTGAGCCTTCGCCTTCTGCCGAAAAAAATACATTCAAATCAAAACCGTCAAACTCTCCTAATTCTGCAATTTGGCTAATGGAATCGGGCAACTGATACGTCATCATCACCATTCGGGGCAAGGAAGCATAAGGGTTATTTCCTTTGCTTTCGTCCCAATCCGCTTTGGCTCTTTGCTCGTCTGAATAGGTCCAGTTAAAAATCTGTTCTTCAATAAATTCACCTGATGCGATGGCTCGGAAAGGTGTACCTGACAAGTACAAATAATGATGGGTGGTGATAGGCATTGCTTCTTCATCAAAGTATTCGATACCTTCACCTTCACCAAACTCCAGTTCTTTTTTGCCTTCTGCTTCAAAAAGTTCTTTGGCATTTTCCCGCCAAGCACCATAGTGGTATTCGTCAAAAATCACACAATCCCAATTGGTGGCGTGTACCCACTCGTTTTTGGTTTTGATACCACCTGTGCTGGTATTTTTGCCCAAATAATCTTGAAAAGAGCCAAAACAAACTATTGGTTTTTTGGAATTGGCTTCTTCAAAGCTTAGACCATTTCGAGAGATGAACTGCCAACCTTCAAAATCAACGTGGGTCATCAAATCTTCATCCCAAGCACTTTGCACGGCTGGCTTGAACGTAAGCACCAAAATTTTAGTCCAGCCCATTTTTTTAGCCAACTGATAACTGGCAAAGGTTTTTCCGAAACGCATTTTGGCGTTCCAAAGGAAATGGGGCGTTTTATCGGTGTTTTCTTTTTTAAAACTCTCGAAATAAGCGATGGATTTATTCACGGCTTCTTCCTGTTCAGGACGCATTCCGAAACTAAGTGTTCGGTTGGCTTCGGTACGTTCACCTGTTTTGATTTCCCAAATGGCTTTGCGTAAATCGTTCAAGGTGCATTTGAACCATTCTCCTTCGGGATTAGCAAAACCTTGTTTTCGTAAATGGCGGTGAATATCGTGGTCGGTAAAACTGCTACCGTCCTTTTTCATAGCCGATTCTTCAAATACAATTTTGTATGGAATGGCTGCTGTTCCTAATTGTTCTTTGATACGCTTTTGTGCATTGCGGTCGGTGTAGCCGATTTTGAGCAAACCCTTGTGCGTAGCCACCCCCAACAATTCATAAGCATAAATGGTCGGATTGGTGGACGGGCGAGGTGGAAAGAATTCTTTTTTACTCATTGTCTGAATCAGGATTTATTTGATTTTTTGATTTTCAGGATTATTCATTTTCATCTTTTAAATCTTGCTCATCCTGTGAATCTTGTAAATCCTGATTCAGACTATTTTCCATTGGACGAATCATACTTTCAATGAAAGCAATTTCTTCTTCTGTTAAGCCGTATTTGGCGTAGAGCTTTTCGTCCGTCCAGGGTTCGGTGAAGTCTTGGAGAGGGACGAAAAGGAATTTGTCTTTTGATATGTGTTGTGACGTAATTGCCTGAAACAATAAAAATCTAACAAAACAAGTTGAGAAGTAGCTTACTTGATTTAAGGCTTCTTCTTTTGTGTCAAAACTCCCACCCACTAAATAACTTTGAGTACAAATGGTATTGGGCTCAATAATTTGAAGTGATGACATTACCTTTCTTAAACCTGATTTATTTGCTTGACCACCGTGTTCTGTTGTAGCAGCAGTAAAGATGACTTTATACTTGTCAATCATTTCTTGCCCTTTGGTAATCTCATTCTTTTCACATTTTACCCATCCTTTACTGGTAAGTACTTTCACTAAATCGTATTTCGCCTTAGGGTTTCCGCGATAACTCGTATGGAAACCAAAGGGCGTTTGAACACTTACTATATCGGATAACGAATTCTCTTTAAGAGAAAGCACTTTTGAAATGATAGATAATGCATCTATGTATCTTGGAAATATCTCAAATTCATTAAGCTTTCTATTTGTTGTTTTCGACTTACCGTTTGTAATATTTGTAAAATTGCAATCACCTTTATAATTTCTATCCCATAGGAAATAACAAATACCTCCAGCAATATCTACACCTGGAAAGCAGTCTCTTGAATCAGTGTAATCGACAATTACTTTTAATCTTTTGTCGTTTAACATTGTTTTCCTGAAGTCATCAAGACCCCTACCTCCTGTGAACCATCTTGCTGGAATAATCATAGAAAGATATTTGGGATTTAATTTAATGGCTTGTTCAATAAATCTGTGATAAAGCGGAATTGCATAGTTTTCCTTCTCTACACCTACGGTTAATTGATAAGGTGGATTTCCAATGATAACATCAAACTTCATATTGAAAATTTTTTCGGGTTTGTCTGTATGAATAAAATTGTAGGCATAGGTTTCCAAAGCATCGTCACGGTCGTACACTTCTTGGCTTGCTCCGCAATAGATGCACTTGCCGTTTTGCC
>CALMSO010000076.1 GCA_937872385.1 uncultured Saprospiraceae bacterium
TATCTGGGCGAGCGACTTCTTGGCAGGCAGCCAGATTGGCGATTGCAGCGAGCCAATCCGCTATTCCATCAACAAAGTAGGCGAAACGCCGGATATTAACAAAACCAGTATCACCGTTACTTGCGACGATCCAGCTACCTTAGACGTAGAAATCTACGCATGGGATAGCGCCAACAATCCGACTTCGGTACAGCCCGATGGTACAGTTGGAGGTCCTAATTATGACTTCTGCCGCACCTACGTTCTGATTCAAGACAACATGTTCGGGCTTTGCGATGATGCAGGTTCCGGTTCGATTGCCGGTTTGATTAATACCGAAGCTACTGACCCCGTTGAAAACGTGAACGTACAGTTGAGCGGTCAGGATTCGCAAATGAAAACGACCAATCTGCAAGGTCAATATGCTTTCAGTGGACTATTAACAGGCTACGACTACACCGTGGTGCCTTCTTTGGATGTCAATCCGCTGAATGGCGTGAGCACCTTCGATATCGTGCTAATTACCAAGCACATCTTGGGTGTGGAGCCGATCACCAGCCCGTACAAACTGATCGCTGCCGACGTGAACAACTCGCGCTCGATCTCGATCCTCGACCTGATCGCTTTGCGTAAGCTGATCCTGAGCGTGGACGTAGAGTTTGCCAACAACACCAGCTGGCGCTTCGTGGATGCTTCCTACAACTTCCCCGACCCGACCAACCCGTGGTCGCAGCCGTTCCCGGAAGTGAAGAACATCAATAACTTAGCGGAAGCTCTTATCAATGCGAACTTTATCGCCATCAAGATTGGTGACATTGACGGTAACGCCCGCACCAGCAGCATCGCTGGCACGGAAGTACGTAACATCGCCGGTGACTTCAACTTCCAAGTAGCCGATGCACAATTGGTAAGCGGCAACGAATACACGGTTGACTTCCGCGCAGCGGACGTAGCTAGCATCTTGGGCTACCAAGGTACGCTGACCTTCGATCGCAATGCAGTAGAACTGGTGGACATCATCGCTGGCGTAGCTACGGCTGAGAACTTCGGTCTGCGCTTCGTAGAGCAAGGTGTTATCACTACCAGTTGGAACGGTGCAGCCACTGCCAACGACGTATTGTTCAGCCTGGTGGTTCGTGCCAAAACGGACGTAGCCCTGAGCAACGTATTGGGTATCAGCAGCCGTTACACAGTAGCTGAAGCTTACAACACCAACAGCGAGTTGATGAACGTAGGCATCCAATTCAACAGCGGCACCATTGCCAACGCAGGTTTCGAGCTGTATCAGAACACGCCGAACCCCTTCAAGGGTCAGACGCTGATCGGCTTCAACTTGCCAGAAGCAGGCGACGCTACGATCACCGTTAGCGACATCACGGGTAGAGTGATTAAACTGGTACGCGGCAACTACGCTCAAGGGTACAACCAAGTGACCCTGAACAGCAGCGACCTGCCGACCGGTGTACTCACCTACACCCTCGAAAGCGGCGCATTTACAGCAACAAGAAAAATGATCATCACAGATTGAAAGAGTATAGGGCAAGCCTAAGTTTGTGTAATTTTGTTTGATGTTGAGGGCTGAAGCAGCGAAAGCTTCAGCCTTATTTTTTTACAAAAAAACGTTTTTAAAAGCAGCAAATTGTGGACTAACCGATTCTAATTATCTGAGCCTACAGGAAACGGGCTTTGAGTTCGGGGGTGGGTATCATACAAGTCTCGCGCTGCCCGAACCAGCGGTAACGATTGCGGGCAATCCAGTTGTAAATGCGGTCGCGGATAAATTTGGGGACAATCATTAAGCCATACAAAACCGGCCACAGGCCGCCCATTTGCCTAAATACGCGCAGCCCAACATCCGAGTGCGTATAGAACTGCCCCTTATCATAAAGAACCACCGTACTGATTTCATCGGTAGGGAGCTGTGCCTGGCGGAGTAGCTGCCGCCCGATTTCTGATTGCAATGCAGCAAACAAAAATTTCCCGTGTGGGTCGCGGCGAATGACAAACTGCACGAAGCCATTGCACAAATTGCATACGCCATCAAAAAGGAGAATCGGCTTGTCAGTAGGAACAGGAGTAGTCATATATTCGGCATTTTTAGAGCAAAAAGTCGGAAAAAGATGCTATTTTTATAAAATAAACGATAAGATTTTTACCAATCAAAAGATGTTAGTGCATCCTTTTTATAGACGAAAAAGCGGCGTTTAAGTTCATCAGAACTGCCTTTTCCACGCTTTGCACTCATCGCCGATACAGCCGAATGTAGTCCACTTCCATGCGCGCGGTGGTCAGGCCGGGTTCAATGCCGTTTTTAAGACCATTGGTTTCGTATTGCGGATCGCTGCCAAAACCGCCGCCCATAGCGATATTGACAATAATGAAAAAGGGCTGGTCGTATGGCCAAGTTTCGGCGTTGCGCGTTTTGGGCTTGTAAGTATAATAATTTTTCCCGTCGAGGTAGAAGGCGATTTTCCGAGGTGTCCAGCGCACTTCATACACATGAAAGGTACGGTCGAAGTCGGGTACCATCAGGCCGCCTTTGTCTTGCGTATCGCCATGACTGGATGGGGTGTGCATGGCGGCTTGCACGCGGCCGGGGTCTCTGCCTACATGCTCCATTACGTCTATTTCGCCGCAGCGGGGCCAGCCCACCGTGGTGATGTCTTCGCCGAGCATCCAGAGTGCAGGCCAGGTGCCGGAGCCAGCGGGCAGTTTGGCTCGAAATTGAATGCATCCATACCGGAAAGTTTTTTTGCCTTGCGTTTTCAGGCGGGCAGAAGTCCAGCGGCCATCGGCGTCTCGGTGCGCTTCTATTATTAGTTTGCCGTCCTCCACGCGTGCGTTGCGGGGGTCTTTTTCGGTATAAAATTGCACTTCTTGATTGCCCCAACCGCAGATATTCGGACAGCCATTGCCTACATCATACGTCCAAATGGTAGTGTCGGGCAGGCCGGTATAATCGAATTCTTCCGACCAAAGCAGCCGACCAGGTTTTTGTGCGCTGGCAATAGCAACCATTGCCAATAGCCACAGCATGGCGCTGTATTGTTTACAATAGTTCATAAAGTATTTTTTTTCAAAATCGTCAAAACTGCATCGCGCTCTGCCGGTGCATTTACATTGCGCAAAGCAGCCGGATTAGCCGCTTGCACTATTTGAATGTCTGAATTGATAAGCACCTTGCGCGGACAAGAATGCCCCTGTGCGAGCCATTGCAGTAGCACCGGGTAAGCGCGGGGTTCCCAAATAGTGATGAGCGGCTCCGGGAAGTTGGTGTCCGGATTGTGAAAAGCAGTTGCTATTTTCGAGCGATGCCGCTGCGCGAGCAATTGCTGTAAGGCCGAGGCGTCGAGGAGAGGCAAATCGCAGGCAACTACCAACCAGGCCGCGTCCGGGTATTGGCGTAAAGCCGACAAAATAGCGCCGTAGGGACCAAGGTACAGAAAAGTATCGCTAATAACGGGATACGCCGTGTCTATCTGCTGCCCGGGCCGGCACGACAGGAAGGTGCGTTTGCAAAAGCTATTGAGCAAATCGGCGGCGTGCTCGCGTTGGGGCTTGCCGTGGTAGGCTAATGCGCCTTTATCTTCGCCCATGCGGCGGCTCTCACCTCCGGCCAGCACCAACCCGTAGAGCGGCGGTAGCGTCTGTGCCAACTGTTTTTCCAAAAATGCGGCAATGCTTGCTATATCTGATAATTTCAACACCGGCGTATCCGGCTGCAGTTTTTCCTGCAAAAAGGGATAAATCGCTTGGCTCGGCTCAGTGCGCAGTACTAATTGCACGTCAGTCAGTTGCGGGAGTCTTTTCAGCAGGGAAGCTTCTTTTTTCGGGTCTATGACGACAATCTGGCGGTTGGCTTGGAAATGATTGCCATTCACCAAGACAACATCTACGGCGTTGTAATGATAGCGGTGTTGACGGTCGTCCATTTTGGCTTGCCAATCGAAACGGTGGCGCGTTATTTTGTCGGTGTATTCAAGCACGGCTCCGTGGCTCAAGGCGCTATGCGCATCGCTACCTTGTGCCGCTTCGGCATCGGCTGCGGCGTGGTCGGCATCTACGTAAGCAAAGGCGTAGTGCTGTTGCAAACGCTCAATCAAGGCAAAGGCCAAGCGCTGGATATTGCCGCAGGGCGTACCTAAGATGGCCCACTCGTTTCTACCGAAAAAGCCAGTGGCTGGTCGCGCTAATTTGGCGTGTTTGGTATGTATTGGTTCCATATTATCGGCGTTTGGCGGCGGTTTGTCCATTTTGCTTTTCGCAATGTACGGTTGCAAAGGCTGTTACCTTATTATACAATGAGACGACTGGCGCGAGGGTTGTCCCGATTGCTTATAAATTCAGCCAATAGGTAAATTTTGCTACAATGGCGCGGTTTTTTACCGAAAAATCAGCCCCTGCGTAATTGTCGGTATAAACTAAGAAAAAGTCGCTCACCGGCGCGAATCGCCATTGCAAACGGGCATTGATATTCACATTATCAATTTGGTCATTGTATTGAATGAAAGTAGTGATAAACAAGCTGCGCGTCAGCGTCAGGTCAATGCGCGGCCCCACCAGTAGCAGCCCGGTGCTGGCATAAGGTGCAGGCAGGTCAATGTAGCTATAATTGATATTCAAGGCGATGAAACCGTACGGCTGGTAGCGATAATTGAGCGCGCCGCTCATTTCGTAGCGATAACCATTGAAAAATTCGCCTATACTCGGTGAGAGGCGATAGGAAAACTTGGGCCGCTGGTCGGATTGATAAAACACTCCGAAAGAAGTGTAGCCGTAGCCCTGATTGCCCGGCAAGGGCACTGCGCCGCTGCGCGAAGGGTCGAAAGGCTCCAAGAGGTAGGTGTATTCGTGGCTGAGGCCAGCGCTTAGGTTGCTGGAGTTATTCAGCTCGGCTTCCCAATAGACTATGTAGCTATGGTCGGTGCGGCCGTATTCGGGCGTCCAAAGTACCGCTGCGTCGAAGCCTATGACGTACTGGTTGAGCCAGTTATTGCGCGGGTAGAAAAACGCTTGCACGTTCGGATTGATATTGAAAAAATTGCGCCGAGGCAGGAAGCCCACTTCCGGACGGTAGTTAGCGCCTACCCACTGGTGCTGCCAACTGACGCTGAAAGGGCGCACTCGGTATTCGAGGCGCGTGCCCTGTGCAAACTGCCCTTTGCTGCCTTCCGGCGAAAATCCTTGATGGTAGAAGGCCTTGCCATTCCAGCGATTATCGGACGAAGCGAGGTTGTAATCCAGCCCGGCTACTCGGTTGAAATCGTTGTAAGTGCCGTTGTTTTCCTCATTGGTGAACGCCTGTTTGTTGACAAAAATAGCCCCAATGTTGGAACGAGTAAAGAGTTTGCGTTGCAGCGCCGCTACGGTATAATTAAAGCTCGGCAGCCCGTTGGCCTCGTCGCGGGCGGTTTGCATATTGAGTAGCCCAGTACGCCAGTTGTTGTCCAATTTGCCGCTCAGGCGCGCCCCAAAAAGAATTGGATTGGCGATGTTCTGTCCCGTGGTCGTGTCAATAGCTACACCGATGCGCCGCGAGAAGAACGGATTGATACGCGGATCGCCAAAATCGCTGAAAAGGTCGGCATTTTCGAGAAAAAACTGTCGCCGCTCTGGGAAGAAAATTTCAAAGCGATCGAGATTGATAACCTGCTGGTCCACTTCCACTTGCGAAAAGTCCGGATTGACGGTCAAATCCAAATTCAGGCTGGGACTAAGCGCTATCTTGGCGTCGCCGCCAAAATCAAAACCGCGCTCAGCCGGCGTACCTTCCTGAAAATTGCGCGCCGTATTGGCGGTCACGTAAGGGATAAGCGACACGCTGGAGCTGGCTTTTTTAAGTGGCTCGTCAAAGCGCAACACTCCGGTAAATGCCAAGTTGGCGATGAGTTGGTTTTGCGGAATGCGGTTCCAGACGGTGCGCGTATTCGATTGGGTATCAAAGCGATAGCAGTTGAAGCGCCATTCGGTGGCTCCCTCCTTAAAGCGCAAGGTAGTGAAGGGAATAGCCAACTCGCAAGCCCAGTGATCGTCGTGGATTTTGGCTACGCCGCTCCATTTATTGTCCCAGGAGTCATTCCAGTCGGTATCAAAATCGCGGCAGCCATTGGCTAAAAGCGCTTCGCGCAGCACGCCGAGCGGGTTGGTGCCAAATACAAAAGCGTTGGTACGGTCATTGAACGGGTCGAGGATGAAGGTGATATTATCATTACCGCCGGCCCGAAAATCGCGGCGCAGCGAAGGGATGACATAATTTTGCTGATTGGAATAACATTTAGCACCAATGTAAAGGAATTTGTCATCGTAAGTAAAATACACTTCCGTTTTTACATCGGCGCGGAGGCTATCGGTGGGGAAATACTCCCAGAAATCACTGGCGGGCGTACCAGCGAACCAGGCCGCTTCGTCGAGCGTGCCGTCCAGCACAATGGGCTGCTTGGCTTTTTTGGCTACAATAGGCGGCTGTTCAAAGCCGTTATTGCTAAAGGCGTAGCTTGTACACAGCAGTAGCAAAAGAGTGGTGAGGGTCGGGTGCTTTTTCATGCGTTTGGTTTAGGCGGAATAAAATTTTGTTGGGACAACACCAACTTGCGCCGAGAGGTTTCCTCAAGGTCTCTTTTCTGACAAAAGATGCACGGAATTTTTTCCACAAGCAGGTGGGCGCGCTTCGGGCTGTTTTTCCAAGCACCACAAACCCAAAGATTTGGCGTACCTTTGTTCATGGCTAAGGTGCAAGGCTTGTACCGAAGCAACCCACAACTACTGATGATACAACTTTCTGACAATGCATGATGCGTATTGATATTATCTCGGCGGTGCCGGAGCTGCTCGAAAGTCCTTTCCGGCATTCTATTTTGAAGCGGGCACAGGAGCGCGAATTGCTTGCGGTGCAAGTGCACAATCTGCGCACGTACGGGCTGGGGCGACACCGGCAGATTGACGACTACCAGTTTGGGGGTGGCGCTGGCATGGTGATGATGCCCGAACCCTTAGCCAATTGTATTGATGAACTGCAAGCACAGCGTAGCTACGACGAGGTGATCTATCTGACCCCCGACGGGCGTACCCTGAATCAAGCCCTTGCCAACCGGCTTTCACTCAAAAATAATCTGCTCCTGCTATGCGGGCATTATAAGGGCATTGACGAGCGCATCCGCGAGGAGTATGTCACCCTGGAAATTTCTATTGGCGACTACGTGCTGTCGGGGGGCGAATTGGCCGCGGCCGTACTCGTGGATGCCATCGGTCGGCTGCTGCCCGGCGTACTCAATGACGAAACCTCCGCGCTCTTCGATTCTTTTCAAGACAACCTGCTGGCGCCGCCGGTTTATACCCGCCCGGCGGAGTTTCGAGGGCGGCAAGTCCCGGAAATATTGACCTCCGGCAATACGCCCGCTATCGAGGAATGGCGCTACGAACAAGCCTTGCAACGCACCCGCGAGCGGCGCCCAGACCTGTTGGACGAGTCGGAGTAGCTTGCCTTCTGATGCCGCAAATAATGTAGCCCTGAAATGATCAAACAATCAAACTTTCCTCGTAACATTGCTGCATAAAAAACCTTGCCTTTTATGGAATTCATACTGCCCGATTTTACGCTGGTTGGCGTTTGGATGAGCCTGCTGACGCTGACTTTTTTAGAAATAGTACTCGGTATTGACAATATTATTTTCATTTCTATTGCTGCTGGCAAATTGCCGGAAAGCGAGCGCCCTCGCGCTACCAATATCGGGCTGATATTAGCCATGGGCATGCGTATTGCGCTGCTGTTTGGCATTTCGGTGCTGGTAGCGATGAAAGCCCCATGGTTTTATATAGGCGATTCTGATTCCTTGATACGTGGCGGATTTTCAGGGCAAAGCCTGATATTGATTGCTGGCGGCCTGTTTTTGTTGTACAAAAGCACCACCGAAATTCACCACAAGCTGGAAGGTAGCCAACACGGCGGAGATCTGTCGGCCCAAAAGCGCAATAAACAAGTCACCTTGTCCAATGCTATTTTGCAAATTACCTTGATCAATATCGTCTTTTCCTTTGATTCCATTCTGACAGCTGTGGGCATGACCAGCGGGCTAACAGGAGCGATGGTGATTATGGTAATCGCGGTGGTTGTTTCGGTACTTATCATGATGCTTTTCGCCGTGCCGGTAGGCAGTTTTGTTAATAAACATCCAACCATCCAGATGCTGGGGCTGGCCTTTCTCATTTTGATTGGCTTTATGCTCATTGCCGAAGGTGCCCACCTGGCGCATTTGTCCATCGCCGATACCGAAATTGGCGTTGTACCCAAAGGTTATCTTTATTTTGCAATCGCTTTCTCGCTATTTGTCGAGTTCCTGAACCTGCGCTTGCGCCGGCGCCCGGCTGAGCCAGTACAGTTGCATGGCATCCAACAGCAAGCGAAAGAAGAGGGCATTTTATAGAAAACAGCCGATGCCGTCAATAGGCAATTTTTAGTACTTTTGCCAAAAACAATTCGGATGCCCATTAAAGTATTGGTCATTTCTTCTTACAAAGATTCCTGGAATGCGGTGCGCCCAGAAGGCGAAATCTTTATTGGTTTGCAAAAAGCAGGGTTAGACATCACCGTAATGACCCAAGGAGACGCTCCTTTCGCAGAAAGATTTCGGGACGCGGGCATCCGAGTGATTGATTTTCATCCCCACCGGCGAATAAATTTGTCGGATATCCGCTTTATCCGACGCGCCCTCCAGGAAGGCAAATACGACGTTATGCACCTGTTCAATCGCGGAGCCATCATCAATGGTGCGCTGGCTGCGCGTGGCCTGCCGGTGAAAGTAGCCGCCTATCGGGGGTACACCAGCAATAATATGAAATGGTATCTGCCTCAGAGCTATCTGCTGTTTCTCAATCCGCGCATTGATGTCATTACCTGCCTTGCGGACTCGGTGCGCGACCATCTGCGCCGACAACTCTGGCGCCCAGAGAAAGCCATCACTGTGAATAAAGGACACGACCTGAGCTGGTACGCATCCATTGAGCCGCTTGATCTTGCCAATGAATTCCGCCTTCCGCCAGACGCTTTCACGTTCGTTTGTGTTGCCAATGCCCGCAAGATGAAAGGCGTTCGGTATTTGATTGCGGCTACGCACTATCTGCCGCCGGGCCTGAACATTCGCGTGCTGCTCATCGGGCGCGATATGGACAGCCCCCGCATCATGCGAATGGTGCAGCGCAGCCCCTACCGCGCACATTTTGTCTTTCCTGGCTATCGCAATGACGCACTCAATATTGTAGCTGCCGCTAATGCTTTTGTACTCCCGTCCATCAAGGGCGAAGCCACTCCTAAAGCAGGCCTCGAAGCCATGAGCCTCGGCATTGCACCGATTCTTACTGCTATCCCTGGCAATAAAGGGATGATCGAAGATGGCATCAGCGGATGGATTGTACCGCCCAAAGACCCACCCGCCATAGCTAAGGCTATGCAGCATCTATACGAGCATCCGGAACAGGCGCAGCAGATGGGCGCTCAAGCCCGCCAACGCATTGCGACCATTTTCAGTACCCAGCGTACCGTGCAGGAAATGCGCAAGGTGTATGAAAATTTGCTGGCAGGAACCAATGGTTAAAACCACGCGAAAACCAAGCCTTTTCATGGCTGATGCAGGTAAAATTGCGTACTTTTGCCATTGAAAACCGGTTTGGTAAAACCCAACTCAATCGTATGCTTCAATTCAATCGCCCTAACGACCTTGCCCTGCTTATTCTGCGGCTAAGCCTCGGTGCTTTTATGATTTATGGACATGGCTACCCCAAGCTGCTGCGGCTTTTCGGAGGCGAAGAAATCAAATTCATGGACTTTCTGGGGCTGGGGCCCGTGGTGTCGCTTGCATTGGCAACATTTGCCGAGGTAGTATGTTCCCTTTTGATAATGTCTGGGCTTTATACCCGCATCGCCAGTGGTTTTTTGATTATCACTATGGCGGTGGCCGCCTTTATCCGGCACGCGCCCGATCCCTTTAGCACCAAGGAAAAAGCGCTGTTGTACCTTGTCGGATTCATTGCCATTGCTATCGCCGGGGCGGGCTGGTATTCGCTTGACGCTAAGTTCCGGAACAAAATATGAAAACGCCAAATTTCTCTTGCATTATGCAAAAGTTTCTGCTTCTCGGAGCGCTTGTCGCCCTGCTTTTTTCTTGTAAAAACGCGCCTGACACCACCGCGCTGCCTTACCTGACGCTGGAGGGCAAAACCATGGGCACTTATTATCGCATCACGTATGGCGATAGCCTGAATCGCAATTTCCAACCGGATATCGAGCAGTTTTTACAGGATTTCAATCAGGAAGTTTCGACCTACATTCCCACCTCCACTATTTCACAGTTCAACCAGTCGGAAAGCGGTATAGACATTGCCAGCAAGGCTTATTTTATTGGCAATATAGAAAAATCACGCATCGTTTTTGAACAATCTGGCGGCGCTTTCGACCCCACAGTCATGCCCTTGGTCAATTACTGGGGCTTCGGCTACACGCCCAAAAAGCCAGTCACACAAGTGGATAGCGCGGCCGTGGACTCACTGCGCCGCTTCGTGGGCATGCACCTCGTAACGCTCGACGGCACTACCCTGCGCAAGGCGCTGCCCGGCGTGCAACTCGATTTCAGTGCCATTGCCAAAGGCTACGCCATTGATGAAATTGCTGAATGGTTAGAACAACGTGGCGTGCAGCACTATCTAATTGATATCGGCGGCGAAGCCCGTGCCAAAGGTCGCAACGCTCGTGGCGTAACTTGGACCATCGGTATCAACCTGCCCAAGGAAGATGCCGCAACTACAGACCTACAAACCGCCGTGGAACTGCCCGACCGATCCATTGCTACTTCAGGCAACTACCGCAACTTCTATGAAGTAGATGGCGTGAAATACGGTCACGAAATCAATCCGGCTACGGGCTACCCAAAGCGTACTCGGCTGCTTAGCGCCTCAGTTTTTGCTGCTGATTGTGCTACCGCCGACGCTTGGGCCACCGCTTTTATGATTATGGGCTTAGAAAAATCGCTCATTACGGCCGAGCAATTGCCGCATATCGAAGCTTACTTTATTTATGGGGCGCCGGGCGGGGACTTGCAGACGCGTTATACCCAGGGCTTAGAAACCCTTTTCGGGGCGGACAAACAGCCCGCCGACCAATGATGCAATGGCGATAAAGAGAACCATTCGCGGGTACGGGCGGTTTTAAAAAAAGAAAACCAGGATGTAATGGGCGAGCTACAAACGGAACCGCCACCAGTGCACACATTTTATAACCAATAATACCTGAAATTATGGCATTTCTAAAATTCAACAAAATGCCGAAAAACCAGCAATTCGAGTACAAAACCCGCTACTGGGACCCCCGTAAGGAAGAACTCGAAGAACGGCTCAAGCGCATCGAAAAAATGCAAGAAAGCGACCACGAAGCAATTAAAACGCGAATTTCCAGTGGCTTGCGCAGTCGTAGTTATAGCAACAACAGCTACCGCCGCCAGCAAGTGATACGCTCCAATGCTATTTTATTTGGCGTGGTGGTTGGTTTGCTGATTTTGTCGTTTTTGCTACTGACCAATTATTTGCCGAGATTGGCAAAATTTCTAGAAACAGGAGCCAATTGACGTATTTTTTGGGTATTATTGCCCGTTGCAAACAACGGTAATCCAAAGCAAATATGACGGATGTCATTCAATTATTGCCCGACGCTATAGCCAATCAAATTGCCGCCGGCGAAGTCATTCAGCGGCCAGCTTCCGTGGTGAAAGAGCTAATGGAAAACGCCATTGATGCCGGTGCCACCAGCGTTAAACTTATCGTCAAAGAAGCAGGGCGCGCCCTTATTCAAGTCATTGACAATGGCAGCGGTATGTCAGAAACGGACGCTCGCTTGAGCTTCGAGCGGCACGCTACCTCCAAAATACGCCGAGCCGAAGACCTTTTCGATATCCGTACCATGGGTTTCCGGGGCGAGGCCTTAGCCTCCATCGCTGCCGTAGCACAGGTAGAAATGCGCACCCGCCGCGCTGCCGACGAGCTGGGCACGCGCATCGTCATTGAAGATTCGGAAGTAAAATTGCAGGAGCCCTGCCAATGCCCGGTGGGTACGAGCCTGTCGGTGAAAAACCTGTTTTACAATGTGCCAGCTCGACGCAATTTCTTGAAATCCAATTCAGTAGAAACACGCCACATACTCGACGAATTCCAGCGCATTGCACTGGCACACCCCGAAGTTTTCTTCTCATTGCACCACAACAACGCCGAAATTTTTCACTTGCCTGCGGGCAATTTGCGGCAACGCATCATCGGCGTTTTTGGCAATCATTGCAACAAAAAATTAGTACCCATCATCGAAGAAACCGAGGCCCTACGCCTGCACGGATTCGTAGGCAAGCCCGAGTACGCCCGCAAAACCAGAGGCGAGCAGCTTTTTTTTGTCAACAATCGCTTTATCAAAAGTGGCTACTTGCAACATGCCGTGATGGGGGCTTATGAAGAATTGCTGCAGCCCGACCACTATCCGTTATTTGTGATTTTTATCGAAATAGACCCTGCCCGTATTGATGTGAATGTGCATCCGACGAAACAGGAAATTAAGTTTGAGGACGAGCGCCTCATTTATAACTATTTGAAAGTGAGCATTCGGCACGCGCTGGGGCGGCACAGCATCACTCCTACACTCGATTTTGACGATGATACCTCCATGGCTTCGGTGCGCATTGGCACCGGCACGCCCTTGCAGCGCGGAAGCAGCGAATCGGGAGCGTTTACTTTGCCCAGCAAGCTCAATCGCACTGAAGATAACGCCGAGACGCAGCGCGAGCAGTCCAACCTGAAAAACTGGGAAATGCTTTACGCCAAATTGGCTACCGGTGATTCGGAAAACCTGCCCGATACCTTGCCTACTTCTCTGACCGTAGAAAGCGAATGGACAGACACCAACCTGCCCGCTGGCGGCGCACAGCAGCCACACAAGGCACCGGCCCAGCTACACGGGATGTACATTATCAGCCAAATTAAGTCGGGCTTTTTGCTCATTGACCAGCAGGCGGCACACGAGCGTATTTTGTACGAACAGTATCTGCGCATTCTCGACGAACAGACCGCTTCTACCCAACAACGCCTCTTTCCCGGCACGGTAGATCTGGCTCCGGCTGAAGCCGCGTTGCTGCGCGAAATAATAGATGAAATCAACCAGTTGGGCTTTGATATTCAGGAGTTTGGTGGCAATACTTTCCTGATTCATGGCGTACCCGCCGAGCTGGCCGACGCGGCCAATGAAGGGCTACTGATAGAAGAACTGTTGGCCCGGTACCGTGATAATCTCGACCTGAAACTCGACCTGCGCGACAATATTGCCCGGGCTATGGCCAAAAGTGCTGCCATCAAACGCGGTCAAATACTCGAACCCGCTGAAATGCAATCGCTCATTGATAGATTGTTTGCTTGCGAACTGCCCTACAAAAGCCCCGCTGGTCGAAATTGTTTCATCACTTTTGAACTGGAAGAGCTGGAAAAAAGGTTTGGTTTGTAGAACATACCGCCCGATGGCCCGTTCTTGTGGTAGCACCTTTTTGCACAATACAAGATTTTCAATACCATGCTCCGAATTACAGATGTTGCCAAAAACCTGTTGATTATCAATGTCTTAGTCTTCTTGGCGGGCTTTGTACTCAATACGAGTATGCTGGCGCTGTACTACCCCGAATCCGAAAATTTTCAGCCGTTTCAGTTGGTCACGCACTTTTTCATGCACGGTAGTGTCATGCATATTTTTTTTAATATGTTCGCCTTAGTCATGTTTGGCAGTGCCTTGGAAACATTATGGGGCGCTCAACGTTTCTTATTCTATTACTTTGTGTGTGCAGCCGGCGCAGCAGCTTTGCATCTGTTTGTCAATTATTTAGATTTTTCGCAAATGCAGGCGGCCATTGATGCCTTTCGGGCTGCCCCAAGCTACGATACCTTTTGGGATTTTTTCAAAAAAGTGCCCTTGGATCGGCTCAATGCGGGGTACCGAAGCAATGTAATGAAACTGAGCAGCGCCATTCAAGATGGCGACATGGGCATAGTGTCTCAGGCAGCCGGAGCGATGGAGCAATACCGGACGTTTCAGATGAATATACCAGTGGTGGGCGCTTCCGGAGCTATTTTTGGATTGCTACTGGCTTTTGGTATGAAATTTCCAAATGCCGAGCTGATGCTCCTGTTTTTTCCGGTGCCGGTCAAAGCAAAGTATTTTATCCCGATATTGATGCTGCTGGAACTTTACCTCGGCGTCAATAATTTTTCGTGGGACAATATCGCGCACTTCGCACATTTGGGCGGCGCGTTAACGGGATTATTGCTAATTTTAGCGGGCCGATTTACAGGCACAAGGTTTTAATTGCAAAATGAACACGGTTAGTTTTCAATAATTTATTACTTATCAAGCTCCGTTTGTCTTTTTTGAAAATCCGTAATTTTTTACTGCGATGTTTCAATCAATTTGGGAAGATGTAAAAAGAGAATTTGGCTACGGCAATATGGTGACGCGCATCATTATCATTAATGTGGCGGTATTTGCGTTCATTCACCTTGTTGGTATCATTCTCTATGTGAGCAATGGCGCTCAGCCGTCTCCCTTATTTCGGGATGTAGTCAATTTTTTGAGTATGTCTTCCGACTGGAAGTACGTGCTCACGCATCCTTGGGTGATTTTCACGCATATGTTTTTGCACGAGGGCTTCTGGCACATCCTCTGGAATATGCTTTTTCTCTACTGGTTTGGGCGTATCGTTGGAGATTTTATTGGCAATCAGCGCGTACTGCCTATCTACTTACTGGGCGGCTTGGCCGGAGCTATCATTTATTTTCTCAGCGCCAACTTGATGCCTTACGGTGCCATGGGAGCGCGCTTTGCGCTTGGAGCTTCGGCGGCCGTGATGGCGGTCGTGTCGGCTGCGGCATTTATTTCCCCGGATTATATCATGCGCTTGCTGCTGCTGGGCGATGTTAAATTGAAATATATTGTGATGGCACTGGTCTTCATAGACCTGATTTCCATTGCCAACGACAGCAATACCGGCGGGCATCTGGCGCACCTCGGTGGGGTGGCTATGGGCTGGTTATTTGTACAACAATTGCGCAACGGCAATGATCTTGCCATGCCTATCAATGGCTTCTTCAATCGGATCAACAGCTTTTTCCAGAGCCTCGTTGGGCAAAAACAAAAACCTGGGCCTCGTATGGCCTACAAAAACCCCCACAAACAGGCGCGCGCTACTGCCCGTAAAGCGATGACCGTCACGGATGAAGAAGACCTTTCCTACCAAGAGCAATTGGACGCCATCCTCGACAAGATCAAGCAATCTGGCTACGACAGCCTTTCCGAGCACGAGAAAGAATTTCTGTTTAATGCCAGCAAAAAGTAACGCCTTTTGAAACGGTTCTACTGGTTACGGCTGCTAAACGTCTGTTTGATTTTGCTGACTTTCTTAGCCTATCTGGCGCCTTGGGTCAGCCCGATTCGGTTTTGGCCAATGGCTTTTTTTGGGCTGCTCTACCCTTGGCTGCTCTTACTCAACTTCTTGTTCATTCTCCTTTGGGCGGCGCGCAAAAATTGGTATTTTCTCTTTTCATTGGGCTGCCTGCTGCTTGGCTGGGGGCATTTGCGCAGCGTGGTAGGACTGAGCACCGGTGCCTATCATGCAGAAGATGCAATAACAATACTTTCTTTCAATGCCCATAATTTCAAATTCTATCCGAATACCATCGAAACTACCTCGGAAGCGACCTTCGCGCCTGTACTGGAGGGCAAAAACGTAAGTATCGCCTGTTTTCAGGAATTTCCGAATACGCCCAATCAAGCCAAACCCTACGCCCAGTATTTGCAACAAAAGCAGCAACTTCCGCACCGCGCTCAGCGCAGCAACAGCGAATTAGCCATTTTTTCCGCTTTCCCGATTTTGCAATTTGAAACCGTACAATTCAATAGCTCGAATGGCTATCAATACGCCGACCTCAATGTGCAGGGTCGCACCGTGCGCGTATTCAATGTGCATTTGCAAAGCAATGCGGTTTCCGCCATAGCCGAAGAGGTAGCAACTAAAGGCGATTTTCAGCAGCGCGAGACTTGGCTGCAAATTCGGGGTGCCTTGGGCCGATTTCGGCGGGCAGTACAAAAACGCGCCCTGCAGGCCGAATCGGTAGCCGCCAAAATTGCCGAAAGCCCGCATCCGGTTATCGTTTGTGCCGATTTGAATGATATTCCACAATCTTATACTTACCGCATCCTGTCGCAGGGCTTGCAAGATACTTTCCGGCAGCGCGGCCGGGGCTTAGGCTTCACGTATTTGGGGCGTATTCCGGGGCTACGCATTGATTATATATTGGTGGCACCCGACTGGGTGGTGCTGGGCGCGAATCGGCAGCGTACTCGTTTTTCCGACCACCGGGCGGTGTATGGCACTATCGGGCCAATGACCAAGCATTGATAATCGGCAACAGCAGCGCAGGATTGGGGCAAATTGCCAAATAATGAGCCGCCATTGTGGGGGTGGCTACGCCCGGAAAATCGCCGCTGCGGCCTTCCATGTCGAGCATCAATTGCCAATGCAAATGCGGAACCCAACCTCCATTGTCTTCTTGGGCCCCAATGTGTGCTATCGGTGCGCCTTTGGTCACTGGCTGCCCCGGCTGCCAAGCGCTGAGCGATGCCCGCGACAAATGTCCGTACAAACTGTACAAGGTGCCCTCCGGCAAGGTATGTTCTAAAATAAGGGTCGCGCCGTAGTCCAGCACGCCGCCATTGTATTGCAAACTGTGGATTTTGCCAGGCAAAGGCGCATAAATGGGCGTTCCGGCAGGTGCCCAGAGATCCAGCCCCAGATGAATGCAGCGCGGCTCCTGCACTCCGTCGTTGAACAACGGACTTTGCTGGTAAAAAATGCGGTGTTCGCCGTAGCCGCCGTAGCCCACCTGTGCGTGTTGCTCTTGCAATATTTGCTGAATGTAAGCGTCCAAGCCGTCGTAAGTAGTCACGTTTAAAGCTTGAAAATCAGCATTTTGCACACTCAAGTCCAATGGATAGAAATCTTCGGCGCGCAGGGCCGTACCCAGCACCGGGTAGGCGGATGTGTGGGGCAAAGCAGTAATCAAGGAGGCAGAACGGATCATAATTGTAGTATTGAAATTCGTAAAAAAGCACGCAAATATTTTCATTTTCCGGGTAAAAACCTTGCTTTTAAATGATTTTCAATCAATTTCGTTTCCCAAACAGTTTCGTTTTTATTTTATCAATAAAAATAATAATTTATTGCGAATTTTGTAAATTTTTAAAATTTTTATTAAAAAATTTGCATTAAAAAAGCAAAATGCTGTACATTTGCAATGTTGTGTTTCTGAAAGAAGAGACAATCCCACATCAAAACACTGTGAGGTGATGAAACTTTAGGCAGCCATGCCCTCTTGTCTCGGGGGTGGGGGTCCAGAAATAAAGACAGGATATAGCCGGTTTGCCGACAGGGGTTGACCACCAAACTTGTTCTGTTCCTAATCTCCTCGTGAAGGTTCGAATCCTTCCCTCACAGCAAGTCAGAAGCCTTTGGACACAGTATCCAAAGGCTTTTTTTATGCTTTTTGCATCCTTTTTCGGCACGCTTTTATCATTCTATTTACCTTTCTCTTATTTTTGTGCGCTATTTTGAATAGCCATTTTATTTTCCAATTTGAAACCATCAAATACAACAGCATGTATCGTACGCACACCTGCGGAGCACTTCGCATGAGCCATGTAGGACAAGAAGTGACCCTGAGCGGTTGGGTGCAAACCAGCCGAGATTTTGGCGCGCTCACTTTCGTGGATTTGCGCGACCGCTATGGCATTACGCAGTTGGTTTTTGACCAAGACAGCCGGCCGGAGCTGAGTGCGCAGGCGCGTGCCCTCGGCCGCGAATTTGTGATTACTGCCAAAGGCAAAGTGCGCGAACGTATTAACAAAAACCCTAATCGAGCCACTGGCGATATTGAAATAGAAGTACAAGAACTCCAGGTGCTCAACGCCTCGAAAGTGCCGCCTTTCACTATTGAAGATGACACCGACGGTGGCGACGACCTGCGCATGAAATACCGCTATCTCGATTTGCGCCGCACACCAGTACAACGCAACCTGCTGTTTCGCAGTCAGTTAGCGATTGAAACGCGTAAATACCTCGCTGGCGAACACTTCGTAGAAGTAGAAACGCCAGTACTCATCAAAAGCACTCCCGAAGGCGCGCGCGATTTCGTGGTGCCCAGCCGCATGAATGCAGGGCAGTTTTATGCCTTGCCGCAATCGCCCCAAACCTTCAAGCAAATTCTGATGGTAGCAGGTATGGATCGCTATTTTCAGCTTGTAAAATGCTTCCGCGACGAAGACCTGCGCGCCGACCGCCAGCCGGAATTCACGCAGATAGACTGTGAAATGGCTTTTGTGACCCGCGAGGACGTGCTGCACACTTTTGAAGGGCTGACCAAATATCTATTCAAAACGGTACTCGGCATTGAGTTGTCCGATTTCCCGCGCATGAGCTACGACGAAGCGATGCAACGCTATGGCTCCGACAAACCCGATCTGCGCTTCGGGATGGAATTTGTACCGCTCAAAACTACCGTGGACGATCCTTTTCACGGGGGCGAATTGGTGGATTTTACTTCCGGAAAGGGCTTTCCGGTGTTCGATGGCGCAGCACTCGTGGCTGGCATCTGTGCGTCGGGGGCGGCGAGCTATTCGCGCAAGCAGATAGACGAACTGACCGACTACGTGAAGCGCCCGCAAATCGGGGCGAAAGGCCTCGTGTATGTGCGTTATGAGGCCGATGGTAGCGTGAAATCGTCGGTGGATAAATTCTACACACCAGAGGAGCTCAAGATTTGGTTAGAACGCGCGGGTGCCCAACCGGGCGACCTGCTATTGGTGCTGGCTGGCGAAGCCGAAAAAACCCGCAAACAACTTAATGAGCTGCGCCTCGAAATGGGCCGCCGCCTCAATTTGATTCAGCCGGGCGACTTCAAACCCCTATGGGTAGTGGATTTTCCGCTATTGGAGTGGGACGAAGACACGGAGCGTTTCTATGCTATGCACCATCCTTTCACCTCGCCCAAGCCGGAGGATATTGCCAAAATGACCAGCGCCGACCACGCAGTACTCAAAGGTATGCGCGCCGATGCCTATGATCTCGTGCTGAACGGCTCGGAAATTGGCGGCGGCTCGATTCGTATCCACGATCGGGATTTGCAAATGAAAAACTTCCGCTTGCTGGGCTTCACGCCAGAACAAGCCGAGTACCAATTTGGCTTTCTGATGGGCGCTTTTGAGTACGGCGCACCGCCGCATGGGGGCATTGCTTTCGGCTTCGACCGTTTATGTGCGGTGATGAATGGGCAGTCATCCATCCGTGATTTTATTGCCTTTCCGAAAAACAATCAGGGCCGCGATATGATGATTGACGCACCTTCGGAAATCGCCAAAGAGCAATTGGATGAGCTATTTCTAAGCTCGCACCCGCCGAAGAAATAGTTAGCTGGTATCTGGCGCTGCCTTACCGATGGCGCCATTCTTTTTGTGCCTGTGCTATTTCGTGGTGCAATTCGTGCAACATGGCTTCTCGCTCTGCGTACAGCTCGTGTTTGGCTGCTTGTAGGGCCTCAGCTGCTGCTTGATGGCACTGCCAGTGCGCCTGCTCGGCGTGCTTGCGTTGTTGAAACGGCAACATTGCAGGTACCAAATCGTCGTAGGATGCCGCTGTTAAATGTTGAATGTGCAGGTATTGCCGGTGGTTTTGTCCAATACTTAGCCCCAGCAGGAGACTTAGCACCGCAATAACCAGCACAGCCGGTTTGAGGTTGTTTTGCATGGTCGGATGATGTTTTGAATTACAGGTGATTTCTAAAAATGATAGTTACAACCGATTTGCAAATTAAAACCATTTTCACGGTTTTGTCAACGCCGGGGCACGGTCTTAAATCCGTCTTAACAGTTGTTAATACCGTTTGGGATGAAAACGGTAAATTAAATTTTGATTCAAAATGCTGATTTTCAGATACTTGTATTCTAAAAAACAAAAGACGCGCCGGGCAGCACTGCTTTTCCGACACGTCTCTTTTGAGCTATTTTGATTGCAAATCAACCCTCGTAATAGATCCGATAAATGACATCGGCATAATCGTCAGATACCAACATAGAGCCATCCGGCAAAAAGGTAATAGCTACGGGGCGGCCCCATACGTCGTCCTCCTCTTCCATCAACCAGCCATCGGCAAAAGGCTCGTAGCTTGTCGCTTGGAAATTTTCATCCAGCGTGACCATCGAGATGCGATAGCCAATTTTTTTGCTGCGATTCCAGGAGCCATGCTCAGCAATGAGTACTTTGTTTTTGTATGCTGCCGGAAACTGCGTGCCCGTGTAGAAAGCCAGCCCCAGCGGTGCGGTATGTGGGCCGAGGTTTTGTACAGGCGGCGTAAACTCCTCGCAGCTGCGCTTAGCACCAAACTCCGGGTCGGGCAAATCCCCTTGGTGGCAGTACGGATAGCCAAAGTGCATATTGTCGCGGGGCGCATGGTTCAGTTCGCAGGCGGGCAGGTCATCGCCCATCCAGTCGCGGCCATTGTCGGTAAACCAAAGTTCTTTTGTTTCGGGGTGCCAGGTGAAGCCCACCGTATTGCGAATGCCATGCTGCACGATTTCTAAGCCAGTGCCATCCGGATTGATCCGGGTGATAGAGGCATAAATTTCCGACGGCTCACAAATATTGCAGGGCGCGCCCACCGGTACGTAAAGTTTGCCATCGGGGCCAAAAGCGATGTATTTCCAGCCGTGATGCTTGTCTTTCGGGTATTGGTCATACACGACCACGGGCGCAGGTGGATTGTCTAAATTGGCTTCAATATTCTCGAATTTCAGGATGCGATTCACCTCCGCCACGTACAAGTCGCCATCGCGGAAAGCCACCCCATTGGGCATATTCAGTCCCTTAGCCAGCACGTATTGCTTGTCAATCTGGTAGTCGCCATCGGTATCCACTAAGGCATACACGCTACCCCGGTCGCGGGTGCCTACAAACAGCGTACCATTAGGCGAAAGCGCCATCGAGCGGGCATTGGTCACGTTTTCCGCATAGATGCTAATGTGAAAGCCTTCCGGCAAATTGATTTTTTCCAAAGGCAGATTGGTTGGCGTCTTTTTCGACAATCGTGGTTTGGGCGGATTGATATTGCCACAGCTCAGCGAAAGCAAGAAAACAGCCATCATCAGAAAGGTAGATAATTTCATAGTCGAATGTAATTGATTTAGTGATAATTTCAGTTGTTGGTGCGCGGTCGTTGGCTCAAAGGGTCAACAAATATACAAAAAGAGCACCCTGAAGGTTGCACTATTCCGATGCCGCTACTCAAAACACTGCCGCCACCTGCGCCCGCCCTAAGAGTACTTCGATTGTTTTGTGTCGAGGCCGCACAATGTGATAATCTTCGTAGCTGAGGCAAGATTATAGTTGCATAGTAAGCAAAAAGTGCTTATTTTAGCTTAAAATAAAGAACGGCGCATGACAAATGCATCAGAATTAAAAGTGAAAATTTTTCGGTTAGTGGATGCTCAGGACAGTGAGACGTTGGAGCGATTGTATCCATTGCTCTTGGAATGGTTGAAACCGGAACTCGAAGGAAATGTTTTGGAAGAGGACGAAGAAGAAATTCGCCATTTTTATGCAGATTACAGCGCTTTTTCCTTTTGGGAAGATGAACGCGAAGATTTGTACCAAGATTATTTGGAAAAGAAACCACAGTGAATACAGGAGATATTGTATTGATTCCTTTTCCTTTTGCGGAAGGCACGAATAAAAAAGTACGCCCAGCAGTAGTGATTTGCCACACGAAGGACAAGTATCAAGACTTGGTGATTTGCGCTATCAGTTCTGTTGTGCCTGGAACACTTTCTGAAAATGAAATCTTACTACAGCCCAATAGCCAGAATGGGTTGAGAGCGATTTCTGTACTCAAAGTTGATAGAATCGTGACTGCCAAAAGACAAGACATTATTGCGCAGCTTGGATTTCTTGATGAGAAGAACCTAACCCACTTCAAGATTATTTTCAAGAATTTGGTGGATTCATAAATTGATTAACTTTAAAACACCGCCACCCACCTGCGCCCGCCCTACGTGCGCCACGCGCGCTGTGCCGGTTTTGCGGCCTTCGTAGCTGAGGTTGCCCTATAATTGCTCGATTAATATAACTTCGATTTCTTCGATTTTCTGCAAAGGAATATCATTGGTGAGAAACTGCTGGCAACCATGCAGCAGAGCCGCGCTAATTTGCAAGGAGTCTAATCCTTTTAGGGCTGGATATTTGGCACGAAGCTTTGCAGCTTTTTGCGCAATTGATTCATCAATGGAAAGCATTTGAACGTTTAACCGATTCCAAGTAGAGCGCAGTTTAGCAATGGATTTGGTTTTATGATCGCGTTCGGGTTTTACACTAAACTCCATTAAGGAGATTACGCTTGTGAGTAAACTATCCTGATTGGCAAAAGCGAAAGCAATAAATTTCTTCGTTCTTTCAGCATAAACAGGGTGTGCTTCTGCCATATAAATAAACGGCGCAGTGTCAATAAAAATTTTCATGCGCTTGGAATATCTTCTCTTCTCAACTCATTGACATATGCCTGGGCATCCATTTCCCAGATACCTTTACCGCTGCCAACGTACTCATCCAGAATGGATTCGGCTTGTTTGTGAGCATCCATACGCCGGAGGATTGCACGCAGGAGTGCCTCCAGTTCTTCTGAATTTAGATCGTGTATTTCTTCTATGATGGTCTGAATTTTTGTCATGGTGCGATGCTTGATTATACAAATATAACAACAACCCAGCATAAAAGCTAGTTCCCCCCCAAATGTATGGGCAATTCTCCGTCGCTACTCAAAACACCGCCGCCACCTGCGCCCGCCCTACGTGCGCCACGCGCGCTGTGCCGGTTTTGCGGCCTTCGTAGCTGAGGTTGAGGCGGAGGTTGCGCGAAAGCTGGCGGTCAAGCCCTACGTTCCAGAGGAAATTCTGGCCGGGTTGTAGCCCGTTGAGGATGGCAAAACCTACCGGCGAGGCAGGCACCCCTTCAAAAGCAATTTGTACAAAACTGCTGCGCAAGCGCACATTGGTGTTGGTGGACTGGTTCCAGTTCATTTCCAAGCTGAGGTGGTGCTGGCGGGCGGCGGCAGCGCTTAGTTCGGGCATTTCGGGGCTGGGTAGGGTGTTGCGGTCGGCTTGGTACTTGTAGCTGACGATGGTGCGGAAGTCGCGGCTCGGTAGCCAGGTGCCCTGCGGCTCGATTTGCCAACTCCGGATGCGGAAATCGCGGTTGCTGAAAAACTCAGAATCGCTGAGGCGCTCGCTGCGCACAAGGTTGAACTGGGCGCTGAGGCTTTTGGCGAAGTTCAAACGGCTGCGAAAGAACTGCTCGGTGTTGCGGCGGGCTTCGTAGCCCTGGGTTTGTACGATTTTGCTGGAAAGCTTTGCATTGCCAAGTTGTAGGTCGTACTTTGGGTTGGCGCGATTGAAAAACAGGATATTACGAATATTAGAGTTTACAGATACAAGTGCGGTATCGGCTACGTCGAGTTGGAAAGGATTCCAAGGGGAAATATCGGCATCATCTAAAGTTTTTCGATTGATAATCAGCGTACTTTGCGTAGAAAATTTGCTTAATACGGCGCGTAGTCCTTTTTGGTCAAACCAGATAGCCTTGGGCGTGAGCAGCAGGCTGCTGTTGAGATTGACATAATTAGCGCGGATGTACTCGTTGGTGAACACGCTCACCCGCACGAAGTCGGCCAAGTCGCGGAAGGGGGCCACTTCCATTTCGTTGGGCTGGATGACGCCGTCGTTGTTGTACAAAGAGTCGAGCCAAATGTGCGTACCCTCGCCTTGGCGCACGCGCACGTAGGTGAAGTCCACGAGCGGCTCCTGCCCGGAACCAATTTCGTAGGTGTTGTTGGCACGAATGGCACCTTTCCAGAAGGTAAAATTCACATCGGTGCGCCCCAGAAAGGTTTCGGATGCGCGCTGCTGGTCTTGCACTAAAAGGTCGTTGAGCAACTCTAAGCGCCGGTAGGTGAAGTTGCCCGCCCATTGCAAGGTGCGCCGCACGTTCCAATTGCCATTGATATTCAATTCATTAGCTACGGTGCTTTTAACAAAGTCACTTTCCAAAGGTGCAAAATCTTCGCGTTGCTGGTACCGCGCCCCGAAGCTGAATTTTTCGCTCGTCGGGCTTTCCACGAAAACGCGGTACAAGTCGTAATAAAAGCTGCTTGGATTTAAAAAACCGCTTTCCGCCAAAATGCGCTCGTTTCGTTCGCGTTCGCTATAAGCGCCTATTTTCCAGTTGTTTAGCTTTTGAAAAGTTTTAGAAAAATGAACTTTGGGTCGAAAAAAGCGATTCAACTCGCCTGCGGCATCGGCTGTGAGCAGACTGCCCTCGGCATCGAGTGCCCAGCCATTGCGCTGAAATTGCAAACGCGAAAAATGCCGGTTGCCCTGGTACAACGAATCGCGGAAAAAGCCGCTAAACTGGTATTGCCACTGACCTAAGTGTCTGTTTTTCAATATGAAACCACCCCGCCCCAGATGCTCAGTGGCGCGCGTCACCGTACCGATGCCCTGCACATTGGCTAAGCTCCAGTCGCGCAGAAATTCAGGATTCCGATAAGGATTCAAGGGTTGAAAATTTTCCTGTACAAATTCGTAGCCAAAGTCGGTTGATAGGCTCCACGTACTATCTATACGGAAATTTTGGCGAAAGCCAGTGTAAGCCGCCAGCCCCAGGTCGTCGTCGCTATCGAGGCGCGAAAAGCGATTTAAATCATTGCGACTGAGGGCAAGTTCGGTGTGCAAAGCGCCGTTTTTACCGAGTTGATACTCGCTGCCAATGGTCATAAGTTGTTGTTGCTGAGGCGGTAACAAACGAGTGACCGGCTCGTGGTCGCCGCGTGGCTGGCAGGTGAGTGGATCGGGCGCAAGGTAGCGAAACACGCGCTCGTTGGCAATTTGGGTATTATCCAGCACGTAGTTGCCGCGATTGGCGCCCACCATCGAAAAACGGGCCGTGTAGCGCGCCGAGTCGGGGTTGGTAGAATAGACCAGCATGGTGTCCACTGCTCCGCAAGGGCTGATGATTTCCTCCAATTTGTACAACACCCGCGTGGGCGCGAATGCCGTGGTGTCGAAGCCGGGTATTAAGGCCGGCGCATCGCCCGCCATTGCCAGCGCTTGTTTTTGCGCATCGCTGAGGCTTTGGCCGCCGGTGCTGGTGCGGCTGTCGCTTTGGTTGAACAAATTGCCATACAGGCGAAGGCGATCCTGCTTGTATTCTACATTGGCAGCGTAAAACGAGCGCAAGTAGTTCAAGTCGCTGTATTCAAATTCGATGATAATGCGTGAGTCTTTGGTAATCAGTCGTTTATTCGTAAAAGTAATTTCGCCAGTGTTGTAATCAATGACATAATCATCTTCGATGCCGCGCTGCATGAGTTGCCCATCGAGCCAAACTTTTTCGGTGCCCGACAGGATGATGATGAACAACTCGCCCTGATTGCCGACAAGGCGGTAAGGCCCCTGGTTGCCTTCCTGCTGCTGGATTTGGTTGCGCGCAAACTGCCCCCGCGAGATGGCCACACTGCCGTTGGTACTGAGCGTCCCCTTGCCCAAAGGGTTGCTATGCTTCACCGTAGCGCCCTGCAAGCGTTTGAAATAATTCATAAAATAGCCTTCGGGGCGAGTGAGGTCGTAGTCGCCGGCGATGAGTTGGGTATTGTTTTTTTTCAGTTGAATAAAAATGCGGTCGAATTCCTGCAGTTGGCGGGTGTTGCCTTCGGGTTGAATGGGAATATTGGCATCGGTGATAGCGGCCAGAATTTCAATTCCGTCGCCGATTTCGCCTGCTAATTGCAAATTAAAAGTAGAATTGAGCACCAAATCTTGGCTGTTGCCAAAGGAAATACCGCGTGCAAAGCTGCCGTTGTAGTCCAAGCCCCGAAAATCGAGCGTCGCCTCCTCGCGGTCGCGGAAAGGATTGTAAGCGATGATGCGCTCGCCATCGGCGCTGCGTTGCAGTTGCGTCGTGTCAATGCGTACGAGCGGCTTGCCGAGGTTGTAGGGTAGCACCCGATAGCGCAGTACGAGCACCGAATCCACTGGCTTTCGCCAAATGATGTCGGTATTATTGATGGTGTAAAACGAGGTGTCGAGCCGGGAGCCATTTTGAAAAACCGTTACCGAATTGGGGATAATTGTCAGAGAATCAACGATTTGGCGTGTACCGGTCACGGCAATGGTTTTACTGCGCAGATTGGACAAGCCCTCGCCTTGCGCGAAAGCGGCCGTTGCCAGCAAACACCAGAATAGCATGCCGTGTAGTCGTTTTCTCATATTTTCATGTGCGCGCTGCTCGTTATTTTAGGAATCAACCCTTCTTGTTTCCCCATCAACAAATAAAAATAACGGTAAAGCCCGCAGGATAGTCCCATCAATTTGTAAAAATGTCTGCAAATCAACTGTTTTTGCCACTATACAGCCTTTCAACGGCAAATTCACTGCAAAAGTCTGCCCTGCGCTTGCGCTCTTCGGGTCTTTGCGCTATCTTTGTTGCTACTGCTGCGGATAGCTATTTGTTGTCATAACGCACTATTTTTCAGCGCCCGAACAGATGCGCTCCACGCTTTCAAGGCAAGCATCTATAGCCTGTATGCAAGTCATTCCGTATTTTTTTTGCAAAAGCGACAAGTTTCCGGACGATGAACTACCAATCCAATCCACAGTTAGAACTCGCTTTCGACTACGTCAGCAGTACCCATAAAAATATTTTCCTGACGGGCAAGGCAGGCACCGGCAAAACGACTTTTTTGCAACAACTCAAGCAGGAACCCGTGAAACGCATGGCCGTGGTAGCGCCCACTGGGGTAGCGGCCATCAACGCCGGCGGCATGACTATTCACTCGTTTTTTCAGTTACCTTTTGGCTTGTTTTTGCCAGAGTACGCCCGCGACGCCGCCCGCCAGCGCCGCTTCACCCGCCAGAAAATCCAGTTGTTGCAAAGCCTTGATTTACTGGTGATTGACGAAATCAGCATGGTGCGCGCCGACCTGCTCGATGCCATTGACGATGTGCTGCGCCGCTACAAAGATCGGCTTTTGCCCTTCGGCGGCGTGCAATTGCTTATGATTGGCGACCTGCACCAGTTGCCACCCGTCGTGAAAGACGAAGAATGGGAGTTGCTGCGCCAGCATTATGATACGCCCTACTTCTTCAGCAGCCGCGCCCTGCGCGAGACCAATCCGGTGGCGATTGAACTCAAACACATCTACCGGCAAAGCGATGATCGTTTTATACAATTGCTGAATAGGGTGCGCAACAACGAACTGGACCCCGATGTGCTCGAAGAACTCAACAGTCGCTATGTGCCTGATTTTCAACCATCTGAAAACGAACCCTACATCATTCTAACCTCGCACAATGCTTCGGCTCAGCAGATTAATGTCGAAAATTTAGACAAAATTCCAGCAAAAGCGCAGCGTTTCCGAGCAGAAATAATGGGCGACTTTCCGGCGCATGCCTACCCGGCCGACGAGGTGCTGGAATTGAAAATCGGCGCACAGGTGATGTTTGTCAAAAATGACCCTTCGCGCGACAAGCGTTTTTATAATGGCAAAATCGGGCAAGTTATTGATATACAATCGGATACGATTTATGTAAAATGCCCGGATGACCCCGAAAACATCGCCGTATCGCCAACGGAATGGACGAATGTAAAATACACCCTCGACGAAAAAACCAAGGAAGTGCAAGAAGAACTGCTGGGCAGCTTCAGCCAGTATCCGCTGCGTTTGGCTTGGGCCATCACCATCCACAAAAGCCAGGGGCTAACCTTCGAGCGTGCCATCATTGACGCGCAGTCGGCCTTCGCGCACGGGCAGGTGTATGTGGCGCTGAGCCGTTGCAAAAGTTTTGAAGGGATTGTGCTGCGCTCGCCGATTGCTCATTCCAGTGTGAAAACCGACGCTACGGTGCGTGCTTTCTCGGAAGCTGCCGACAGAAACGCCCCCGACGAAACGCATTTGCAACAGTCCAAACACGAGTTTCAGCGTACGCTCATCCTCGAATTGTTCGATTTTAAAAACCTGAAACGCTACTTCGAGCAGTTGAATAAAACCTTGCTCAGCCACGAAAACGCTATCCACGGCGAGGCGGTGCAACAGCTGAAAACCTTAGTGCAAGAAGCCGATACCCACGTTTTTCAGGTAGCAACCAAATTTCGGGCGCATTTGCAAAGCTATTTTTCACAATCCGAACTGCCGGAAGAAAACGCTGCCTTGCAAGAACGATTGCAAAAGGCGCGTGATTGGTTTCTATCCAAAATCGGCGAAACGCTGCTGCCCGATGCCAAAAATCTGAATATCCTGACCGACAACAAAGCTGCGCGCAAGGTCGCACTCGATGCTTTAGAAAACCTGCAGGAAGAACTTTTCGTAAAAAATGCCTGCCTGAAAGCAATGCAACAGGGCTTCAACACCCGCGTCTATCTGCGCGCTAAGGCTGATGCCCGTATAGATTTCAAAAATGCTGCGGCCGCCGCGCCCATAGTGACGGCTTTCGCCAATGCGCCCAAAAATACTTCGCATCCTGAGCTGTACGCCGTGCTGAAAAAATGGCGCGAGGAAACTGCTGCGTTGCAAGGGGTAGAGCAGTATCGGGTGCTATCCACGGCTGCGTTGCTCGAATTGGTAGAAATGCTGCCCGCCAATATTCCTGCCCTCAAGAAAGTGAAAGGCATCGGCGAGGGCAAGAGCAAGCAATTTGGCGCTGAAATCCTCGAAATGATTGGTGATTATTGCCGCAGCAAAGGCTTAGAAGGCGCTCAGCTCAACCTCACGGAGGAGCCACGCCCCCCCAAAGTGGATACCAAAAAAGTCAGTTTTGACCTGTTTCGCAGTGGCAAAAGCATTGCCGATATTGCACAAGAGCGCAGCCTCGCGCCATCTACCATCGAAGGGCATCTGGCACATTACATCGGCCTCGGCGAGCTTGACATTCATGAAGTGCTGCCCCCTGAGCGGGTGCAACCCATCGAGGCGTACATACTGGCGCACCCCGACGCACCCTTCGGCGCGATCAAGGAGCACTTTGGCGAAACCTGCACCTACGGCGAAATCCGTATGGTAGAGCAATTTTTACAAAGACAAAAAGCAGGATAAGATAAGTAATGGGACATTGTTATTTGTTGATGTTAGTTGTTATTTGGAAGGGGTTTAGAATAAGGTTGAATAGGGGAATGGGTTAATAAGGGAATAGGGTTTAGAAGGGTTTAGAGGTAGAAAGCGCATCTAACATCTATCGTCTATTATCTAAAATCTAACCATTGATAATCAGTTGTTTATGTGTTCCTGTGTTTTAAAAAAAGGCTGTCCAGTTGCTTATTTTTTATGAAAAAGATTATCGTAGCGGCTTATGCTGATAATCGGGTCATTGGTCGGGCAGGAGATTTGCCATGGCATTTGCCCGCCGATCTCGCTTTTTTCGAGCGCACCATCGCCGATGGCTGGCTGTTGTCGGGGCGGCGCTCCTATGAGTCGGCGCAAGGCAAGGCTATTTTTACTCCCGACCGGCAGGTAGTTGTAGTCACCCAACAGAAAGATTATCAGGCACTTGGACATAATGTGGCGCATACTTTGGCGGAGGCTGTTCAGCAGGCGGAGCAAGCCAGCGCAGGCAAGCTTTACATACTTGGCGGTGGCGAAATATACCAGCAAGCTATGGATATAGCCGACCAATTGATTATCACTGAGGTGCACGCCACCTTCGCGGGTGATACTTTTTTCCCGCCGATAGATGCCCGCCAGTGGCGCGAAGCCAACCGCCAAAACCACGCCGCCGATGCCGAAAACCCTTATGCCTACTCATTTGTAACATGGCAGCGCCGCACCCCTGAACGATTGGCTTAGTATGGCTGCTTGAAAAACCATTTCAATTGGAAATGACGCACTTATTTGTGCTCAAAATTTTGATTTTCAATACTTTAAAAAAACACAAATCGGACTTTGTAAACCGTAAATGCTTTTGAACCTATTCTCCGATTGTACCATTATCAATCTTCGCTTCAGATAGGAAAACAGTGCAACAATATTCCTACCTTTGCGGTGTTTTTTCAGGAAGCGCCCATTGCGGGCAATGAAAAAACAAGCTGAACGTTTCCACTAATTGACAACCAAAAGAATAGTTCTATGATACTGCGTATAATTACACTCGTTTTACTTGTAGCCGTCTGGCCTCTGTTGCTATCGGCGCAGCAGCAGCAAGACCCTGTGCTTTTTACAGTTGGCGACACGCCGGTGCACTTGTCGGAATTTACTTATATTTATAGCAAAACCAATGGACAAAACGCTGATTTTTCCCAAAAATCCCTTGAGGAATACCTCGATTTGTACGTGCGGTTCAAGCTCAAGGTAAAAGAAGCCCGCCAGATGCAGGTGGATACCATTCCAAGCCTGAAGGCGGAGTTGGCGGGGTATCGCAAGCAATTGGCCGATTCCTATCTCATTGACCGTGAAGTGACCGATAAACTCGTGCGCGAGCTTTACGAAAGAGCCAAAGAAGACGTGGACGTCAGTCATATTTTTGTTCAAATCGGCGAAGTAGGCATCAACCCTATGCCGGAAGATTCTGCGGCGGCTTACGCCAAAATTACTGCTATCAGAAAGCGCCTCGACCAGGGCGAAACCTTTGAAAAATTAGTGCAGGAGCTCTCCGAAGACGAAGGTGCCAACAGCAGAAACGGCAATATCGGCTGGCTCACAGCACCATTGCCCAATGGCTTTTATGATTTAGAAAACGCTATTTACAATCAGCCCATTGGCAAACCCGGCAAACCAGTACGCACCCGATTAGGTTACCACATCGCGGTGGTCAACCGCCGTAGGCCGGCCCGGGGCGAGGTAGAAGTAGCGCATGTATTGGCTCGGGCACAAGAAGGCAATTTTGAAGCCGCCAAAGCCCGCATTGATTCTGCCTATGCCGCGCTGCAACAGGGTAGATCCTTTGAGGAAGTAACGGGTAATTTTTCGGATGATAAAACCACTGCCGACCGGGGCGGCTATCTCGGAATTTTCGGCATTGGCCGCTACGAAAAAGCCTTTGAAGATGCTGCTTTTGCCCTCGACAAGGATGGTGCCTATTCTGCGCCCATTCGCACCAGCATCGGCTGGCACATCATCCGGCGTATCAGCAAGCGAGAGATACAACCTTTTGAAACGGAAAAGACTCGTTTAGAGACAAAAATCAAGCAGGACAGCCGCTTCGACTTGGCACGAGTGGCCATGCTGGAGCGCATTCGTCGGGAGAATGATTTCAAAGTTTATTCGCAGGTATTGCAAAATTTTGTCAATGCCCAAGATAGCGCCGCGTTTTTCTCTTTCCGCTGGAAAGCCAGCATGGATGACCCCGAGCAGACTATTTTCACGCTGGGCACCGACACTCGCGCTACGCTTGGTGAGTTTGTAGATTTTATGAATCGGGCCGTCGGCAAGCGCATTCGCTACAACGACCAGGGCGTGGCTACCGCCGTGCAAGGCTTGTATCAAGAGTTTCTCAACGACGCCTGCCTGCGGTTTGAAGAAGCGCATCTTGAAGAAAAATATCCCGAATTTCGCTCTTTGATGCGCGAATACGAAGAAGGTATTTTACTTTTTGAAGCTACCAAAATGGTGGTCTGGGACCGCGCATCGCAAGATACTGTTGGGCTGGAGGCATTCTACGAAACCGTAAAGGAGCGCTATCAATGGAGTGAGCGGGCGCGTATCAGCACATTCAAAATAGCGCCGGAAAGCCGGGCCAAAGTGAACGAAATCTACACCTACGCGCAGACGCACACGCCGGAGGAAACGCTGAGCCATTTCAATACAGCGGAGCAGACCATCGTGACGTTGGAAGAAAAAACCATCGAGCGCAAAGCCGGCACGACCAATGTCTGGATACCGGGCGAAGTTGGGCGCTTACAAATTAATCGAGACGGGACGGGCACTTTCGACAAGATTATGGAAGTCATACCGCCGAAGCTGAAAACCCTACAGGAAGCGCGAGGTTATATCATCGCCGATTATCAGGATTATTTGGAGCGGCAATGGGTAGAAACTTTGCGAAAGCAATATCCGGTTGTTATTCAGCAGCAGGTATTGAAAAGTTTAATCAAAGCATAAATGGTTAATAGGGGGATAGGGTTTAGAGGGGTTTAGAAAGGGTGAGAGGGGGTGAGAAGGGTTAGAAAGGTTGAGAGGTTGAGGATATAACGCTTACTGACTCTGCGGCAAACCGCGAACCGCGAACAGTGTCCCGTCCGGAAGTCTGGCATCTAACATCTATCGTCTATTGTCTATTATCTATTGTCTGGCATCTAACATTTGTCCATTGATAATCAGTTGTTTATGAGGTTTATGGTAAAAATAATGATGTCCAGCGACTTAAATTTGTATTGCGAAGCAAAAATAGAGCGCATTGCAGCGTAAAAAACGGGGCGGTATGAAGCAATTATTTAAGCAACTCTGCGGGCTGCTGGTATCGGGCGTTTTGCTGTGGGGGGGATGTCAATACATTGGCAAACAACCTGCGGAAGACCGCCTGCTGGCTAAAGTGCACAGCAAGTCGCTTTATTTATCGGAATTGGATGGAATGTTTCCCGACGGCACTACCGGTGAGGACAGCTCGCTTATCATCAATTCTTACGTGGAGCGCTGGATTCGGGAGGCGCTGCTCCTGCACGAAGCGGAAAAAAGCATTCCGGGCGATTTGAATATTGACAAACTTGTGCGCGATTATCGGGCGTCTTTGGTGCGGCACAATTATGAAAAAATCATTGTGGAAATGGCGCTCGATTCGGTGGTGACCGCCGAAGAATTGGCTGCATTTTACGAACGCTACAAAGAACAGTACCAATTGGAAGGCCCGGTGGTGCGTTGTTATTTTATAAAAGTGCCTTTATCCGCGCCAGATCTGGATGAATTGCGCAGCTATTGGAATAAAAACAAAACGCGTGAAAACTATGCCCCATTAGTAGATTATTGTGACCAGCACGCCGCTGCGCACTTGCTGGAGGACAGCGCCTGGTATCGCATTGAGGATATTGCCGCAGCGTTTCCGACGGGCGTTGTGGCTACCGACCGAGTGACGCGCCGCGAGCTGACGCACAAGGACGACGAGTATTTGTATTATCTCGATATTTTTGAAGTGCGCAATCGCAACGAGCCTGCGCCTTTGGGCTACATTACAGAAGATTTGCGAAAAACCATTCTGCGTTACCGCAAAATCAAGTTGCTGGAAGACAAGAAAGAGGAAATGTACGAATTAGAATTGCGGCGCAACAATATTCAGGTTTACACGCAGTAAGTAAATAATGGAGTATGATTATTTTGTTAATTGTAAAGATTTTTACATCCTGATAATTAGGTGGTTATAATTTTTTGCTACCAATAGTGAAAAGCAGTATAGTTGAATACTATGCATTGTTTTAATATTTGCCTTTTCCGGTTTGCGGAAAGCAAACAAAATAAAGTTGTTATGAGAACGTGGACACTGATCCCCCTTTTGTTATTGGTGCTGACGAGCTTGTCGGCGCAAAAAGTGGTAATTGACAAAGTAGTCGGCACGGTTGGCGGCGAGTTGTTGCTGCTGTCGGAAGTAGAAGAGCAGTATGCCCTAATGACGGCCCAAAACCCCAAATTGCCAGCGGATATTCGCTGCGATATAATGGATGGCATTTTGTCTGCCAAATTGCTGCTCAATCAGGCTAAATTAGATAGTGTAGAAGTATCGGACGAAGAAGTGGAGAGCCAGTTGAATGCGCGTATCGAGCGTATTTTGAGTTATATGAACAATGACTTAGAGCAGTTTGAAACCTATTACGGGCAGTCCGTAAACGAAGTAAAAGAGCAGTTTCGGGAAGACCTGCGCAGCCAGATATTGACCGATCGGATGCGCGGGCAAATCATGAGCGACGTGAAAGTAACCCCTGCCGAGGTGCGGGCTTTTTTTCAAACCATTCCGCGCGACAGTTTGCCTTATTTCAACTCAGAGGTAGAGATACGCGAAATCGTCTATAAACCCAAAATCAACGAAGAGGAGCGGCAGCGCGCCATAGACAAACTGACCGAGCTGCGGCGGCGCATTGTAGAAAATGGCGAAGATTTTGCCGAGCTGGCGCGCAAATTTTCTGATGATGGCGGCTCGGCGCGGCTGGGCGGCGAATTGGGCTGGGCCCGACGCGGCAAGTTTGTACCTGAATTTGAGGCCGTGGCTTACAATTTGGATAAAGGAGAAATCTCGGAAATCGTAGAGAGCGAATTTGGTTTTCACGTCCTCCAGTTGCTTGAACGCCGTGGTAATTCTATCAACGTGCGCCACATCCTCGTAAAGCCACAAATCACCGATGCCGATATTGAAAAAGCACGCTCGCTGCTCGACTCGGTGCGCACACGCATTTTACTCGACTCCATGTCTTTTTCATTGGCAGTCAAGCGATTCGGGTATAAAAATACCCAAAGCTACAACAACGATGGCCGCGCCGTCAATCCGGCCACCGGCAATACTTTCTTTGAAATCGGCGATCTGGAACCCGATATTTACTTCACCATTGACACTATGAAAGTGGGCGGTATTTCCAAACCTTTCCAATTCTTTGACCCATTGGGCGAGCCTTATTTTCGCATCGTAATGCTGGATTCACGGACCGCGCCGCACCGGGCCAGTTTAGCGCTCGACTATTTTAAAATACAACAGGCGGCCATCGAATCGAAGAAAAACGAGTTTATCAACAATTGGGTCGCCGAAAAAATAGAGAACACCTTTATACACCTCGATGCTATGTACGACGGTTGCCCAACCTTAGAGAAATGGCGGGCCCGCCAGATTCGCCCTTGATGTAGGAAAGATTTTGTCTATTGCTTAGTTGGCAGCAAGTGTATTAAGACAGTGAAACGACAAACAAACGAGTGCCAGAAATAGAAAAAAGTGAACCATCTTGACTGATAACCAAAGACATAGTAACGATACTACAAGCGAACAACTAGTAAGCCGGCACGTGTAAATAATTGATGGAGAAAAAATAATAGGTAATTGTGAAATAATTAACTTAAAAGTTAAACGAAAACCTGCGCAATTCAGTTATAAATGAATAGTTTTGCACTCGAAATATGGTATGATGAAGGAAGTATTTGCACATTCTACACCGTCAGGTGGTTTACAGATGATAACGATGCGGCATCCGAAACGGACAGATTTTTTGATGCCTATGCTGTGCCTGAGCATCCATTGGAAGAAAAGGCATTGCAGTTGTTTCGATTGATTACTGAAAGCATTGGCAACAGATACGGAGCAACCAATGATTTTTTTGATAGAATAGTAAACAGAGCACAAGAATTGCCACCAAAACCAAAACAATGGGTAGAGGAAATAAAAGACTTAGGCATCAGTTTCCCACTGAGGTTATTTTGTTATCGGGTAACCGAGAATATTGTTATTCTTTTCAATGGTGGGACTAAGGAATCGCAAGCTACACAAGAAAGCAAAAATTTAAGTATGAAGTTTTACGAAGCACAAACCTTTGTCAAAAAAATTGAAGAGGCATTGCAATCAGAAATGATTGAAATCTCGGATGACGGTAGGTATTTGAAAAACTTTGACGGAACAACAGACCTAATACTATAAGACAATGAGAAGCAAAACCGTGGACAGATTGCTGAAAAGCACACCTAAAGATGTAGAAATCTTTGTGGATTGGTATGCCGACCTGGTGGTTCGCATCAATCAGCTATTGCGTGAAAACAACATCAGCAAAAAAGAACTAGCTGAAAAGATGGACAAAAAACCATCTGAAATTTCCAAGTGGCTGAGCGGTGAGCATAATTTTACCTTGCGTTCATTAGCAAAATTGTCGGCTGAATTGGGTGAGCCATTAATGGAAGTTCCGAAGCGAAAACCACACGCCACTTTTATAAGCGGCTACAGCCGAAGTGTGCACACTTTTGTGGTTTACAAAAAAATTGAACCAGCCAAGCCATCAAAAGTGATTGAATGGCAGCAGGCAAACGAATTAAATCCATTAAGCAATGTCGGATAACAACAACATATTTGACCCTGAAAAAATCAGCATCCTTGAGTTCAAGATAGTGAAAGGTCAGGTAGATGTGTCCGAAGAATTTGAAACATCAAATGTAGAAGGGCATCATTTAGATAATTCATTGCAATTAGGTTTTAACCTTGACGAAAAGCTTGTAAAAGCAGACTTTACGATTGAAATAAAAACCGAGAGTAAAGGGCAAAATGCCAAAGAAGCAACGGGAAATTTTCATTTGGTATTCATTTATCACGTTGAGAATTTAAATGAGTTGGCCAAACCTGATGATAAGAACTTAATTGAATTGCATCCCAACTTGGCAAATGCACTTTCATCCGTAACCTATTCCACATCAAGAGGCATTCTTTTAACTCGTTTGCAAGGCACGGCATTACAAAACTTTACATTGCCCATTATCAACCCGAACAAGCTGCTTCACAATAAGTAAAAATGGATGACTTGGGAATACTCAGAAGATAATTTAGTAGAACAAACATCCCACTCAAACCTAACACTGACAATGGTTTACAAGAACGGGCGACAGAACACCAGTTGCCAACAGGCGCTTGGCTCAATAGCGGGTGACGTGGTTAATTGAACATTCCACCTCGCATCAACTTTTGAGGTGTATTGACAGTTTAGTGCTTCTAAACCCGCCCGAACGCAAAGCACGTAAACGCAATGCCGGTAGGTTCTATTGCTAACAAAAAAAAGGCCTCCAGCTTTTCAATAAGCCGGAGGCTGCGTTACACCCATAAAAGAGCACGGCGGTCAAGGGCCGTTGCTCCCCCTTTGTGCCCGATCGAATAGCTTGTTGTGACAAAAATCCATTTTTATATACGAAACTACCCGCGCCGCCGGATGAAATACCAGTCATTTTTTTGGCAAACTTTCCTATCTTTGTTCATCCCTTGGTACAAAGCCGGGGGTTCTGTATATCCATGAATGTACGCAGCGATAGCCATCCATCTGATGAACAACAACTTGTACAACTATTGCGCCAACGCGATCGAGGTGTTATTGCACTACTGTACAAACAATACTCGGCTGCCTTGTACGGGATTATTTCCAACCTCATCCGCGACGAAGCCATTGCGCAGGAAACCCTCCAGGACGTTTTTCTGAAAATATGGCATAATGCCGACAAATACGATGCAAGCAAAGGGCGCCTCTTCACCTGGATGGTGCAAATTGCCCGCAATTCCGCTATTGATACCTTGCGCTCGGCACAGTTTAAGCACGGCGATAAAACCGAAGCACTACCCATTTACGTATCTAACGACAGCAGCCTCAGTGAAGAGCAAACGACACGCGACGCAGGGCTACGCAAGGTAGTGCAAGCGCTTGATGCGCAAAGCCGCCAAATTATCGAATTATTGTACTTCCAAGATTACACGCAGAAAGAAGTCGGAGAAGCACTGAATATGCCACTCGGCACGGTAAAATCTCGTGCGCGGAAGGCTATTTCAGACCTGCGCGCCATATTGGCGAAGGAAAATTTGCTGATGGTCGGAATTATCAGTTTCATACACATTTTAATGCAGCACTTTGGACGTTAGAGCATACATAGAATCGGGTATCTTAGAGCAGTACGTTCTGGGGCAACTCAGCCAGGAAGAGCGCCTGGAAGTAGCGCAGAATGCTGCATTGTATCCGGACATCCGCGAGGAAATCAATCAAATTGAGCTGGCGCTGGAGCGCTTCGCTCAGCTCAGTGGTAAAACACCACCGCCCGGTACCTTGGAAGGCATCCTGAGCAAAATATCAACAGACAAACCTGCGGCTCCGGTAGCTATTCTTAGCCAATGGATGCTGCCAGCGCTCGCTGCTGCCCTCCTGCTGTCATTAGCGGGCACCCTATACCTGTTTTGGCAAAACCAGCAACTTTCTGCCGATTTTAATAATGCGCAAACAGCTCAGTTACAATGTGATAGCTTAGCCAATGAATATGCTGTATTGCAACGCGAACTACGCTTTTTGAAAGATGTAGAAACCCGCCCCATCGTAATGAACGGCACGCCAGTGGCTCCTGAGGCCATAGCCGCCGTTTATTTCAATACTAATAGCCAGCGCGCCTATCTTGGGGGTCTCCAACTGCCACTGCCTCCGGCCGGCAAGCAGTATCAGCTCTGGGCCATCGTGGAGGGGCAGCCGGTCAGCATGGGCGTTTTTGATCTGCCTGCGCGCGAAGGACAATTCATCGAAGTACCTTTTATTGCCAATGCCCAAGCCTTTGCCATCAGTTTAGAAGATGCTGGCGGGCAGCCGCAGCCTACCGTAGAGCAAATTTATGTAGTAGGCAATGTGGGTTGAAAACTACATGGAGGACGCACCAACGAGCAATTCTTTCTATCCCAGCAGCCGAAGCAAGTATTCGCCGTAGCCGCTTTTCAGATACTGATGGGCAAGCTTTTCCAATTGCGCCGCATCAATGAAGCCCATTTCATAAGCCACCTCTTCAATGCAGCCAATCTTCAGCCCTTGGCGGTCTTCGATTACTTCGATAAATTGCCCTGCTTGCATCAGCGACTTGTGTGTGCCCGTATCGAGCCAGGCCACGCCGCGCCCCAGCACCCCCACTCGTAGTCTGCCCATAGCCAGATAGGTCTTGTTGACATCCGTGATTTCGTACTCGCCCCGCGCGCTGGGCTGCAGGTTTTTAGCAATATCCACCACCTGATTGTCATAAAAATACAAGCCCGGCACAGCAAAATGGGACTTGGGCTTTGGGGGTTTTTCTTCAATCGAAATTGCTTGGAAATGCTGGTCGAATTCTACTACGCCATAACGCTCGGGGTCGGCTACTTGGTAAGCGAAAATCACGCCACCATCGGGGTGGGTACTACTTTGCAAAAGTTCTTGCAATCCGGCGCCGTAGAAAATATTATCGCCGAGGATGAGCGCGGCGGGGTCTGTGCCGATAAAAGTCTCGCCCAGCACAAAGGCCTGCGCTAACCCATTGGGTTCGTATTGCGGCACGTACGAGAAATGGCAGCCTAAAGCACTGCCATCGCCGAGTAGTTTTTCAAAATTGGGCAAATCGTGGGGTGTAGAAATGAGCAAAATATCCCGAATACCTGCCGACATCAGCGTGGATAAAGGGTAGTAAATCATCGGTTTGTCATACACCGGCATCAGTTGCTTGCTCACCGCCAGCGTCAACGGATAAAGGCGCGTGCCAAGGCCGCCAGCCAGAATAATACCTTTCATGTGCAAATGTATTTTTGTTCGTTTGCCGGATTTTTTCCAATAGCGCAAAAATACATTTTTTCAGGCGCGCAGCGGCTATGTTTGGCGGTTTGGTTTTACAAATCGTAGCTCAGTTCCACGTCTTCCGTCACCGGATGCGCCTGGCAGGTGAGCACATAGCCCTTGGCTACTTCCTCCTCGTCCAATGCGTAGCAAACGTCCATTTTCACACTACCTTTGGTCACTCGGGCCATACAAGTAGAGCAGGCTCCCGAAGTGCAGGAGTAGGGCGGGTCGTATTTTTGATCTATCAACGCATTCAAAATAGATTTATTGGCGGGCACCCTCAGGTCTATCACGGAGCCATTCAGTGTCACTTGCACCTGCGCACCGTTGAGGCCTTTCACGCGGTCGGCAGCAGCAATAGGCGCCGTCGTAAAACGCTCGGTATGCAAGTGCTTTTTGTTAATGCCGCGCGCCAGTAGCGATTTTTCCACCGCATCTATCATGGAGCCGGGGCCACACACGAAGTACTCGGCTTGCTTATTGCGCAGCGGATGCGCGTCGAGGAAGCGGTTGACCTGCATGGCATCAATACGCCCCACAAGCCCTGACCAGCTTATAGTACCTTTGGAAAACAGCCCTTTCAGTCCACCAGCTTTTTCGCGGTGCGGCTGGCTCAGAATGTGCTCCACATGCAGTTGCCCGGCGTAGCGTTGCTGCAGTTTTTCTAAGCCTTCCCGGAAAATGATACAATCTTCATTGCGATTGCCATACAGCAAAAAAATAGTGCTTTGCGGCTCTGCTTCGAGGATGGTTTTGATGATCGAATACAGAGGCGTGATGCCGCTGCCGGCTCCGAAAAGATAGTAGCTCTTGCGCTGGTCGGCATTCAATTCGGTAAAAAAACGCCCGTCGGGTGGCATCACCTCGATGGTCTGCCCGGCTTGCACCTTGTCATTGATATAATTAGACACCAATCCGCCAGCCAAGCGCTTGACCGATACGGCCAAGTGCTCTTCAAGGGGGCTGCTGCACATAGAATACGAGCGCCGCACGTCTTGCCCATTGATGCCAAAACGCAAGGTAAGGTATTGTCCTTGTTTGTATCGAAAAACTTCCCGCAAGTCCTGCGGCACTTCAAAAATTAAAGAAACTGTATCGTGCGTTTCCGGGCGTACTTCCTGCACACGTAAGGAATGAAACTGCTTATCCATTGTTTGTATAATTGCTTTTCGCAAAACAAAAGTCTGATAATGAGAACTTTAGACCGATTTTTTTGTCAAAAAAATTATATTTCAAAAAAGCAGGCAACACTTTTTTAAACTTGAAACAGCTTTTCGCCAATTCGGTTGCAAAGAAAAACAAAAGTTAGCACAACCAGAAAACAAGCAAGGCGGGAATGGTTTTGCCTTTCAACCTTTTTTAAACAACAAAACTATCCAATCGCCATTTTACCCTACGCAACGCATAGGCAAAAAAAACGTTATAAAAAATCAGAAAAGGACTACCGTTCAACCAAATGAAACGACAATTGTAGTAATCAAATACAGAAAGGGGTTGATTATCAGAAGAAAAAGCCCGAACTTAGCTGTTTATTACCGGCTCTTCGGGGAGGCAACCCGTGCGCAAAAGGCTGGAAAACAACACTTTGAACAAAAAAAATGCCGATGAGGACATACTGGCTCGCAGCTACACGCAGGCCCAACTCGTACGTTGAGCCTTGCAAGACATTGTTTTTTTTACTGGTAGGCTACTTTTTTTTAGCCGGTACGCCGTTAGTGGCCCAACGCATTAGCGAAAAAGAGGTCGGATTGCAGGAGAAATTTATTGACGCCAGCCGCGAATACCTGTTGGGCAATTATCAAAAAGCCATTCCTATTTACGAGGACATCCTGCGAGATATGCCCACCAATGATGCGGCAGCCTATGAATTGTCGCGGATTTTCAATAACCTGAATGACGGCGAAAAAGCCTTGCGCTATATCCGGCAGGCAATTGATGCAGCACCTGACAATAGCTGGTATCGGCGGTTTCTGGCTGATTTGTACCAAAAGCAAAACAAAAATCGGGAAGCTGCTGGCGTATTCGAAGAATTGGCGAAAAGAGCGCCAGACAATGAAGAATATTACTACCGCTGGGCGTATTTTTTAGTGAAAACCAACGATATCAATGCGGCGCTCAAGGTCTATGACGCTTTTGAAAAACGCATCGGCATCAATGAGGAAATCATTCGGCGCAAGCACTCGCTGTATGTAGGCACTGGCAACAACAAAAAAGCCGCTGCTGAATTGGAGCGCCTGATTGCCGCTTACCCCGGCAGCTTAGAATATCGGCATTTGCTGGCAGGTTTTTACGAACAAATCGGCGAAAGCCAATTGGCGCGCACGGTTTATAAAGACATTTTGACCATAGACCCCGACGACCCCAAAGCCATCATGGCACTGGCGGGCAAATCTGGCCGGCAAACCGACGATGTCAACTTCCTGCGCTCCTTGCAACCGATCTTTGCCAGAGCCGAGATTGAAATTGACCCGAAAATTGTTCAGATTATGCCCCTGATCAACAAAGTGGCGGAAACCGGCGACCCCGCGCTCGCCGCTGAACTACTCGAACTGACGCAACTGCTCGAAACCGTGCACCCACAAGAAGCTAAGCCTTACGCCGCCTCGGCGGATGTGCTCTATTATTCCGGCAATCCGGCCAAAGCCCTCGAAAAATATCAACGCACCCTCGAACTGGACGAAACCGTTTTCCTCGTCTGGGAGCAGGTGCTGCGTATTTGCCTCGAAAACCGCGATTACAAATCGGTGGTACGATATGCCGACCAAGCGCTGGATTTATTTCCCAACAAAGCCTTCCTGCACTACATGTACGGGCTGGGTAGCGCCCGATTGCAGCAGGAGAAAAAAGCCATTGGCGCTTTTGAGCAAGCCATTATGATGGCCGGCGATGACGGTCGTTTGCTCTTCGAAGTGCAGTTGCAAAAAGGAATTGCACACAATAATCTAAAACAATATCCGGCGGCGAATGCCGCATTTGAAGCAGCCCTGGCGCTCAATGGCAAGGCGCATACAGCACTTAATGCCTACAGCTATGCTTTGGCTACGCGCGGCGAAGACCTCGACCGGGCACGCGCTATGGCCAAACAAGCCAACGATTTGGCACCTAACCGAGCGGACTACCAGATGACCTACGGCTGGGTGTTGTACAAAATGAAAGATTATGCTGGTGCCAAGAGCTGGCTGAGCAATGCATTGGCCAATGGCGGCGACGACGACCCCCTGCTGCTGGAACACTACGGTGATCTGTTGTTTCAAACCAATGATGTGGACGGGGCCCTGCAATACTGGAACAAAGCTCAAGAAAAGGGTAGCACCTCCGAATGGTTAGAGAAAAAAATTACCGAGCGGCGGCTCTACGAATAGTAAGGACTATTTTATCGAAAATCAAGGGGCCTTTTTGGCAATTATCATACAACTGCTAAGCCATCTGTATCGTTTCCATTAGCAAAGACGTTTGCAAAATGTAAATGATATGATTAATTTACACAAAACAATCATCCGACCAATGAAAAATATAAAGGTTTCTTCGTTTTGGCTGGTGTTCATCAGCCTATGGCTATTCTCAGCCTGCAATACCGCCAAAAGAGCCGCCCGGGAAGCTCCTGAAGGCAGCACCGATTTCTTGCTGAAAACCTTGGTGAGCAATCAGGTCAACGCCCAGTGGTTCAGCGCCCGCGCCAAAATAGATTTCGCTGACGGCTCCACATCTATGGGCGGCACTGCCAATATTCGCATGCTCAAGGACAGCCTCATCTGGGTGTCGGTGCGCAAGTTAGGCTTTGAGGTAGCCCGCGCCAAAATCACCAAAGATTCCATCTACTTGATTGACCGCATCAGTAATGCCTACGACATCAAGGATCTGAGCTATTTGCAAAAAACCTATAATGTGCCCGCCGACCTGAGTACTCTGCAAGCCATCATTCTCGGCAATCCCTTCTTTTTTACCAAAAAACTACAATCCGAGCGTGCCGAGGCTGGGTATCACCTTTTCGGTAATGGCGGAGGCATGAACACGCACTACTGGTTGGATAAAAAAACCTTTCAATTGCAAAAAATGCAATTTAAGGACGAACGCGAGCAGCGCGAAGTACAGATGCAACTACAAGATTATCAGCAAGTGGCGCAAAATCAGAAATTTTCGTATTTTCGTATTCTCGAAATGAATAGCCGCGACACCGGCAAGGTCAAAGTAGAGTTGAAATATTCCCAGTTGGAAATCAATATCCCAAAGGACGTACATTTTGAAATACCTGCTCGCTACACCCGCACCTCCTATTAAACGCCTTGCGGCAATGCTATTGCTGGCCTTGGCCACCACCTGTGTGCTGTGGGGGCAAAGCAACCGTACGGAATTAGAAACCAAACGCAAGCGGCTGATCGAAGAAATCAATCAGACCAGCAACCTATTGCAACAAGCCCAGCAAGATAAAAAAGCTGCGCTCGACCGGTATTTTGCATTAGAAAATCAGATTGCCAAACGCCGCCAGCTCATTCAAACCTTGCGCTCCGAAATCGTTTCGGCAGATACCGCCATTATACACGCCCAACAAGTGCGCCTCAGCCTCGAGGAAGACCTTGCGCGCCTGCGACAGGAGTATGCCTCCGCCCTGCGGCACGCCCTGCGGCACTACATGGGCAGTAGTTTCGCCATGTTTCTGTTTTCTGCAAAAGATTTCAACGACGCTTTCCGGCGCTGGCACTACATCCGGCAGTACTATCGCTATCGGCATCGGCAGGCGCAGCGCATCCTCGACGGCCAGCAAGCGCTGGCGCGCAAAACCTTGCTGCTCGAACAGGAAAAAACAGAAAAAGCACAATTGCTCGCCGCCCAACAGCAGCAGCAGACAACCCTCAACACGGAGCTGGCTGATAAAGACCGGTTGGTAAAACAACTCCGCCAGGGCGAAGAAAAATTAGTTGCCGAACTCAACCACCAGCAGCGTGCCCACCAAGAACTGAACCGGGCCATTGAAGAAATCATTCGAAACGAGGTAAACCGCAAAAAGAAAGAAGCCCGCAGCCCAGAAGCCCTCACCGCCGCTAAAGAGAAAAACATTGCAGAGGCAGGCGCTACCGCTGACTTTGCACAACGCAAAGGCAAGATGCCTTGGCCCGTCAGCAAGGGCTACATTACCCGACAATTTGGGGCGCAGCCCCACCCGACTTTGGAGGGCATTAAAATCAAAAATAACGGTATTGACATTCGTACCGATAAAGCCGCCGAGGTTTATGCCGTCTTTGAGGGAACTGTTGTAGGCAAAAAATTTGTTACAGGTTATCAAAATACCTTGCTCATTCAGCACGGGCAATATTACACGGTGTATTCCAACCTCGCGGAAGTGCTGGTCGAACCCGGTGCCACCGTTACGGCCAAACAAATCATCGGGCGCCTGAGCAATGAAAAGCCGGAAGTGCATTTTGAAATATGGCATGAAAAAGAACACCTCAACCCGGTGCTCTGGGTGAGCCAGCCACAATAGGCAGCATTATAAAAAACAGCTTGACTACACAAAAGCAAGCAAATTATTCATTATCAACAGAATATAAAGCGACTATTGAAAACGAAAAAACGCTAATGGGAAACGAGTGGACTATAGGGGAACAGGAAAAAAAAGGGCTGAAAAAAGTCGAAGAGAGCGCAGTGCTGGTAGGGTTGATTCAAAAAGACCAAACCGAGGCGCAGGTGCAGGAATATTTAGATGAACTGGAATTCCTGGCGCTGACAGCCGGTGCGCGCACCATCAAGCGTTTTATTCAAAAACTGCCGCATCCGGATAATCGGACCTTCGTTGGCAAAGGCAAAATGGAAGAAATACGCGCCTACATCGAAAAGCGCGAAGATATCAATATGGTCATTTTTGATGATGACCTGAGCGGCAAGCAAACTAACAATCTCGAAGAAGCCCTGAAGGTAAAAATCATAGACCGCAGTAGCCTCATTTTGGATATTTTTGCCTCGCGGGCCCAAACCGCCCAGTCCAAAACCCAAGTAGAGCTGGCTCAGATGCAATACCTCCTCCCTCGCCTACGCGGCCTATGGACACACCTGGAGCGCCAGCGCGGGGGTATCGGGATGCGCGGCCCCGGTGAAAAGGAAATCGAAACCGACCGCCGTATCGTGCGCGATAAAATCGCCTTGCTCAAAAAAAAGCTCGAAAAGATTGACCAACAGAACGTTACCCAACGCAAAACCAGAGGCGAACTCATCCGCGTATCGCTGGTAGGCTACACCAACGTGGGCAAATCCACTTTGATGAACCTGTTGAGCAAATCGGAGGTTTTTGCTGAGGACAAGCTTTTTGCTACACTTGACACTACCGTGCGCAAGGTCGTTTTTGAAAGTGTGCCTTTTCTGCTGTCCGATACAGTCGGATTCATCCGAAAACTGCCCCATCACCTAATCGAAAGTTTCAAATCTACCCTCGACGAAGTCCGCGAAAGCGATATCCTGCTACACGTAGTGGACATTGCACACCCGCAGCACGAAGACCACATCCGTACCGTCAATGCTACGCTTGAAGAACTCAAAGCTTTGGATAAGCCTACTTTGCTGGTTTTCAATAAAATAGATTTGTATCGCCAAAAATATTACGACCCCTTCCTCGACCAAGAGGCCATCGAGGAGATCGAGCACGGTTTGCAAGGTAGCCTCAAACACTTGTTTGAATATGATAATATCTTCATCTCGGCGCTATCCAAAGAAAATATAGATGCTCTGCGCGAGAAGATGATCACTATGGTAAAAGAACAATACGAAATACGCTACCCGTATCAGGCCAAAACTTGGTCGTGAATGGATTTAAACGATTGAAAAACAAGCTTTCAATTTTTAAAAAATCAACAATTTTACACCGCCCAATTGTTATAAAACGATGAACCCGATGCTCGAAAAATACGCCGACTTGCTCGTGCATTATTGCCTTGATTTGCAGCCCGGCGAGCGACTTTACCTCAAATCCACTACTTTGGCCGAGCCTTTGGTGCGCGAGGTATTCCGCTCGGCAGTGCAGGCAGGCGCTTTGGTGGAGACCGAGCTTGCCTTCCGAGAGCAGGAGCGCATTTTCATAGAGCATGCCCGAAGTGATGCCCAGTTGGCTTATGTCTCGCCCTTTTATCAGCAAGCTATCGAAACCTTCGACGCCTATCTGTACATTCGCGCCCCTTTCAATTTGCGAGAAATGCAGGAAGTCAACGGCGAGAAGAGTAGCCTCCGCCAAAATGCTTTCCGAGAGGTGAACAAAACCTACTTCGAGCGCACGGCCACCCGCGCCCTGAAGCGCAGCCTCTGCCAGTTTCCGACGCTGGCCGGTGCCCAAGAGGCCGGGATGTCGCTGGAAGCCTACGAACAGTTTGTATTCAATGCTTGTAAGCTCTTCGACGTGCAGCCCCGCGAAAGCTGGCTACAAGTGCGGCAGGAGCAGCAAAAAATAGTGGATTTTCTCAACCGCAAGGAAAAAATACGCTACAAAGGCGATGGCATTGACATTACTTTTTCGACCAAAGGGCGCACCTGGATCAACTCTGACGGGCAGACCAATATGCCCTCCGGCGAAGTTTATACCTCACCCGTCGAAGACTCGGTCAATGGCGTGATTCGCTGCTCATTTCCAGCTATTTACATGGGGCACGAGGTAGAAGACGTCACCCTGCACGTACGCAACGGACGCGTGGAGCAATGGTCGGCCCGGCGCGGGCAGTCGCTGCTCGATCAGGTATTCGCCATGCCCGGTGCGCGCTACTTCGGCGAAGCTGCTATTGGCACCAATTACAGCATTGATCGGTTTACCAAAAACATCCTGTTTGACGAAAAAATCGGCGGTACGGTGCACATGGCTATTGGACAATCTTACTTCCAAACTGGTGGTAAAAACCAGTCGGCTGTTCATTGGGATATGATTGCCGAGATGCGCAACGGCGGAGAAATCTACGCTGATGATGAAAAAATCTACAAAAACGGATACTTTTTACCTGTTTTTTGAAAACCGGTACAACCACCGGGACAGGTTTAAGATTTAATCAGTAGAAAATTGCAAGTTATGTTTCGAGGGTTTTAAATTTATCCATAACTTGCAAGTTGAAACATTATTATTATAAAAATACTGAAAACAAGGCAGCCAAGAAAACCAATTTTTTTACCCAAAACTTACACTCAACCGTGAACACTAACATTGCATTTTTGGAATTAAAGTATGGCAACATTTACGGAGGCTTCCCCAATTTTTACGCAATCAGTGAAATCGCTCTGCTGGTCTTTGAAAAAGAAACCAATCGGATTTTTCTGGAAAGTTGGGTGAATAATGCCAACGTAGAAGTAGTTAATGTATTCGCTAAAGTTAACGAACTGGGGCACACCGTCGGGCGCGGAAAGGAAGTCATCAACCTGCGTACCCGCCGCAAAAAACCTTTTCAGGAAGACTTTCGCCTCGACGAAAACCAGCTTCGCTACGCACTCAAAAACCTGCTCCCTTCTCGAATGCCGATCAAGAACTTTTTGATGAAAAACCTGAAAAAATATCGCTTTCGGGATATCGTCGTTTTTGATGGCCGCCGGGATATTTTTTTGTGCGAAAAAGCAGGCGCCAACTTCGAACGCTACAACATTATTGACCTGCAAAAAGAGCTGAACAAGGAAACCGAATATCTCTTCTCCCTCAACAAGCTCGCCGTAGTCATTAATTATGAAATGGACAACTCGTACCTCCGGTCGAACAACCTCGAATACTGGCTGCACCCTATCGCTGCCCGGCAAATTATTCCTAAATCTGCCGCTTTCGACGCTGCCCGCCTGATGATGGTACACAACGAATACCGCAATTATCACGATGATTTTATGCTGAAAGCAGCACTTATTATCAATAAAATTCAGAACACCAAAGCCTGAAACGCATACAGGTAAAGCCTCTTATCGGCCGGATGCCATGCACGCAACGATTGTATGCATCCGGACGAAAAGGGCGGTGTCACAATCTTTTTTGATAAAAGCAGCATTTTTTTTGCAAAAATCACGCAATAGCATTAAATTTGTGTAGAAATTATATGCATACCCTTACTTTTTGTTGAAAGCGAATACAAAGCAATCGTTCATTTCTTTCCCCGAAGAATGACAATTGCTAAAAACAAACATCTACCAGTCATCAATATTCGCTTCATTGCCGTGTTCTGAAACTTAACAATCCGGGAACATATCACAATGAAATCGTTTCGCTTCCAATGTAGTGCAATGTTTTCAGTAAAATGAGGACAACAGGATTCGGGACGAAACCTTACTTCGACTCAAATCGTTGTATAACAAAAGCTTAAAACAGCATTTGCCGTCTGGCAGGCTTCCAAAGATATTAAAGATTGTGTAAATTTGTTTTTGTGGAGGGGTTGAGGCGTAAGCCTCACCCCATCTTTTTTATAGCTATGTCTTGTAGAAGGATTTTATCTGCGCGCGCCTTATTAATCGCAAAGCCGAATAAGGATTATACCAATTTCGATAGCGAACGACAAATGGCGCAATGACTTGGTAGTCAGCGTCTTATTTAAAAAATAACATTGTAAATGAAACATAAGTTGCTGCTAATACGTGTAGCCAGCAACACAAATATGTCGGTAGGAAATTGTACGAGAAAAGCAAAGAAAGTGGACCGGCAGGAGAAAACTCCTATCCGATCCGGTTGATGTGTTTCATCAAGCTGCTTTTGAGGTGTGCCGCTTTATTCTTGTGCCAGATGTTGCGCTTGGCCAATTTGTCAATCATGCTGACTACTTTCGGCAGGAACTTTTCGGCTTCTGCCTTGTCGTTCATCTCGCGCAGTTTCTTGATGGAAGTACGCGTGGATTTGCCATAGTAGCGATTGCGCAGGCGTTTGCGCTGGTCCTGCCGCATTCTCTTCAGGGCTGATTTATGATGTGCCATTTTCGGTTGAAAATTTTCGAGTTAACATTAAAAACAAATACTTTTTCTCATTTTTGGCGTGCAAATATAGTGCTTTTTTCGAGAATGGGCAGGATTGTTCCGAATTTTTCGCAGAAATTTTACGTATAAATGTCCTTTCTTTTGCGCCGTCCTTTAGTACAATGCCGGAGTTTGCCGTATTTTCGCCGCACAGCGAAAAAAAATTGCCAATGCAAAATTATTCAAGAATTGGTCGGTTACTCCTGATTTTCAGTTTATTACCCATCTTCGCGCCAGCGCAGGTACTCACGCAAACCATTCGGGGCAAAGTAAGCGATGCCGATACGGGGCAGCCGCTGGCGGGCGCTACGGTGCTGTTGGTAGAACTTCAAACCGGCGCGGTTGCTGATTCTACGGGCAATTTCCGATTGCTCAATGTACCGGTGGGGCGCTATCGGTTGCGCGTGAGCTATGTAGGCTATCAAACCCTCACCATTGCTGAAATCCTTGTGGAGTCAGGTCGGGAAGTGATTCAAAACATAGAACTCAGCGAGCAAAGTACCCCGGTGGAGGAAATCGTGGTGCGTGCTTCGCGGCAGCTTTGGCACCCGGTAAGCGTCACTACCTTGACCATAGAGGAAACCCTGCGTTTTCCGGCTACGTTTTACGACCCGGCGCGCTTAGTGACCACCCTGCCCGGCGTGGTGAGCAACAACGACCAAGCCAACGGCATCTCTGTGCGCGGCAACTCCCCTAACCACTTGCTCTGGCGCCTCGAAGGCGTGGACATCGTAAACCCGAATCATACCCCGAATGCAGGCACCTTCAGCGACCGCGTTTCGGCTAATGGCGGCGGCGTCAACATTCTCAGTGCCCAGATGCTGGGAGCTTCCACTTTCTACACGGGCGCGTTTCCGGCGGCTTTTGGCAATGCGCTGGGGGGCATCATGGATATGCGCCTGCGCCCCGGCAACGACCAGCAGCGCGAAACCATCGCCCAGATTGGGCTGATCGGGCTGGACTTCGCCTCGGAAGGTCCTTTTTCCCGCAAGGGGGGTGCTTCTTATTTGTTCAATGCCCGCTATTCTACGGTAGGGCTGCTGGGGCAGTTGGGTGTTAATTTTGGCGATGAGCAAATCCAGTTTTACGACCTCTCCTTCCATCTCAATTTTCCTTTCCAGGATGGCTCGCAGCTCACGGTCTTCGGCATGGGCGGCAACAGTTCCAATATTTTCGAGGCACAGCGCGACTCTTCGGTTTGGGAATTTCAAAAAGACCGTTTTGACATCAATTTTACCTCCGCCATGGGCGCTCTGGGCGCTACTTTTACCCGCCCGGTGGGCAAAAAAGCAATCTGGCGCACGGCCTTAGCTTATTCCATCCTAAACAGCGAGCGATTGGGCGACCGCTTAGACGTGGCCTATCAGTTGCAAAAAGTGGAATTTGACCAATACGCACAAAGCAAACTATCTATACATACTTCGTTGAGTGTCAAGCAAAATACGCGCTCTAACTGGCAATTTGGCTTATTGGCTACGCAGCATGATGCCAACATCGAATCGAGGCAGGCCGGAGCCCTGCGCGCTTTTGCCCAACAGGAGCACATAGTGTGGCAACCCTATTTCAACTGGCGTTACCGGCTTTTGCCAAAACTAAGCGCCAATGCAGGGCTACACATGCTGATGGTAACCGGCTATAACCGGCCACAGCCCGAACCCCGCGCCTCGTTGGACTGGAGTTGGTCTGAGCGGCGCAGCCTGAGCCTTGCCTACGGATTGCACAGCCAGATAGAGCAGCCACAAGTATTCAATGCCTTGCGCGGCGTACGTGATTTCACCAAAGCGCACCATGTGGTGTTGGGCTACGAAGAAAAAATAGACGCTTCTGCCAGTTGGCGAGCCGAAGCCTACGCCCAGTGGTTGTTTGATGTGCCGGTGTCGCTGGCTGGGAACACTTTTTCTGCCTTAAACCTATTGGAAATTGCTGCCATTGAACCCTTAGTCAATGCTGGAGCCGGTCGGAATTATGGGCTGGAGCTGAGCTTTCGCAAATTTATCACCGACGATTTTTACCTGCTGACAAATGCCACGGCGTATCAGTCGGAATACACTGGCGCTGATGGCATTGAGCGCAATACCCGCTGGAATGGCAATTATATTTTCAACGCTACGGGCGGTAAGGAGTGGCGGCGCGCACAAAAGTCCGGGCGCACCAATGCATTGTTTGGCTTGAACGCAAGAGTGGCCTATTTAGGCGGTTTTCGAGATACCCCCATTGATGCGGAGGCTTCTCTGTCTGTGGGCGAAACCGTTTTTGTCAATGAGGCAGCTTTTACCTTGCGGCAAGCAGCTTTTTTCCGAACGGATTTGCGCTTTTATTACAAACGCAACAAGGAGCGCTACAGCACTACGCTGGCCTTAGATATACAGAATGCGACCAATGTGCAGAATCCAGCGTTTAGTTATTATGATGTGCAACAGCAGGCGGTGGTCGTACAAAATCAGTTGGGACTGATACCCTTGCTGAGTTGGCGGATAGAATTTTGAGCACAGGTTTTTTATACTAAAACTGGGTTTTGTTCGTCATTATAAAACAGGAAATTGTATTATCGGATTCGTAAAAGAAGCATTCATGCGCATTGTGGTTATTTTCTTGTTTTTGTCAGGATGGATGATGCCGGGCTGGGGGCAGCAAAGCTACACGACTAAAAAAACGGCCGACAGCAAGGTTATCAAACTGTGGGAACGCGTGGAACACTATAGCGCTGCCGAGCATTTTGACGATGCGCTGAAAGAACTGAGCCGGATTTTCCGGATGGATTCTACTTTTATTGACGGGCACATTCGCTGGGGGGCTATCAAATATACGCAACAGGAATTTGCGGAAGCGGAAATTGCTTATCGCAATGCGTTGACTATGAGCAATGAATATGATACAAATATTTTTTATCAGTTAGCGCTCACCTATTACAATCAAAACAAATTTGCGGAAGCCATTCCTTGGTTGGAGCGTTTTGTAGCTACCCCTCCGCGCAACGAGCGCCTGCGTACCCGCGCCGAAAAACACCTCGAAAATTGTCGTTTTGCAGCTCGGGCCGTGCAAAATCCCGTGCCTTTCCGACCGGAGAGGCTGAGCGCCAATATCAACACCCCAAACCCAGAGTACCTGCCTGCGCTTACCGCCGACGAGCAGTTCCTGATTTACACGACCTACATCAACGGGCAGGAGGATTTTTATTTCAGCGAAAAAGTAAATGGCGAGTGGCAAAAAGGCAAGCCCCTCGAAGCCGTGAATACGCCCCTCAATGAGGGCGCGCAGAGCATCTCAGCCGATGGTAAACTCTTGGTGTTCACGGCTTGCGAGCGCCCCGACGGCATGGGCCGCTGCGATTTGTATTATTCCGAATCGAAAAACGGTGCCTGGACTAAGCCCCGCAACATCGGTCCGCCGGTCAATTCCGCGGCCTGGGAATCGCAGCCATCGCTTTCCGCCGATGGGCAAGCCCTGTATTTTTCGAGCAACCGCCCCGGATCCATTGGAGGCAGCGACCTTTGGGTGAGTTACCGCCAAACCGACGGGCGCTGGGGGCAGCCCCAAAACCTGGGGCCCACGATCAACACTCCCGACGACGACCAGGCGCCTTTCATTCACCCCGACGGGCAAACATTGTACTTCATGTCAAAAGGGCATCCGGGTATGGGTGGGTTCGATCTGTTTGTAGCGCGGCGGCAGGCCGACGGCTCGTGGGGGCAGCCTCAAAACCTCGGCTATCCTGTCAATACTCGTGCCAACGAAGGCGCGCTCATTGTAAGCATGGACGGCAAAACTGCCTACTATGCCACCGATGAAGGCGATGCGCAACACGCTAACAACACCCTGCTGCTGACCCGCAAGAATGCAGATATTTTCAGCTTTGAGCTACACCCCGAAGCGCGGGCGCAGCCAGTCACCTATGTACGTGCGAAGGTTTTCGATGCCACTACCCGCCGTCCGCTTGAGGCTGCCATTGAATTTACGGAACTAAAAAATAGTCGGCCACACACCTCGGCTATGACGGGTCCGGAGGGCGAATTTTTAGTGTGCCTGCCGCTAGGACGTGCCTATGCGCTCAATGTGAACCGCGAGGGGTATCTGTTTCATTCCGAAAATTTTGACCTATCCGAGCAAACCACTATCACCGAGCCATTTCTATTAGAAATCGGGCTGATACCCATTAGCGAAGAACCGTCGGCAGAGCGACCCGCGCCAGTAGTGCTGCGCAATGTCTTTTTTGAAACCGGCTCAGCGGCGCTACGGCCTGAGTCGAAAGCCGAGTTGAATCGGCTGAAAACGCTACTGGAAACGCATCCGAAGATGAAAATCCGCATCAATGGTCATACCGATAATGTAGGAGCCGAGGCTGCCAATTTGCAGCTTTCTGAGCAGCGGGCCAAAGCGGTGTACGACTATTTGTTGCAAAACGGTATCGCTGCTGAGCGCTTAGGGTACAAGGGTTTTGGCGAAAGCCTACCGATAGACACCAACGATACACCGGCGGGCCGGCAACGCAATCGCCGTACCGAGTTTGAATTGCAATAAAGACCGTTGGGCAACCCTGGATTTTTTACAAAAAAAGCGGAAATGCCCCATGGGAAAAACGGAAACCGCTGAAAAATTGTATTTTAGCGGAATCTATCTATGTAAGCGCCAATAAGTGCAACAGACCGTTGGTACTTCTTTTCAAAACGATATAAAATAGCCCAAGATGAAGCAGCGAATTGCATTGATATTAATTGCCGTTTTTGCCGTAGTGTCGGTAGCTTCGGCGCAGGTAAAAGTAAACAAGCGCGAATTGCAAAAAGCCACCGACGAAGTGACCAAACTGTACCGGCTCAGCCCGGAACAACAACAACAGGTGCGCGAAATCCAGGAGTGGCGGCTACGCAACATGACCGAAATAGAAGCCATCCGCAGCAGCGATTATCCGGCATATCTCGACAAGCGGCGCTCGGTGCGCATGGGCGCGGAGCAGTCCATCAAACGTTTGCTCAACGAGTCGCAATTGGTCATTTTCGAGCAGCAAATGGCTGAGCGGCGGCAGCGCGAGTTGGACTTAATGCGCAGTATGAAACGCCAGGGAGTAACACCGGAAAAAATCCAACTGGCCCTACTCGAAATCGAATAGGCGTACAGAACAACCTCCGGAAAAAGGTTGTTTCCCAAAGGACAGTATTGCCGAAATATTAGGCACTTTTTATCAACCTATAAACACTAACTAAACAGATAGATGGATCCCCTTAAACAAAAATTTATTGAGAAAGCTACCGCTCTGCGCGACCGCATCAAGGCTATGCTGAAAGAAGACGGTGAAACCATTGTAGATCAGGTAGCCATGAGCCAAGTATATGGCGGCGCACGCAACATTAAAATGATGGTGTGGGAAACCTCCGAATTAGACCCCGTAGAAGGCATCCGTTTTAGGGGCTATTCGATACCTGAGCTAAGGCAGCATTTGCCGAAAGGCGATAAAGAGCCGCGCCCGGAAGGCTTATTCTGGCTGATGCTCACTGGCGAAATCCCAACCGATGAAGAAGTAGAATGGCTGCGCAACGAATGGCGCAAACGCAATGAAGTGCCTACTTATGTTTTCGAGGTGCTGGAGGCATTGCCAAAGGATACGCACCCCATGACGCAGTTTACGGTAGCCATTAACACCCTGCAAAACGAAAGCAAATTTGCCCGTCGCTACGACGAAGGCTTGTCGAAAGCAGATTATTGGGATCCTGCCTACGAAGACAGCATGGACCTCATTGCCCGGTTGCCGCGCATCGCTGCGTACATTTACCGGCGCACCTACCACGATGGGCGGCACATCGAAGCAAGCCCGACCGAAGACTGGTCTGGCAATTTTGCTCACATGCTGGGCTTTGACAACCCCGATTTCAAGAATCTGATGCGCTTGTACCTCACCATCCACGCTGACCACGAAGGGGGCAACGCCTCTGCGCACACGGTGCATTTGGTGAGTTCCACACTCAGCGATCCCTATCTGTCGTTTGCGGCGGGTATGAATGCACTGGCGGGGCCGCTGCACGGCTTAGCCAATCAGGAGGTGATGAACTGGATATTTGAAATGACCGAAAAATTGGGCACCACCAGCCCTACCAAAGCGCAAATTGCAGAATACGTAGAAACCACCCTCGCCGCCGGGCAGGTAGTGCCGGGCTATGGCCACGCCGTGCTGCGGCAGCCCGATCCGCGCTTTACTGCGCAGAAAGTATTTGCGGAAGAATATATTAAAAACAGTGATATTGTACAAATCGTCTGGGATGTATTCGAGGTGGTACCACCCATATTGCAAAGTCTTGGCAAAGTGAAAAATCCTTGGCCCAATGTGGACGCGCATTCTGGTGCGCTGCTGGTGCATTACGGGCTGAAAGAATCCGGCTTTTACACTGTATTATTTGGGGTATCGCGTGCCTTAGGCGTATTGGCTGCGCTGTGCTGGCTCCGGGCTTTGGGGATGCCATTGGAGCGGCCGAAATCAGTGACCAGCGACTGGGCATTCAACTTCTTAGCGAAGCAAAAACAAGGAGCAGCGGTTAATTAATACCAATGTAACAATGATATGGCTATCCGTGAACGTTGATCTTATTGATAGTCAAACAGTTGTAAAAACCATGAATGCGTCACAATTCATTGAAATTGGTATTAGTATGGGTGCTGTGGATTGGCTCTGCCATAAAGAGGCATAAGGTAATTTGTTTGGCGATTTTTACTGCGTTACGGTTTGCAAATACTGTATTAAGTCTTCTGGGGTTTCTGCATACCCTTCAAAAATATTTATCGCTTGCTGATTGCTCAAATTATCGCCAAAAGCATAATTCATCTTTGATTTTAAGTAATCGGACAAAATTAAATATAATTAAATTTTAAACGCTGCAAATTGCAA
>CALMSO010000077.1 GCA_937872385.1 uncultured Saprospiraceae bacterium
CATCGGTTATCATTCCGATTTCCTGCAAATCCGGGGCTACTTGTAGCGTTACATTAGTAAAATTACCGCGTCCGTCGTTTTGCAATAAGTAGCCATTGCAAGGCACCCCATACAAAAACGGTCGCGCCCGCACTCCCACGAAGAGGTCTAAATGCCCGTCGCCATCGAAATCGGCGGCACGTACGCAGGAGGTATTTTCGAGCCGCCCGCCGGGCAGTGTTTGTTCAGATTTGGAAAAATTGCCGCGCCCGTCATTGAAATAGAGCCGATCGGACAGGTCAAGCGAGGTAGAGGGAAATTCGCTACCGCCGCTGGTAACATACAAATCGGGATGGCCATTGCCATTGGCATCAAAAAAGAGTGCGTCGGTATCTTCCGAAACCCGGTCGCGGGTGAAAAGCGCCTCATTGGTACTCCGAAAAGAGCCATCTGCTTGTTGTACAAATAGTTGCCCCGGCTGATCTTTGGCTCCACCGATGTAAAAATCATCGCGGCCATCACCATTGACATCGGCTACAGCCATGCGCGGGCCCTCAGCCGAGAGCATATGGAACAGCAGCCGATCGCGGTCAAAGTCGGAAAATGTGTTTTCCCGGTGCTTGAAATCTGCGCCGCGCAGGTTATTCAAAGGTTGAAAAACGGTCCGTTCGGTAGTTTTATAATGGCGGCTGAAATCATACTCCCCAGTGGCTTCGCTTTGCGCAATAGTCAGAAACTGATTGGTCGGCACATTGGTACGCAACAAAAACCGCCCGTCGGGAAAAATGACCGTCAGGGAGTCTATAATTGCCACATCGCCAAGACCGAAGTGCAGCCGGTCGTCCACACAAGACTGGAAGCCGCGCATGGGATGCAACTCCTGGTAAAAAATTTGCCCTTGATGCTGAATACGTGCTTTGGCGCCGATAGCATGGGTATTGAGTCCTTCGCCGCGTAGGCTGAGCGTCAGGAAGCGCTGGTTGGGCAATAAAGTATCGGCATTATTGCGATAGACAAAAACCGGCATATTGACGTTATTGACTACTAAGTCGAGGTCGCCGTCGTTATCGAGGTCGCCATAAGCCGAGCCATTAGAAAAACCGGGCGTAGCCAGCCCGAGGCGTGCTGCTTCATTGGAAAATTGCAGGTTGCCCTGGTTGATAAAAGCGTAATTGGCTACAGCCTGCGAAGGAATGCTGTCAATCATCCGAGTGATGACGTTCTGCTGTTGCCGCATCAAGGCGCGCACGGTGGCGGGATCGGAATAGAAATTGACATAGTCCTGGTCAGTCAGGTCTTTATAAATGCCATTGGCTACGAATATGTCCTTGTGCCCATCGTTATTCATATCGAAAATGAGCGCCCCCCAGCTCCAGTCAGTAGCGTGCACGCCCGCGAGCCTCCCGATTTCGCTGAAGCCAGCATGACCGCCGCCGGGCGCGGGGCCGTTGTTGAGTTGCAACACATTGCGCGGAAACTGGTGGCCATAGCCCTGCCGCAGGTTGAGCTGATATTTGTCCCAGTTTTCAAAAACGGTTTTGGTCTTCTGTCGAGCATCGTCTTCGGGCAGCATTTCGGTGACGAAAATTTCGGGGTAGCCGTCGTTATTCAAATCTGCCATATCCGCGCCCATGGAGCCGAGGCTCATCTCACGGATATACGATTCAATATCTTCCTGGAAAGTGCCGTCCTGCTGATTGACGTAAAGGTAGTCGCGTTCAAAAAAATCATTGGAGACATAGATATCCGGCCAACCGTCGCCATTTACATCGCCAATCGTGACGCCCAGTCCAAAACCAATAGCGCTGGTGTAGATACCCGCTTCCTGGCTCACGTCCACGAAGCGGCCGCCGTCGTTGCGATAGAGTTTGTTACCCCCGTCGGGGTCGGGTATGTTGCGCTGGTCTTTGATGAGATCGTAGCCGCCCACGGGGCGCAGGGAGTTATTGAGTAGGTAGCAATCGAGGTCGCCGTCGAGATCATAGTCAAAAAATACGGCGTGCGTGGACAGCCCGACGTCGGCCAATCCATACGCTTTGGCTTGCTCGGAAAAGGTGCCGTCGCCATTATTGACAAACAATTCGTTGTAACGATTCTCGCCTTCGGGCTTGCCCGATTTGCAAACGTAGATGTCGAGCCAGCCATCGCCATTGATGTCAACGAAGCTCACACCGGTGCTCCACACTCCAGGCGAAGCCACGCCGGCTTGCTCGGTAATGTCTTCAAATTGGAAATTCCCCTTGTTCAAATAGAGTTTATTGCCCACCAGATTGCCGCAAAGGAAAATATCAAGCAGCCCGTCGTTATTGATGTCGCCTAAGCCCACACCGCCGCCGTTATAGAAATTGCGAAAAGTGTAAGTGTTATAATCTTCGGTATAATCGAGCCGATTGACAAAATCAATACCGGTATAAGCCGCCGGCAATTCGGTAAAAAGCGTGGAAAAGTCATCGGTAAAAGCCTCGCGGGGCTTGTCGCAGGCAAATAGCAGCAAGCTAATCAGGAAACCAAAAACTATTCTATATGATAAATGGAAGCCCCTCATAAAAGCAATGTCTTGTTTCTGATGGTGAGCGATGCGCCGTGATGCATCCTCTTTTATTAAAAACGGTACAATTTTCCGGCTGCTGGAAAAAGAGGAAGCAAGTAAATGTTGCTTACTTGCTTCCTGTGCATATCAGATTATTATGAAAAAGCAATCGAAAAGAGCCGTGATGATACATTTTCAAATGGCCACCACCCTCTCTTCGATTTTATCCATTCCTTAGTAGCCCGGATTTTGTTGCAAATTCGGGTTGGCACTGATCTGGTTGATCGGAATCGGGAAAATATTCCTTTGCGGTGTAGAAGCCGGCTTGAAGCGCCAAGGGTCATTGTATTTACCGAGGCGAATCAAATCCTGGCGACGCCAGCCTTCGTAGAACATTTCGCGTCCGCGCTCTGCCAAAAGGTTATCAACCGTCAATGTAGTGAACGGCGCTACTCCAGCCCGCTCCCGAATCTGGTTGACCAAAGTCAGGGCTGCTCCGCTTGCTCCTGTACGGAACTGAGCTTCGGCTTTCATCAGCAGCACATCGGCATAGCGGAAGATAGGGAAGTCCACATTTAGGTCAGGCGTAGATTCCGGTGCAAATTCATACTTACCAATACGAGCACCTGCTTGGCGCAATGCGTTGGGTTCCAATTCGTTAACCTCCGGAGTGAACGTCAGCGGCTGACCATCGGGGTCGTTTGGCTCG
>CALMSO010000078.1 GCA_937872385.1 uncultured Saprospiraceae bacterium
GCATTATTTCTTTCAGTTGTTGCGGTCGTTTATTACACTTGCCTGCTAATAAGTACTTGGGTATAAGTATTTGGTAATGGGTCAGAACGGTGGATAAGATCTCATAAATCTTTAAGATTTGCAACATCTAAAAAATAAAACAACTGATTTGACCCACGGCCTAATCTTGAACCCCCTAATTCTAATCAATTGATTATCTTTGACTTATACCTGAACACTACTGATTGGGGGAATATCTTCAATTTGTTTGCGAATCAGTTCATCTAATGCTACCGTACGTAAATCTTGACCACACTCCGGACAATCGCCCAATGTCATTGGAATAATGGTATCGGGATTATCTTTCAGTTTTCCTCCCTGACCCATATACCCCGGTTGACCGCCTGCTCTTCGCTTTGACCCTTCCGTGGATGATGGTTTCTTTACAGGGCGGTTATTGTCCCCGCTCGGTGGAAGGGACGAATTGCGGCTATTTTTCGCTAATTGGTCTGTCAGACCTTTGTTTTCTTCTCGCAGACGCGTGATCTCTGCTTGTAATTTCAGGTTTGCTTGATACAACCCCCTGCAAAACGGCATGAATAGTCCTACCAACATCCGGCCCTCGTCGCTCAGATTCGGTGTGATTTCTTCTATTTGCCGTTCCAGTTCTTCGTATTTCATCCGCAAAAAATACTACCTTTTTACGAATTCTACCCAATCTTTAAATATCAGTAAAACCACCTCACTTTATACAAGTCCACGCCAGGGAAGGCAAACACCTGATCTGGATTTTTTAAATACACATGATGCGACCACCAACTAATTTCTGCTTGTAAGTAAGCAAGCCTATTGGTAGTAGGATGCAAACTGACGGCTTTTACATCTTTTTTTCCTTGTAAGGGCTCAAAAGCGTGAAAAGCGCTGGTTTGTTTGTCAAACAGCCAAACACTTCCGTGCTCGGTGAGCAGCAGTTTATCATTATCATTTGACAGGTACATCAAGTCGTGCCCGCTCTCGCCAGGGATTTTCCAGGCATTTTCTTGTTTTAATTTTGGATAATCCGAGTTCCAATCTTGCAAAGAATACGCCCGCAATTCATCATAGCCCAACGCATAGAGTAGTTGTCTTTCTTCATCCCAAACTACGCCGTGCCCGGAGTATAAACTATCTTTAAAAAGGGGTTCTTCTGAACGGTTTAGATCAAATAATTCCAAACGATTACCTTGTGCATGTGTAGAGCCTGCCACAACAATTTTATTATTGGGCAAGAATTCTGCGGAATGGGCATTTCCTACATATGCATAAAACAACACCTTTTTGGTGGCTCGATTAATCAAGGCAACACCACCAGAAGAAGAAGTAATCAAAATTTTTTTACCCTGATCCACTGGTTTGCACTCATCCATCGTTCTGAAAAAATTGGAACGGTACTCAGCTGGTAAGTCAAATGCCTCCGACGCCTTCCAGCGCCACACCACATGCGGTACGGTATCCTGCGATTTTTCAACGTCGAAAATAATGACTTGGTTATCGCCACAGACGATGAGTTCTTTTGTTAGGTCGGCAGACTGAGCCAGCAGACCAACGATTCCATTAAAAATAAAAAAGGAAAAAAATAACGCTCGCATAAGCTTAAATTGAAGTGAAAAGACAGTAGTAAGCTGCCAAAAGCCCACTACTGCCAAACAATTGTTATCTAAGTAAGAACTATTTCAAAAT
>CALMSO010000079.1 GCA_937872385.1 uncultured Saprospiraceae bacterium
TCTGATTTCCAGCGCGCGAAGGTAAGCGGTTTCCGCCGCCTCGAATTCATTTTTATCCCTTTGTAAATTAGCCAAATTGTTCAGCGTGGTGGCCAGTTCATAATCGTCATCTGCCAGTTCTAAGCACTGTTGGTAGTGCTGTTCGGCTTGCAGGAACTGGTTCAGGTGTTCGTAAAAGTTTGCTAAGGTGAGGCAGTTGCCCCAGTCGGGGTAGGCGCGTAGGGCGCGGTGCAGGTAGTCCTCGGCGGCTGGGAAGTCGTATTGCAGTTGCAGGATGTCGGCTTTCAGGGTGTAGCTTTCGGCTACACGGCGCTGGGCTTCCTGGGCTTTCTGTAGCTCGGCTTCCAGTTGGGCGTCATCGAGTAGGGCGAGAGCTTCATCCAGCTTACCGGCAAGGAATAGCTCGAAGGCTTCGCGGTAGCGGGCATCGGTCTGGCTGAGGTCTTTTTCGGCGTACGCCTCAATCATGTGCTTTACCTGGGCTTCGCGGCGGGCTACTTCGGTTTGCAGTTCATTGATTTGCTGGCTGAGTTGCAGCTTTTCCAGGTCGAAGAGTTGTTCGCTACGGGCCAGCAGTTTTTGCAATTCCTGGATGCGGGCTTGCTGCTCGTAGGTGTAGCGCTGCACGAAGGTATCCCAGTCGAGGGTGTTGATGGTGATGCTGCCCTGGGCGCTTACGTGCTGGAGTACGACGTTGCCGTCGCCGTCGAGTTGAATGGATTTTAGGGTTTCGTTCATGTTGGGTTTAGCGTTTAGAAGCGTAAACCAGCAGCTACAAACATGTGCAAGTCTTGTAAATGCGAGCCTGCCAATCTACGAGTGATAATTTCTTTGCCGAATATTTCTTTCGTCCACGACCGTTATCCTGTAGGAAAAAAATAAGGATGTATCCTGTAGTATTTGTGACAAAAACTTTCCTGGCTCATCCGGAGCATAATGCACCCAGCGAAAGAAAATGATACCAGCAGGCGGACGATAGCCTTTTTTAAAGATGAGTTCACCAAAATCTTTATCAAAAGTGAGGATGATGCGTTCCTCGGTAATGGCTTTCTCGATAACTTGCTCGTCTGTAATACTGCTATCTGATTCTGCGACAGCATATATATCATAGCCTTTAGCTCTCAATTCCCGTACACTTGGTATAAGGAAGTTTTCATCCGCCAATAGTAGCCTCATCTAACTTGCTTTTGAATAAGTAAGATTGAAGATAAGTGCATCTTTTGCTAAGTCGTGCAAATAGGCAAATAAAGCCTGAATGTGCTCAGGCGTCAGGCGCGGGTAGCTTTCGTAGAGCTGTTCTAGCGTCCAACCGTCTGCAAGGCGTTCCAGCACCAATTCTACCGAGAGGCGGGTGTCTTTAAATACTGGCTTGCCACCTAAAATCTGATCATTCGAATGAATATGTGCTTTCCAGTCCATCTTTTTTTCTTTTTCCAACGGGAATATCGCAATTATAGTTCAATAAAAACGCTGGGGCGCTATCCTTTTTCCGGGTCGGAGTTAATATTGATATCCTTCCCGCGTACATCTTGCAGGATGATGTTTTTGCTGCCGGTCACGCGGATGGTATTGATTTTGGGCAGTTTGCCCTGCGCCTCGTCGCTTTGCAATTGTTCAAGGAGGGTTTTAAGTTTAACAAGTTCGGGTTCGGTGGCTTTGTTGACTTTCTTTTTGATTTCGTGCGCTACAATTGCTTCATTTTCAACACTTTCTTCCAAATTGCCTTCCTTCTCAAATTCTTCGATGAAGAGGGGTTTGAGCCATTCCCACAGTTCGAGTAGGGAAGTGTTGGCAGCTTCAGTAACGTCGGTGGTAACTTTTTTAACCGTTTTGTTTTTAGCAACAAAAGGCAAAACGAATTGTACGGCTGTTTTGGCGATGGTGGTGATATCCATGTGTTTGAAGTTTTTTATGATACGCTTGTTAATAAAAAATGCTGCATTTTGATTGAGCCAATCACTTCTTTTTTCAATCCTTTCTGGTGTCTAATGTAATATGGATGTAAGATAGTGCATTTTATTTATTTCAAATAGTATAAAATTACACAGCCCTC
>CALMSO010000080.1 GCA_937872385.1 uncultured Saprospiraceae bacterium
GTACCACCACATCGCCGCCGGGCGTGAAGTTGGGCGCGTCGTTCACCGGTTGTACCGTAAGTCGAATCTCGGACGTATCGCGGTTGCCGTCGGCGTCTTCTACGGCAAAAGCAAAGACATCCGGGCCATTAACATTTGCCAAAGGCTGATATACGACTCTGGCCGTGGTAGCGGTGAGTGCGCTCAGCCCATTGAGATTACCGGAAAATGGATTTTCTACGATTTGAAAAGTTAGCACATCGCCGTCGGGGTCTATGCCTTGCAAGGTGATGACGAGCGCTTGGTCTTCTGGAGTGGACAATACGGCAGGTACAGCGACTGGAGTGCTGCGGAAAGAGCCAGCAATCAGGGTAGTATTGGAATCACCGCTGCGCTGGAGGCGGAAAGTATCGGTGTCGGTAATGCCGAGGTTGTCAATTTTCAGTTGGTAGCTAATCGTATCGCCCGGGCGCGCAGGCTGCACACGGGTAGAATCTCGCAGCCGGACACGCACGCCCTCCTGCTGTGCCCACAGGTCAGTACCGGTTGCACATCCCATTAATAAAATAGCCGCTATTAAGCTCCATTTTCTTGCCGTACAGGCGTTCCACTTCGTCATGCACACACTGTTTGGTAAACTGTTGTATAATTCCTCTACAATACGGATGCCAGTTTTTGCACCGATATTGTTCACGGGAAGATAAACTTTTTTGTAAGTAAAAAATACAGCACGCCCCCTTGAGGTTTGCAACGGGCGGTTTTCTCACAACAGTATTTACAAACTTGGGGCGAGGATGTCGGGTTGAGCCACTATGTCACACGCAACAAAGATACATAAAAAGTTTTCACATCTTTTTCAGGATTGTTTTTTTTATTGCCGTTGGGCTAAATATTTATCTAAAAAATTGCGTTGAAGCATTGTCTAATTTGTAATTTTAGCGGGTCAATTCCCGAAAAATATATTGCCAAACTATGAGAAACTTGTTACTTCTGTTTGCCATTCTTGTGTTGCCGGCGCTCGTTTTTTCTCAGGAAGCCAAAAAGCAGTACAAGGTGGGCTGCATTGGTTTTTATAATGTTGAAAACCTCTTCGATACGCTCGACACACCGGGCGTCAATGATGCCGACTTCACACCACAGGGCAGTTATCGTTATGGAACAGCCATTTATGTAGAAAAACAGGAGCACCTGGCAAGGGTGATTTCTGAAATGGGAACGGATTTGACCCCCGACGGAGTGGCGGTGCTGGGCGTGGCGGAAGTAGAAAACCGCGCGGTGCTGGAAGACCTCGTGGCGCAGGAGCGCATTAAAAATCGCAATTATCAAATTGTACACTACGATTCACCCGATTTTCGGGGCATTGATGTCGCCTTGCTCTATCAGCCGAAATACTTCCGAGTGACGCACAGCCGCCCGATACCCGTACCCATCAAGGGGGATGATGGCACAGACCGCTACACCCGCGATATTTTGTTCGTTTCGGGGATATTTGATGGCGAGCCGATGCATTTTTTAGTCAATCACTGGCCTTCACGGCGGGGCGGAGAGGCAGCAACCCAACCCCTGCGCAATTTTGCGGCCAGCCTTTGCAAAAATATCGCGGATTCCTTGATACAAGAAAATCCGAATGCGAAAATCTTCATTATGGGCGACCTCAACGACGACCCCTCCAGCCCCAGCGTGCGCCAAGTGTTGAATGCCAAACAAAAAAAAGAGCAGGTGAAGCCCGGCGGTATGTTCAATCCAATGTACGATTTGTACAAAAAAGGAATCGGTACGCTGGCCTGGCAAGATGCCTGGAGTCTTTTTGATCAGATTATTATTTCCTATGGCCCCATTAATGAGCAAGCGGGCGGCTATCGCTTTCACCAGGCGCATGTGCACAATAAGCCCTACCTGTTTCAGCCCAGTGGGCACTTCAAGGGCTATCCATTTCGCACTTTTGCCGGCTCTACCTATCTGGGAGGCTACAGCGATCATTTTCCGGTGTATTTGTACCTATTGAAAGAAGTGCAACCAATAGCAAGACCCTGAAGTAATTTATTTACTTATTCATGGTTGTGTAAATGTTATTAAGATTTTGTAATTTTACAAAGCAAGTACGTCATTTCATTTAGTACAATACTCGGTGCTTGGTATATAGCCCTTACATTATTATACAGTCGCCTAAAAAACAGTTATCATGCAACAACCCCGGATAAACAAATACTACAGGCTCTGCGTGTGGCTTGGCCTTCTGCTTACGCTTACCGCTTGCGATACCAATCGCGCTTTGCTTCGCACCGATTTTAATCGAGAAACCCGTGTTATTGAAATGGCTAAAAGCCCTTGCTACGGCCGCTGCCCAGTGTTTCGGCTCACGGTTTATGCCAGTGGCTTAGTCAGTTTCGATGGCGAGCGCTATACTGAACGAACGGGATTTTGGGTAAAAAAAATGGACAAAAACGAGTATCAAAACCTGTTGCGTGCTTTTCGCAATGCCAACCTGTGGCAATTCGATAATGTGTATCGCGGTGAATATTACGACGCGCCTACCGTGACCATTTCCTATTATGAAGAAGGCGATTTGAAAACCATCATCGGTAAGGATGGCCGCCCCAACAAGGTATTAGAACTCGAAGCCCTGCTCGACGACTTGGCGCGTACCGACGGCTGGGTGCAAATCGGCGCTACGAACTACGGGCTGCCGGAGAATGTTATTGCAGATGAATTGATTGTACAGCTTCACGATGGCCGCGACGGCCCCATGTGGACACGCAAGTACCGGCGCTACGAAATGGAAGTGGTGCGGCAAGTTGCGCCACAAGGCAATTATTGGTTGTGCCGCTACAATCCTGCTGCTGCCCCCCCCGAAGAAATGCTCAGCATGGTGCGTGCCGACCGGGAGGTGATTGGTGCAGAATTTAATAAAAAAATATCGGCGAGAGGGAGGTAAAGGATAGGGGATATAGGGCAAATAGGGCAAATAGGGAAATAAGGGTTAGAAGGGTGATGACCGCATCTAATCTGGCATCTAAAATCTATTATCTAAAATCTATTATCTATTGATAACCAGTGGTTTACAATTATTTTATTAAAAATTATATTCGGGTACTGAGAAGAAAAAATACTGGAAATGAATGCATTACACAAGGGAATGCGCATCCTTTTGATTGAAGATGAGGCCAGTGTAGCGGGGTTTATCAAAAAAGGATTGGAGGGGCAGCACTTTGAAGTAGTGGTGGCGACGGACGGGCCCAAGGGGCTGGAAGTAGCAGCGCACGAGGTCTTTGATGTAATTTTGCTGGATGTAATACTGCCCGGGCTTAGTGGCTGGGAGGTGTGCAGCCAATTGCGGCAACAACTGCAATTGACTACGCCTATTTTAATGCTGACGGCGCTTAGCTCAACCGAAAATGTAATAAAGGGACTTAACCAAGGTGCCGACGATTACTTAGCCAAACCTTTCAAACTCGAAGAACTCGTAGCACGCATCTTAGCTTTGTATCGGCGGCACCAGGGCTTGTTGGTAAAAACTCCCCGCCTCATTTTTGCTGATTTGGAAATGGATCTCGATGCACGAGAAGTGCTGCGCGCTGGCGAGAAAATACAATTGACTGCCCGCGAATTTCGATTATTAGAATATTTTATAAAAAACCCTGGTAAGGTACTCTCGCGGATGCAAATTATGCAGCACGTCTGGGAAGTAGATTTCGATCTCGGTACCAATGTAGTGGACGTGTATGTCAACTATTTGCGCAAAAAAATGGAAAAAAGCCACTGGCCCCGCCTGATTCATACCGTTGTGGGGGCGGGCTACATACTCAGGCAAGAATGACACTCAAAAATCAAATAGCACTTACCTTTACGCTTATTACATCGGGTATTCTTATTGGTATCTGCGGTATCATTTATTATTTTTCGTATCAATACACTCGTAGCGATTTTTATCAGCGCCTACAAGAGCGCGTGAATGTAGTAGCTGCCTTTGCGCTCGAAGAAGATGAACTAAATCAAAAGCTTTTCAACGAAATTCGGCGTAAATACCTTCAGCCCTTGCCTACCGAGCAGGAGTTTTTAATTAACTTAGACAGTGTTTACCTGTCGGATACGCTGCCCGCTTTTATTAATAATAATTTTATTAATGCCATCAATCGCCAGCGTTTTGTTGCACAAACCTACCATGATACCTCAGTGGTGGGCATTCGATATGAAGATAATCAGGGCGATTTTGCGGTAATTGTCGCCGCACAGGATCGCTCCGGCATCCGCAAGCTGCACAACCTGGGGCGCGTGTTGTTTGCAGTAGTAATTGGATATTTGGTGCTCGTTTTCTTCATCGGGCGCTGGTACGCTCGCCAAGCTATCGCACCGCTCAATGATTTCATTCATCAGATGCGGACGCTCAATACGACCAATTTGCACCTGCGCCTGCCCGAGCGCGGCAAGGGCGACGAAATCAGCCAATTGGCCCGCACGTTCAATAATTTGCTCAACCGTATTGAAACTTCTATTGAAACCCAAAACAACTTTATCAGCAATGCCTCGCACGAATTAAAAACCCCCTTGACAGTTATTCTTGGCGAAATAGAAATCGCATTGGCTCAGGAGGAATCTTCTGCCGATAATTATCGCCGTGCCTTGCTACATATAGAGCAGGAAGCCGAGCGACTCAAGCGACTTACCCTGCGCCTACTCAAGCTTGCCCAAACTGGCTTCACCGAGTCCGGCCGCGAATTTGCCTCCGCCCGGCTGGATGAATTATTGATTGAAGTAATCGAGGAAATTCACACCACCAATCTGGCGGCAAGCATTCGGCTGCATTTTCACAATATGCCCGAAGAAACTCAGGAGCTGGAAATATTAGCCAATGCCAACCTGCTAAAAATTGCTTTTGCTAATATTATCGAAAATGCGGTCAAATTTTCTGGCGGCCAACCCGTAGAAGTAGCACTAATCTGCGAGCCGACGCATTACTCCATCAATATCCACGATTTGGGTATTGGCATTCCAGCCAAAGATCTCGACAAAATATTTGAACCCTTTTTCCGGTCGGAGAATGCCATTCATTTTCAGGGCTTTGGCGTCGGGCTGCCCTTAGTAAAAAAGATTATTGACATTCACGAAGGCACCATTGATATTCAGTCCATTCCGCAGCAAGGCACCCAAGTTAGTATTATATTGCCGCGCCCTGCCGCTCAATTCTAACCCAATTCTAATCCGTTTTCCTGCCGTTTTGGCTCGCTTTGCTGTTACATTTGCACTTGATAAGATGCAATTTATACCCGAAAAAATTATGAAGCGACTGTATAAAAGCCTTGCTTTGCTATTGTTTGTTATGTTGGCAGGCTGGCAAGCTGATGCCCAAGAACACCATCATTTTGATGAAGAAGAGGGCTTGCCTTTGAAAATTCTTCATGCCGAGCCGTTGTACATTGACCTCATCCGCGACCTCGGTGCGCGCAAGGGCGAGCGCGAATGGAACGTAGGCGCTGCGCTGGTAGATCGGAAAAATTACGATAGTTACGAGTTTTTGGTAGAATACGAATGGGCCATCATAGATCGCTTAGGTATAGAATTGGAAGTACCGGTTACGCTTTTCTCTATGCCCAAAACCGACGAGGGTGAAAACGCTTCGGCCGTGCGTCCGTCCAACCGGGTAGAAAGCCTGAAAATGGCGGCTCAATATACCTTTCTGGTCTCTGGCAAGCTACAAACTTCTTTGGCCATAGGCGGTATTGTAGAATGGGAACTCACCGATTTCGATCATATTTCTACCCGCAATGCCTTTGAAGGGGTGTTGTTCAATCCTTTTTTTATCGCGGCCAAACGCTGGGGCCCCAGTTGGCATTCGCTTATTTATACCGGGCCGCGCATCACGCGCCATTTTTATCATTCCGACTGGAACTATGGCTACGAAATTAACACCAACATTCACTATATGATACCCGATAGCCGTAATTTTATTGGCGTGGAGTTTAATAAAATATTTGACGGTAAAGACTTTAGTATGGTGATTCGCCCGCAAATGCGCGTTACCCTCAGCGAAAGTACCATGATTGGCATTGTGCCGGGCATTCCGGTAAGCCGTACTAATGAGCGCCTGAGCGCCTTTGTTCGCTTGATTTATGAGCCGCCGCACCGCCGCCGATGAATTTTGGGCAGGCAGGATTCCTTCCTTAGCGCGCGCTGTCTGCATAGTGTTATAATAGGATTACTTCTTTTTAACTTTTCATTAACTAACTGTATTGTAAACAATCCTGCCGATTTTCCCGTTATTTGTCTTTTGGACCAAAGCGTTCTCCAAAAAAATATCCCAAAATAAACTTCAGCTTAGCCAAAGTTGAAAACAAAATGTCGGCTATCATAGCTATGGCATTTGGATCACACGTAAAAACATTCCGGAATTACTTTTTGAACTTCCAAGCCATGTGTTTTCGCAGGCAAAAGTGAATGACTACTCTCGCAGTAGCCGATGGCGAAAATATATACAGTATCGGAATTTTGTGTGCAAAGCTGAAATTTGAATCTTATCACCTGCGGTGGGGTGCGCACCCCAAAAAAGCAGTATAAAAGCCTCTGTCTCAATACATTCAAAACAAACAAAATGAAAGAAAACTTTAGCAGTTATTTGAAAGAATTCAAAAGCGATGCACCCGCCAGCATAGTTGTGTTTTTGGTAGCGCTGCCTTTGTGTCTGGGCATTGCCTTAGCTTCAGGTGCGCCTTTGTTTTCGGGCATCGTCACTGGAGTGGTGGGCGGTATTGTAGTAGGCTTACTCAGTGGTTCGCATCTGAGTGTGAGTGGCCCGGCGGCAGGCCTCACGGTGATTGTCCTCACGGCTATTGACGATCTGGGTTCCTTTCCAATTTTTCTTGCTGCGGTGGTCATCGCTGGCGTGCTTCAATTGATCATGGGCTTTATTCGAGCCGGTATTATTGGTTTGTATTTTCCTTCGTCGGTCATCAAAGGAATGCTAGCGGCTATTGGTATTATACTCATTCTCAAGCAGATACCGCACTTTCTGGGAGTGGACCAAGAGGCTTTTGGCTCCGTGGAGTACGGCGATGGCGAAGGGCACAACACCTTCACCAATTTCTTTTATTCCCTTTCGCACATCCAGCCGGGTGCTTTTCTGGTGGGGGTACTGTCCTTATTCATTCTGATTTTATGGGAACGCCCTTTTATTAAAAAACAAAGCTGGTCGAAAATTTTGCCAGGCGCTTTGATCGCCGTTGTTACAAGTATTGTAGCCAATATATTGCTAAAAAATTTCATGCCTACTTGGCTGATAGACAGCAGCCATTTAGTGAATTTGCCCAAATTTACGAATCTGAGCACGCTAATTGTTATGCCCGATTTCTCAGCTATTTTTAGTCCCACCCTTTGGCGCGCAGCTGTAGTGATTGCAATTATTGCCAGCTTAGAAACCTTGCTCTCCATAGAAGCCATTGACAAACTCGACCCGCACAAGCGCCGTACCCCCAACAACCGCGAATTGGTAGCTCAAGGCACTGGCAATATCATCGCCGGTATGCTCGGCGGTATCCCAATGACCGCCGTAATCGTGCGCAGTACCGCCAATTTAGAGTCGGGCGCCCGCACCAAAATGAGCGCCGTGTATCATGGCTTCCTGTTGGTGTTGTCTGTATCGCTGATACCCGGAGTGCTCAATATGATTCCTCTCTCGTCGCTCGCGGCTATCTTACTCATGGTGGGTTATAAATTAGCTAAGCCGAGCCTTTTCAGGAAGCAGTTCAAGTTAGGTTTTGGGCAATTTTTCCCGTTTATTGTTACAATTATAGCCATTTTATTTACCGATTTGCTTATTGGTATCATGATTGGCATGGCCGTAGGCGTCTATTTTATTTTGATGGCTAATTATAAAACGCCTTATTTTTACCTTGATGAAGACCTGCCTGCTGGCAATGGCAAAAAACATATCACGCTGATGCTTAGCGAACACGTTTCTTTTATTAACAAAGCTAATCTGCAAATTACACTGGAAAAAATTCCGGAAGCAAGTGCCGTAACGATTGATGGCTCCCGCAGTCAGGATATTGATTTTGACGCCCTGAAAATTATTCACGATTTTGCAGAAACCGCCCACGAGCGCGATATTGAAGTGACCCTTAAAAACGTGCCGGAACCCATTCCGCATTAGGTAAGTTGATTGTTAATTATTAATTGTTATTCGGCTATCGAGCTAAGCCCGAAGGGGTGGAATATTTATAGTTAATTGATAATCAATGGTTTTGAACCCCAAAGAGTGACACCATGTTGGTGTAATATATCACCCCCGTTGGGGTTTAAATCGCCTTTTTTATATTCTTATAATTATGTCACCCCGCTGGGGTTCGTTTTTACGTATGCCTGATGCTTTATGCTATTTACGGGTTACAAAGTTCGATTTTTTATTTTTAAGATGCTGAAAATCAGTATTTTAAACACAAACAGACACGTCACGTTCAGTTGAAATCGGTATTAATCAGTTGAACCCGATATTCGCATTGAAAATGAAATAATACCCATTTAAACAACGAGTAGCAAAAAGCGAACCGCGAATTGCGAACAGCAAATTGCCAACCGCCTCATAAACAGCATTCAGTATCTAAATTTTTTTCCGAATTTAGCAGTTTGTAAAACAACTGAATAATGACGGAATTTCAAATTGCTATTCTGGAAGGCATTCCTGCCGAGCTGCCGCCCTATCCGCCCGCCGATGCCCGTATAGCGCGCGCGCCTAAACGACTGATTGACAATGTATTGTCGGAAGAAGAGAAAATACTTGCCCTGAAAAATGCGCTGCGTTATTTCGACCCCAAGCAGCATGCAGCCTTAGCACCAGAGTTTGCGGACGAGCTTCGGCAATATGGGCGCATTTATATGCATCGTTTTCGACCCGCTTACGCAATGTATGCCCGTCCCTTGGATGCTTATCCACACCATTCGCGGCAAGCGGCGGCTATTATGCTGATGATACAAAACAACCTCGATCCGAAAGTAGCCAAATATCCTTACGAACTCATCACCTATGGCGGCAATGGCGCGGTTTTTCAAAATTGGGCGCAGTATCGGCTTACTATGCAGTATTTAGCACAAATGACTGAAAAACAGACGCTTGTGTTGTATTCTGGGCATCCGCTTGGTTTGTTTCCTTCCCATCCGGACGCACCCCGCGTAGTGGTGACGAATGGCATGATGATTCCCAATTATTCGACCAAAGCCGACTGGAACAAATACAATGCGCTGGGCGTGACCCAATACGGGCAGATGACGGCCGGTTCCTTTATGTACATCGGGCCGCAGGGCATTGTACACGGCACTACCATTACGCTGCTCAACGCAGGGCGGCTGCATAGCCTCGTCGGGTCAGATGGCGAGCGGCCTTTGGCCGGGCGGATTTTCGTTACTTCTGGGCTGGGCGGCATGTCGGGCGCACAGGCGCGGGCAGCAGTTATTACAGGTGCGGTGGGCGTGATTGCCGAAGTGGACCCCGATGCCGTGCAGCAGCGTATTACGGACGGCTACATTCAGCGAGAGCACGTTTTTGTGGATTTGACCGATTTGCTGATTCGCGTGCGCGATTGCCAACAACGTGGCGAGGCCGTCGCGTTGGTTTATCATGGCAATGTAGTGGACCTCTGGGAGCGCCTCGTAGAGGAAGATATTTCGGTGGACCTCGGTTCCGACCAAACTTCCCTACACAATATTGATGATCTGGGGTATTGTCCGGCGGGCTACTCTTTTGCAGAAGCGAAAATATTAATAGAAGAGGACCGAGCAGCGTTTTTGGCCGCCGTGCGCCACACCTTGCAACGCCACACAAAGGCAATTAATATACTGACAAACAGAGGAATGTACTTTTGGGATTATGGTAATGCGTTTTTGCTGGAGGCAGGTAAAGCCGGTGCCGATGTCTGGCAGGATGAAAGCCGCGGGCAGTATCGCTATGCCTCTTACGTGGAAGATATTATGGGCCCGCTCTGCTTTGACTATGGCTTTGGCCCCTTCCGCTGGGTATGCACCTCCGGGCAATTAGAGGACCTCGAACGAAGCGACCAAATCGCTGCCGAAGTGCTACAAAAAATGTTAAAAGACGCACCAGCCGACATTGTGCCACAGCTACAAGACAATCTGCATTGGATAGCAACCGCCGAGCAAAATATACCGGTGGTAGGCTCTTTGTCGCGTATTTTATACGCCGATGCGGCAGGTAGAATACAGATCGCCCGCGCTTTTAACGAAGCGATTGCTCGGGGCGAAATCTCTGCACCAATTGTACTCGGCCGCGACCACCACGATGTGTCAGGTACCGACTCCCCTTATCGGGAAACCGCCGATATTCGAGACGGTTCGCGTTTTACCGCTGATATGGCTGTGCACAATGTTATTGGCGATGCTTGTCGGGGCGCCACCTGGGTCAGCTTGCACAATGGCGGCGGCGTGGGTTGGGGGGAAGTGATAAATGGAGGCTTCGGGCTGGTACTCGATGGTACACCTGCGGCCGCCCGCCGTTTAGAGTCCATGCTTTTCTGGGATGTCAACAACGGAATCGCCCGCCGTAGCTGGGCACGCAATGCGGCTGCTATCCAAACCATACAACGCGCTATGGACGCAACGCCCGGCCTCGTTGTCACCTTACCGGCAATGGCAGATGAAACACTTATAAAAAAGGTTTTATAATAATAGAAATAGCAAAAATACTTTATACAGTTGCTATTCAGTTATTTAAATTTCATTCTTTTTAAAATATCAAGAAAAATTTAAAAATATGCGGTATTTACTTGACATATTTAAAAACAATTGTAACTTTGTATAGCAATCAAGTATTTGTTACTCCCTCTTACAAAAAGTATTGTTCCCTCAGATTAGTGGCATTGAGCATTATAATCCGTTGCATCCTGTACCAAGAATTGGGTATAGAAAAGGCTGATAGTCAGCATGAAAAGCCACTCCCAAGATTTTTGAGTCACACACTCAACTTTTGTGCTATTTAGACGACCGACCCTTAAATGATTCGAGCACTTTTAACAAAAAGTTGCTTTTGGCCAAGGCTATTATGGCAATAGTGTGTAAATAACACTATGTAGCCGAAATGGTTTATGTAAACCAATGTAACTGCATTGCAATTTCTGTTAATGAAATTGTAATGATTACGACAATTTTTTGAAAAAGCATAATGTTTTTTTGTTTCATAATTTTAACACCCAAACTTTACAAATTTTGTAATATTTTATCAAAATTTTTTCTATTATTCAAAATAAGTAAATAAACACAAAAATTATGTATCACAAACTCTACTCCAGGCTTCGTGTACTGGCGTGGACAGGTGTGCTATTTGCACTTTTCCTTGCCAGCCCTACTTACGGACAGACTTCCAGCAACAATTGCGGTAGCTGCGATGACCAAAACGAATGTACTTACGACTTTTGCTTCCTCGGACGATGTATCAACGTACCCATTGCCAATTGCAATCGTAGCTCCACGCAACAGGGTAGCTGTGAGGACGGCGACCCCTGCACCATTAATTTCCGCGATTCGAGAACCGGGGAGTGCCGCTCGCGCCCCAATCCTAACTGCGATGAAGACGCCACCCGCGAGTGTGTATTGTTTCCGCCCAAAATCCGAATTGTTTGCGATGACAACAACACCCTCTTCGATGAGAGCGATGATGTTTTTTATTTCTATATCACCACGCGCGGCGAATATACCAGTACCTGTTACAATATTTCGGGTGCTGTAAATGCCCTTTGCCTGCCCTATGGCGAAGAGGCGGGCCCCTTTGGCCCGTTTCCAGCCAATGGCAATGCCCTACAACTGCGTGTATTCGATCAGGAAAAACCGAGTGGCAACATCGCGGTAAAAGTGCTTGCACCAAAAGGCTGCAACGAAGACCACTGTACCCTGCGCATCGAAGAAATCAGCGTGTCGGAGTGTGTGTATAACCAGCTAAGTAGAGGCAACCGTGCTGTTGCTAATGTGAAAGTGACTTGGATCAACGCCAAGTCCAACAACCAATTAGATATTTATCTCGGAAGTGAGCGCCGCCGGTTGACCAATGTACCACGCAATGGTTTCACGACCGTTTCTTTTGAAATACCGGGCGACGGCATTAGCCGGGAAGTCCGGGCGGGTTTTAGCTATCCGGGTACCTGCGAAGATCGTCGAAGATTCACCGCACCTGTTTGTCAAGACAACTGCCCGGATGATCCAAACAAGACCGAACCGGGTATTTGCGGTTGCGGCACGCCCGACACCGATACCGATGGTGACGGTACGCCCGATTGCAAAGACAATTGCCCAACCGATCCGAACAAGACCGAGCCGGGCGAGTGCGGCTGCGGCGTAGCGGATACGGACACCGATGGCGATGGCACACCAGATTGCAAAGACAACTGCCCAACTGATCCGAACAAGACTGAGCCAGGTGCGTGCGGCTGCGGCGTAGCGGATACGGACACCGATGGTGACGGCACACCAGATTGCAAAGACAATTGCCCAACCGATCCGAACAAGACTGAGC
>CALMSO010000081.1 GCA_937872385.1 uncultured Saprospiraceae bacterium
AAAAAACACTCGACTATGAAAAACAAGTTGCTGTTGGCAGCCCTGATGCTGCTGGTTGTGGCGACGACGGCTTTCGCCCAAAAGAACGACTGGAAACTTAAAAAAGAAGTAGATGACCTCAAGGTGTATTTTCGCAAGGGCGAGACTTCTGGCATCAAGGAAGTAAAGGTGCAATTTGAGGTACAGGCTTCGCTGCGTACCATCGTAGCTGTCTTAAAAGACGTGCCCGCCTTCACCGACTGGGTGTATAGCTGCACCGAGGCAGAACTCCTCAAGCGCGTATCCGATACCGAAAGTATTTATTACAGCCGCATCGCCTTTCCTTTTCCGATGAGTGACCGCGATTTTATTGCTAAAAGCCGCTTGACGCAAAACCCAAATACAAAAGAAATTTTTGTAACCGTAACGGGTGATTATGATTATCTGCCGCAAAAAAAAGATGTGGTGCGGATGCCCAAACTCATTATAAAATGGCATATCCAGCCGGTATCGGCGCGCAAGGCGATTGTTAATTATCATTTGGTGAGTAATCCTGGTGGCTCTATCCCTGAATGGGCAGTAAATATGGCCATTGACAAGGGCCCAACTTATTCTATGAAAAATTTTCGGGAAATGCTAAAAAAACCGAAATATCAGCAGGCGCAGTTGGCATACATTCAGGAATGGAGCGGTCAGACCGCTTCTGATAACCGATAACTGAACCTTCCGGGCGTAGCGCTGTTGAGTTTTCGATTTGCTAAAATAATGATGTAGTAAGGAAAAAAGGACAACATGAGCTACAGGAGTTTGCGCGATGCGGTATTGGATTTGGAAAAAACCGGACAGCTACTGAGAATAAAATCTGAGGTGGATCCCAACTTAGAAATGGCCGAAATACACCGGCGCGTGTTCGAGGCGCAAGGCCCAGCTATTTTGTTTGAACGGGTGAAAGGCAGCCCGTTTCCGGCGCTATCCAATTTGTACGGCACATACGAGCGCACGGAATTTCTCTTCCGGCATACCCTCGCCAAAGTGCAGAAGGTGATTGAACTGAAAGCCGATCCAACCAATTTTTTGAAAAATCCTTTGCGCTACTTAGGTGCGCCTTTCACGGCACTGACGGCCTTGCCCACGCGCAGTCGCTTTGGTTCGCCGATTTTGTATGGCAAAACCACCATTGACCAGCTGCCGCTCATCAAATCCTGGCCGATGGATGGCGGGGCGTTTGTCACCCTGCCGCAAGTCTTCACGCTACCGCCAGGCAGCAAGAATGCCATGCAGTCCAATATTGGAATGTATCGCATCCAACTCAATGGTAATGAGTACATTACGAATAAGGAAATCGG
>CALMSO010000082.1 GCA_937872385.1 uncultured Saprospiraceae bacterium
TCAACCCTCCTAACCCTACAACGACACCCCCCGTTTCCATGGGATAAAGTCATCCTGCCTGTGCCTTACCGCGCTGACGGTTATTTCGCCACTGGCTACTTTTATTACATATTCTAAAATACGCTGCCCGGCAGCTTCAATCGTTTCTTGCCCTTCAATAATTGTGCCCATGTCTAAGTCAATAATATCCGGCATGCGCTGCGCCAGGGTAGCATTGGAGGCAATTTTAATCACTGGGGCTACCGGATTGCCGGTTGGTGTACCTAATCCGGTAGTAAATAACACGACATTTGCGCCTGCGCCTACCTCCGCGGTCGTGGATTCCACGTCGTTGCCAGGGGTGCAAAGTAAGTTTAGCCCGGGCTGGGTTACTTTTTCGGGATAATCGAGCACGGCCACGATGGGTGAGGTGCCGCCCTTTTTGGCAGCTCCGGCTGATTTCATAGCGTCGGTGATTAAGCCGTCGCGGATGTTGCCCGGCGAAGGATTCATGTCAAATCCTGATCCAACTGCTTGAGCACGAGCGCTATATGCTTGCATTAAATTCGAGAATCGTTCGGCTATGGCTTGGTTTACACATCGGTCGCTAAGTTCCTGCTCCACGCCGCAGAGTTCCGGAAACTCCGACAAAATCACTGAGCCGCCCAAGGCCACCAGCAAGTCGGAAGCATAGCCCACCGCCGGATTCGCTGAAATACCCGAAAAACCGTCTGAGCCGCCACATTCCAGCCCCAGGCACAACTTATGCAGTGGCGCAGGCGCTCGTTGGCATTGATTCGCTTGCATCAAGCCGGTGAAAGTGCGTTTTAGGGCCTGTTGTATAAGCGCTTCTTCGGTACCAATTTGCTGTTGTTCCAAATAATATATTGGCTTATCAAATTTTGAATCTCTTTTTAGAATTTCCGCTTGCAAAATTGGCACTTGCGCCATTTGACACCCCAGACTAAGTACGGTAGCACCCGCTACATTGGGGTGCGTGATGTAGCCCGCCAGCAGCCCACACAAGGCTTCCACGTCTTCGCGGGTGCCACCGCAGCCGCCGTCGTGGGTGAGAAATTTGATGCCGTCCACGTTCGGAAATAACTGCTTTTGTTGAGGTTCAAGCGTTTGCACTTCTATATCTGCCTGTAGAATATCCGCTACCGATTTACCCGATTCATAAAGCGAAATTAAATACTGTGTTTGTTGTTGATACTTTTGCGGACGCGCATAACCCAAATCTGCTAACAAAGCTTCGCGCAGCACATCAAGGTTGCGATTTTCACAGAAAACCAAAGGAATAACCAACCAATAATTAGCCGTACCAACGCTGCCATCCGCCCGATGATAGCCCATGAAAGTGCGGTTTTGCCACCGGCTTACATTCGGGGGCTGCCAGCTTATATTGCGATTTTTTCTTACAACGTATTGATCAGCAGCATGATGTACATTAGCAATTGTAATCAAACCGCCTTTTAAAATAAAATTTTGTGCTCGACCTACCAGCACGCCGTACATGGTGACAGCATCACCAGCATTTATATCCTGTAAAGCAAATTTATGCTTCGCCGGAATATCTTCTACTAAATAAATCTCTTGGCCATTGAACTGCACGGTATCGCTTTGCTGCAAATTATTCAGTGCAACTGCCACATTATCAGCAGGATGTATTTTTAATATTTTATTCATACATTCAAAAAGGGCTTATATTATAGCCTGTTGAAATTCCTGCTTGCTGGTTCGCAGCCCGAGTTCCAGTCCACGCAACTCCGCCAGCCCGCGCAGCCGACCAATCGCTGAATAGCCAGGATTCGTTTTTTTATTTAAATCACCCAGCATCCGATGCCCATGGTCTGGGCGCATGGGAATGGTCAAATCACTTCGTCCTGCCTGCTGCCGGCGGTTTTGTTCGGCTATAATTTCCATCATTACAGCGGGCATATTGGCGCTGCCTTCGAGGTGATTGGCTTCATAAAAGCTGCCGTCGGGTTCCAATTGTACACTACGCAGGTGCAGAAAGTTGATGCGATGCCCCAATTGACGCACCATAGCTGGCAAATCATTATCGGCGCGCGCGCCAAACGAGCCGGTGCAAAAGCACAAACCATTATAAGGCGAATCATAAGCCTGGATAATAGCCTCAGCGTCGGCGGCGGTGCTCACCACACGAGGCAACCCGAAAATAGGGTAGGGGGGATCGTCGGGATGGATAGCCAGACGGATACCTGCTGCTTCGGCGACGGGTGCAATCTGACGAACAAAATCGAGTAGATGTTGGCGCAACTGCTCGGCGTTAATGTGCTGATAAGTAGCGAGTTGCGCACGAAAATCGCCCAGCGAGTAGCTTTCCTCCGCGCCGGGCAGTCCGGCTAAGATATTGGCTGTCAGTTGATAGATTTCGGCAGCAGTACGTGTTTGAAAAAAAGTTTCAGCACGTACAAGAGTGTCAGGGTGGTAATCCAAATGAGCATAATGACGTTTTAAAATATGTAAATCAAAGGTTGCTAATGCAATATAATCAAAACGTAGGGCTTCCGAACCATCGGCTACTCGATACGCAAGGTCGGAGCGCGTCCAGTCGAGCACGGGCATGAAGTTATAACAAACCGTGTCAATGCCGCAAGCGCCGAGATTGCGCAGGGTCTGCTGATAATTGGCGATGTAGGTTTGCCAGCGTCCGCTCTGCCGCTTGATGTCTTCGTGCACGGGTACGCTTTCTACTACCGACCAGCGTAAACCGGCTTGTGCAATCGTTTGCTGACGCGCTTTGATTTCGGTTATGGGCCAGACTTCCCCGTTGGGGATATGATGCAGGGCTGTCACAATGCCCGTAGCCCCCGCCTGCCGGATGTCGGTCAGTGTCACGGAGTCGTTCGGGCCGAACCAGCGCCAGGTTTGTTCAAAATGCATGGTTTTATACTTTTACATTCCCCTTGTCAATTTTTTAATTTACTTAAAATCCAATCGAATTGCCGCCGTCCACTGCCAGATTGGCACCCGTCACAAATTTAGCCGCATCAGAAGCTAAATAAACGGCAGCGTACCCAATGTCTTCTACTTCGCCCATGCGTCCCATCGGGGTACGGTCCATGGCGCGGCGCTTGCGGTCGGGGTCGGCGTTCAGGGCTTTATCGGTCATAGCTGAATAGATAAATCCGGGCGAAATAGCATTCACACGGATGCCAGTGGGGCCAAGTTCGGTAGCCAAACCACGCGTCATGCCCAGCACTGCCGATTTGGAGGAGGTGTAGCCAATAGCTTTGGGTAGCCCGTACATGGCCGCCATGGAAGCGATGTTGATAATGACGCCTTGCTGGCGGGGCAGCATAACTTTGACCACCTCGCGTGTAAGCGCAAAAAGCCCATTCACATTGGTCTGGATGACATTGGTAAATTCTTCATCGGTCATTTCCTGCACCGGGCGTTTGAGATTGATGCCGGCATTATTGACTAAAATAGCAATTGGTCCGTGTCGCTGTTCAATCGTTTGTACTAATTGCGGCAAGCTGCTCAAATCAGCAATGTCATTCACCTCATAGGCTGTATTGCTTCCCAATTGTTCGCAGGCTTCTCGTAAAACCGCCTCGCGTCGTCCGGTGATAATCACTTTGGCACCGGCTTCAATGAAAGCTTTGCCAATACCAAAACCCAAACCTGTGCCACCGCCGGTCACAAC
>CALMSO010000083.1 GCA_937872385.1 uncultured Saprospiraceae bacterium
CGGCAGGAGCGCCTGCAATTTTCGACGCTGTTTGCGCGCATTGCGTATGTGTCGCACCAGTTTCAGTTTGATAAAAAACTGCAATTTTACATCCATACTTTTCGGCGGCAGGCCGAAATGATGTCGCAAAGTAAAAATGCCAATGAGCAGACTTATGCCTTGGGCTTGAAAGTAGTGGCGGAAACGATTGTTGCGCTTTCGAAAATGCCCATTCCTGCTGATTTACAGTCAGTTATACCTGACGGCTGGGCCCTGCCATTCCGCCCAGCGGAGGTACGCGCCTTCCGAGCCAAAGTGCGCGCCGTAGCGCTCTCGGATGATGCCGAGCATAACTATTTGATTGCCAAAGCAGAAGACCAGCCTGAGACCACCATTCGCATTGCTTACAGCCTACCGGAGCACAACGAAAATTTCGACCCTACCATCGCCGCCATCCGCCAGGTGTTTGGCTTTCCGGTCACGCTTAATCTACTCGACGTGGACATTGACGCCGCTGGCACGTACCGACCGCGCGCCATAGTCGTCGAACCTGATTATTTGATAGATGTTTCGGCGGTCGCTGAATGTTTCAGCACTCCCAAACCGGAGCCATTTTTACACTTGCTGAAGAAGTTTTTACCATTTGAAACCACTAAATACCGCCTGCTGGGCAATATCGCCAATTTTTTCCTCGATGAACTGATGCACCAGCCTGACTGGATATTTCAGGAATTATTTCCTAAAGTATTTCAAATCAGTCCATTAGCCTTTAGCCTTTTTGATAATGCAACCATTCGGGAAATCCGGCAAAGCAGCCAGTTGCATTTTATCAATCTGAAAAAACTCGTGCAGCAAGACCTCGCCGAGCAGCAAATTACCATCGCGCATTGCTTTCTGGAGCCAACTTTCTACTCGGAAACCTACGGTTTGCAGGGGCGTTTGGATGTTTTTTTTCAGTCAGCAGATAAGTCCGCCATCATCGAACTCAAGAGCGGCAAGCCTTTTCTACCCAACGCCTACGGCATCAGTAGCAATCATTTCACCCAGACGCTGCTCTACGATTTGCTTATCCAGTCTGCCTTCGGAAAAGGCTCAGAGCCAGCGAGTTACATACTTTATTCGGGGCAGGCAGAGCGGCCTTTGCGCTTTGCGCCGCGCGTGCGAAGTCAGCAGTATGAGGCTTTACAGGTGCGCAATCATTTGGTAGCGCTGGAGTGGCTGCTTTTGAAAATAGGACAAGCCGGCGATCTGTTAGAGCAGGGGCAACGTCTTTTCGGACGGCTACGGCCAGCGGCTTTTCCGAATGTAAAAGGCTTTGCGCAAAAAGATTTGGCGGCGTTTGAGGCGCTGTGGCAAGGCATGAATGAGGCGGAGCGCAAGTATTTTACGGCGTTTGCGGGCTTTATCGCGCGCGAGCATCAACTCGCCAAAACCGGCGTGCAAGGCTTAGATTCGGTCAATGGGCAGGCCGCGCTCTGGCTCGATACTTTCGAGCGCAAGCAAGAAAGCTTTAGTATTATTAGTCATTTACAAGTGTCAGATAATCAAGCAAATAAAGACGAGCCGCTCATTGTTTTTGCCAAAACCGAAGGCACCAATCCGCTCGCCAATTTCCGGCAGGGCGACATTGCCGTGCTCTATCCCGAGGGCGACTCACCGCTGGCGCAGCAGATTTTTAAATGCACCATTATAGAATTGAAACCGGCAACTGTCACCGTGCGCTTGCGCTCGCGGCAGTTCAATCTGGCGATTTTTGAGCAGTTTACATATTGGAATTTAGAGCCTGATTTGCTCGACAGTTCGTTCCTTGCTATGTATCGCGGTTTGTACGATTTTGCGCAGAGCACCCCCGCCAAAAGAGCCTTGCTGCTGGGGCAAATGGCGCCCGCGTGGGCACAACCCTTAGCCTGGCCGCATGATCCGGAACTAACCGAAGAGCAGCACCGCATTTTATGCAAATTATTAGCGGCGCCCGATTATTTTTTGCTATGGGGACCGCCCGGTACTGGCAAAACTAATATCATGTTGCGACATATTGTACAATATTTACTAAATAACACCAATGAAAATATTTTATTATTAGCTTATACCAATCGCGCAGTGGATGAAATGTGCGAATCCATTGAAAACATTAATGATTCGGTGCGGGAGCATTATTTTAGAATTGGCTCTCAATATGCCACCGACGAGCGTTTTCACGGGCAGTTATTACAATCTAAAACCGCGCATATTACATCGCGCCAAGATATGAAAGCCGTGATTGAGCATCATAGAATTGTAATAGCTACGGTGGCTTCCATTGGCTCGCGGCCGGAGTTATTACAATTAAAATCTTTTGATACCGTTATTATTGATGAAGCCTCGCAGGTGCTGGAGCCGCTACTGGCTGGGCTGCTACCACAATTTAAGCGCTTTATATTAATCGGTGATCATAAGCAATTGCCTGCGGTAGTAGTACAAGACCCTGAGACTTCGGCCCTACGCGACGAAGCGCTGAACGCATTAGAATTAAAGAATTTGCGTAACTCATTGTTTGAACGGCTTTTAAAACGTGCACAAGCGCAGGGCTGGCACTGGGCTTATGCCCAACTTAGCCATCAAGGGCGGATGCACCGCGACATCATGGCTTTTCCCAATCAGCATTTTTATGATAATTCCTTAAAAATTTTACCCGAAACAACGCCTAATTATGTACGCCAAATTAGCGATATTACATTGCAACTAAATGGTATGAATAATGAATTACTCCATCGGCTTATCCGCCAGCGCGTGTTGTTCATCCCCACCGAGCCGGACTATACCAACCCCGCCCAGAAAACCAATCGCCACGAGGCAGCCTGGATCGCGGAGTTGGTGTTATTATTTACATCCGCCACAGCACTAAAACCCCTCAGCATCGGCATTATCACCCCTTACCGGGCACAGATTGCTCAAATTCGCAAAACATTGATAGAAAAAGAGTTAAATATCGAAAATTTGACCATAGACACCGTTGAGCGCTATCAAGGGGGCGCACGAGACATTATATTGATTTCATTATGCACCAATTCTATTACACAAATAGCGTCGCTCACCGCCCTGTCCGACGAAGGCATTGACCGCAAGCTCAACGTAGCCCTTACCCGCGCCCGCGAGCACGTAGTGATATTAGGCAACCCGGAGTTATTACAAGGCAGCAGCGTATATCAGGCACTCATGCAGTCGAGCAGCTAAAATTTTTAATAATTTGATGTATAATAAAGCCCCGGTTTTTACGTTAGCATTTTATG
>CALMSO010000084.1 GCA_937872385.1 uncultured Saprospiraceae bacterium
GATAGGTTTTGCCGCTGCCCGCCCCAGCGGAGATGATTTTGAAGTGTGTGGACATTTAATAGTCTGCAAAGTTGATTTGAGACAATACTTCTTTTAATTCGTTTTCAAAATATTGATAAGCCTTCAAGTTTTTCAAAGTAGAAAAATCATCAATATATTCAGCAACTAAATGTACAGCTGAATGAATATTAAATTTGCTTAACCTACGACCTTTTCTACCACTTGCCTGTTTCAATATATCATGTAGGACATTTTTTGAATCGGGTAAAGATTCTAGACTTTGAGTGCGTGGAAGACCGAGGGATTCATTATAATTTCTATTACCAGCAGCTGTTTTAATGGCTATTTCATCAATTAACAGCCAGGTTTCCATCATTACAATAGGTACTATGCGAACGAGATTATTATGCCCGATAGCATTGTTTTTATTAAAAGCATCTGTTATTTCATTTAATCTGGCCTCAAAAGTACTTTGATCTTTACTTTCACAATCTCGATGTACGAACAGAACATCACATGGATATAATTCAACTGTCTTCTGGATTTTAAGGTCTAAACTTTTAGGGGGATTTTTGAGTCTTCTCAATTCTGCATATTGACCATTAATGGAAAGATCAGGGCTTAACTGATGTAATGTCCAGTTAATAATATTCATTAATGCTTTATCAGAACTACCATCTGATAATAGGGTGTACTGGAATATGCGCATTTTTAAGAATTAAATAGCTGTAACTGATTACTGATAATTTTATTATCTATGACTCTTCTTGGTTTTTTACCGTTTGTAGCATTTGTTTCCTCTGTCACGTCGGGCGAGGGGCGTCCGAGATAATCGAATAATTTGCCGAGGGAAACAGTTTGACCCTGTTCTCGCCATGTATCAGGTAATGGGCTAAAAATTATTTTATTATATTTTTGCTTCAAAGCAGAATCATAGTATTGAACATTTTCAGCCACCAGCAAACTATCTTCAGGAACATATGGAACCACTAAAGGTGAATGCGTATTAATGATGACTTGGCGTAAAGGGTTCCCCGCCTTAGTGTCGGATTCGTACTTGGTATCACAGGCAATATCTTTCAGCAGGCGAATCATTGCCTCTATTTTCTTTGGGTGGATACCATTTTCAGGCTCTTCGAGGCAAATAAGACCTCCAGATGAGTAATCAACTTCTAGTATAGTGAGTGCTAAAAAACGCAGGGTGCCATCAGAGAGTGAGCGGGCAGGAAGCTCTGTCTGGTTTTGCGTCAAAATTAATGTCAATAAATCACGTTTATCATCTTTTTCTATTTTGAGCATCAAATTATCATCAATCAATTCACTTAGGCGATTGGTAACTTCTTGCATAATATCCCGCTTTGGATGCTCACTTTCAAGCCTGTATAAAGTTGCTGGCATATGAGCACCATCTGCTTTTATCTTTGCATTTCTAATAATGTGAACTTCATCCGATTTGCGAAGTGAACTAGGCTCAAGCTGTAAAAAAGTCCATGAGCGTAGTTCTTCTTTTACAACACAGGCGGTAGGAAACTCCGCCGAAACAGTAGATAATGCTGTTCGGCCCATTCTGACGGGGTCTCTGTCAAATGGCTTACCTTTCTCTTGATCTTGATGAAGCCTGACTAATAGTTTATCATCTTTGGTCTCTGTAGAAATAAACTTTGAATTACTACCACGCCGGCCTTTGATTACGCTTTTTTTCCATTTAGTCGAGCTTGGAAATAAAATATCTTTCTTGGCATCTTGCTGTCGTATCGGCACAAGTTCTTCCTTTTCTACTTCAATTAAATGGATACTTTCTTCATTTTTCAGCCTCAATGTCAAAATATATCTGACAGTGGTAATACTCGCTGTAGCCTGGGCGCCCAGATCATCGTATGCATATTCTGGTATGATCAGATCAACTTCAAAAGACATTCGAGGGCTGTATTTATTGCCAATTTTATGAAATATATCCCTTACATCGGAAGCTCTTTGACCTTCGCTACGAATCTTTTTAGCCGCCTCTATTATCTCTTCTGAGGCCAGCATACTTAAAAAGCGGATAGCATCAAAAAGATTTGATTTGCCAATAGCATTGGCACCCGCAACACAATTGAAAGGGCCAAATCTTATGTCCACATCTGTCAGGTTTTTAAATCCATTTACCTTGAATCGGGTTATCATATTTTACAAATTTTGGGTATTAAAAATAAGTCGGGCGTAAATTTTGGAAGCAACACACCTATCTACTATAATGAAGGCTTGTGTTCTAAATCCGTATGCTTTCGCATGGAAAAAACAGTGCGGTCCAAGCGGTGCCGTTTGGAGCGATCCAAATTATACGCCGAGCAAATGAGATACCAAGCTGCCGCCAGTCGCTCGCGGGGGCTACGGGTGAGCCAGCAAGCGCGCTGGCGTGCTGCCTCGGCAAAGGTCTGAATGGAGAAAGCCGTGCGGTCAAGCCGATATGTTTTCATATCTCGAAGATAGTATTTTTTGTTCGTTTTCGCAAAAGGATTTGCCCGCCTCGGCGGAGATGATTTTGCAGGGCGTGGACATAGGTAGAGACATCATAAAAAACAAAAACCAGAGATGTAACGACAGATTTTATTCGCCGCCGCAGGATGGCGCTGCCCGAGGTCGGGGAGGATGCCTAGCCCGAACTTTCTTACGCTGCATTTTTCGGTGCAATTTGACTGCGATTTTGCTTGAAAATCATCACCTTTGCAAAGGCAATTACCAAAACCCAAAAGTAATCGGCCAGTGAGGTGAAGTTTTGTACCTAAAAACCTTGCCCCACAGGAGGCTACAACATCTATCAGGACAACTGCGCATGAAAATCAAAGTAGGCATCTTTTTTGGCGGCCCCTCGCGCGAGCGCGAAATTGCTTTCGCTGGCGGGCGCACGGTGTATGATAATCTGAACAAGACCCTCTTCGAGCCTATCCCAATTTTCGTGGATAGTCATCGCAATTTTATTCTTCTCGATTGGAAAAATATCTACAAGGGCAGTATCCGCGATTTTTATCCGCCGGTGAAGTTTTTGCCGCCTTCTCCGCACGAATTTCAGGTGTATCTCGAAAGCCTCGGCGCGCTTTCTGAAGAAGACCAAGCGGCGATGATCGCGGAAGTGGGCGAAAAAATACTCCTCGAAGACTTGCCGCAGTATATCAATATTGCTTTTCTGGCGTTGCACGGTGCGTACGGCGAAGATGGACAATTGCAACAGCAACTCGAAGACCTCAACATACCTTACACCGGTAGTGGTGTGCGTTCCAGCCAAATCGGCATGGACAAGGTGTGGCAAAAGCAGTTGATGACCGAATTGGGCTTTGCTTGCCCAGCTATTCGGGTATTCGACCGGAGCGACTGGCTGGCAGCTCAGGTGGCTGATTTGTATCAGGAAGCTATTGCAACGGTCGGTTTTCCGATGGTCATTCGCCCGGCTAATCAAGGTTCTTCGATTGGCGTATCTATTATTGAAGAAGATGGCGGGCTGGAGGGCTTCGAAGAGGCGGTCAATCGCGCTTTCTTCCGGGAGGTGATTCCGGTGGATCGTTGGCAGCGCAGCAGTGAATACGAGCGCATAGACCAGGTGCGCCTGTTGGCGGATATCCGCGATGGGCTGGGCTTCCCGATGGATGTATCTTTCCATGAGGAAAAAAATACTTTTTACCACCCGGAGCCATTGCTCACGTATTTGAATACAGCTGCGATGCGCGCCGATGCAGGGGCGGGGGTATTCGTGCTGGAAGGGCATGCCCGCGAGGAGCAGGTGATTGCCGAAGCGTTTATCCGGGGCAAGGAATTTTCTTGTATTGTCATCCGCCGCGAAGACGGCACGGCCGTAGGGCTACCGCCCACCGAAATCGTAAAAGGCAGCGAAGTATTCGACTATCGCTCGAAGTATCTGCCCGGTTTGTCGCGCAAGCTGACGCCAATAGACCTGCCCGATGCGCAGATCAATGCGATTCGCCGAGAGGCGGAGCGCTTGTTCGTAGAGTTGGGCTTTCATGTGTATGCGCGGATTGACGGTTTTATTACACCAGAAAATGATATTTTTCTCAATGATCCGAATACCACTTCGGGGATGCTGCCTTCGTCGTTTTTCTTCCATCAGGCGGCAGAAATAGGGCTGAATCCTTCCCAATTTCTCACGTTTATCCTTCGCATATCTTTGCAGGAGCGCCTGCGCGAGCACCCCCACCAGCTTGCCTGGCGGAGCCTATTGCAATTACTCGATGAGCAAATTCAGGCTTTGCAATCGGCAGTTGCTCGACATCGGCATATCGCGGTGGTGCTCGGCGGTTACTCGTTCGAGCGGCATATTTCGGTGGAAAGCGGTCGCAATGTATATGAAAAATTAGCCAGTTCCGATAAGTACGACCCCATGCCTGTTTTTCTGACGGGTGAAAATGGCAATTATCAGTTGTATCGCCTGCCAATTAATTTGCTGCTGAAAGACAATGCCGACGACATCAAGGATAAAATTCTGCATTTCCGGGCGCACCCGGTTATCGAAGAAATCAAGGCACAATGCGCAGATGTGACACGTAAATATGGCTCACCAGACGTTATTTTTGTACCACAGGCACTCAGTCTTGCCGATTTGAAAACCAAAGTGGACGGAGTATTTATCGCCTTGCACGGCCGCCCCGGCGAAGATGGGCAATTGCAATTGGAATTAGACCAACTCGGACTGCCCTACAATGGCTCGGATGCGGTTTCTTCAGCTATTACGATCAACAAGCACGTCACTTTGCAAACCCTCAAACGCAACGGTTTTCAGGTGACTGAGCAAATGGTATTGAAAAAAACGGATTACGAAAGCAGCCCGGAGGCTTGTTTCAATCGGATTGAAAGTCGTTTTCGCTATCCTTTTGTAGCCAAACCAGTGGACGACGGCTGCAGCTCGGCGGTGAAGGTGATCAATACCCGCGAACAGCTCGAGGCTTTTGTGCGTCTGATGTACCGCCCGGTCGGGCAGGAGGGCGAGGAGGCGCGGCGCGTATTGAAGCTGAAGCCCAAAGAGGAATTTCCGCGCAAGGGCGAAATTTTGTTTGAAACCCTCATTGCTGCCAATGGCGCGGTGCAGTTTATGGAAATTACCGGCGGCTTGCTGACCCATTTTGAACCGGATGGCAGCATTCGCTACGAAATGTTTGAACCTTCGGAAACATTGGCCACTGGCGAAGTCCTTTCCTTAGAAGAAAAATTTCTGGCTGGCGAAGGGCAAAACATTACGCCAGCGCGCTTTCAGCCTGACTATGAGCAGATTGCCCGCAAGGTAAAAGCCGATTTGGAAAAGGCGGCCCGCATTCTCAATGTGCGCGGCTACGCTCGGATTGACGCTTTCGTGCGGGTGTATGAAGACCAGCGCGTGGAGACGATTATCATCGAGGTGAATTCATTGCCCGGCATGACTCCCGCCACGGCTATTTTTCATCAGGCGGCACTCAATGGATACAAACCTTATCAGTTGATTGACCAGCTATTGACTTTTGGTTTTCAAAGCAAACAACGAGAAGCACTGCCCCAAGCGGAACCTGAACCAACTCCTGCCGACGATGTGCTCACCGTAAAAGAAACCCAAGCATGGGCCCCATTGGGGCATACTGCGTCACCGTCTGAACCCGACCCGAAACGCACGCTAGCCGAAACCCGCGAAGAATGGGTAGCGCGCTTACGCAAAATCTCGCCTTTTTCATTGCCACTAATCCTGGAAAATATTCGCGGTATCGCTCGCAATGTCTGGGCTTTTTTGAGTTCGCGTATTTTTCTGCGCAATTTTATTGCCTGGGCAGCTATGATTGTTGCATTGCTATTTGTAGCTAACTTGCTGTTGCGTTTATACACGCGGCACAACGAGTCGGTACAGGTGGGCAATTACATCGGTATGACCCTATTGGAGGCCGAGCGCCGTGCTAAAGATCGGAGTTTTCGAGTGGTAATTACGGATTCGATTTATATTGTGGACAAAGCGCCTAATATGGTGCTCGACCAAGACCCCAAACCGCTGTCGCGGGTGAAGCAGCGCCGCCGCATTTACCTCACGGTGACTAAGAGCACACCGGATATGGTGACCCTGCCGGAGCTAATCGGAAGTTATAGCTATGCGCAATATACCCGCAAGCTCGCGCAGTTGAATTTGCGTTTCGTGGTGCGGGAGCGACAGTTTGATTCTAAATTAGAGGAAAATACCATTCTGCATTTTTATCACAATGACCGGAAAATAACCGATGCCGACCTTCGCAACGGCGTGCGGGTGCCAATGGGTAGTACGCTGGAGTTTGTCGTGACCGAGCGGAGTTCCGGTTTTGTAGAAATACCCGATTTGGTGTGCCGTACCTACAGTGCCGCTCAGTTTCTTATTAGTGCTAATAACTTATCGGTCGGCAATGTGTATGGCGATGTGGAAGACCGCAGCAGCGCCTACATCTGGAAACAGGAACCTGCCTACGAACCTGGCCAAAACATTCGGATGGGCGAACAAATCAGTATCTATCTAACGCAGGAACGCCCGGCGGGCTGCCCGGCAGAAGAGGGTTTTGAAGAGTAAGCTACATTCGGTATAGCATCCGACACAGAAGCCGATATGCTGTAAACAACAAAACACCAGGTTGCTCGTTTTTGCAAAAAGCCCAGCTACTAATAGGAGCTACAATTTTGTACCATGAAGAAACTATACTACTTATACTCGCTGCTATCGCTTATGGCTACTGGCGCTGCCGTACAGGCGCAGGAATTAGTGCCGCTTGCCGCGAATCCCGTTTTAGAAGCAACCCTTTCCGAAACATATATTGCCGGATCGAAAACTTGGCGTGCGGCCGCATCGGCGCTGCAAAAAAGTGATTGTGTAATTGAAAACCCCGATGAACTTTATGTAACAGCTGGCGACACGGCGGTTATTGCCATAGCCATAGACACCTTCGGGTTGGGCGGCGGGCCGGGTACGTTCAGTTGCGTCAACTGCCAGAGCGCCGAGTTTGGGGCTGCGGCCTTAGTCGGTGATACCTTGCGCTACACGGCTCGCCCGGATGTCATTGCCGGCAAGGAGCGTATTACCGTACAATTTTGCAATGCCAATGGCTGCCGAACCCGTACGTATCGTATGGTGGCACGGCGTGCCAATCGCAATCATTTTTTTGTCACGGTGCCCATTGGCCCCGACGGGCTGGCGGTTGTTCCGACCAATGTCAATGGTTTGTTGCCGGGCAAACGGGCCGTTTGTCACGATTTTCTCGATTGCCCCGACAATTATGAAGGCGCAGCGCGGCGCGTGCTCATCAGTGTGCGCGGCGACAGCTTGCTCTATTTTGCAGGCCGCTACGCTGGGTTGGATTCGGTGTGCATTGCACTTTGCGATACCTTTGCCATTTGCGATACCTTTCGCTTCAGTTTTCGGGTGCAGGGCGACACGCTCAATCTGCCTTTTATGGATGATTTTTCCTACTCGGGACCGTACCCTTTGGCTTCGCACTGGCTTGACCGCGACGTATTTGTCAATAACGACATGGCCCAAAACCCACCTTCCTTTGGCGTAGCTACTTTTGATGGGCTAAACAGCGAAGGCACGGCTTACGGCGGTGGCTATGGCCAAGCAGACCAACTCACCTCCCGCTATCTCAACCTGAGCGGCATACCCGGCGAGGTATATCTCACCTACTGGCTACAACGACGCGGATTTGGCGACCGGCCCGAGCCAGAAGATTCTATTGTGCTCGAATTTAAAGACCGTACCGGCAAGTGGGTGCACGTCCAGGGCTATCCGGGCATTCCGGCTAATCAGCCCAATACCGTACCGGAGCCGTTTCGTTTTTACCGACAGCAGATTCCAGCAGAATTCAAATACCGAGGCTTTCAGTTTCGCTTCAAAAACTTTTCTGAGCGTACGGGCCTGCTCGATGTGTGGCACCTCGACTATGTGCGCGTGGACAACAACTTCACCGATTCTATTTTCAATGATGTCGCTTTTATCAGACAACCCAATTTTATACTCGAAAACTACTCCAGTATGCCCTGGAGGCATTTTAATGACTTTGCCGGCAAGGAACTTCGGGACAATATAGACGTTGGTATCTGGAATCACGCAGCTACTCCGCTCAATGCCAACCCCTCGTTGGTGCGGCTGTTTGAGACCCGCTCGAATGTAGAAGTGTTTAATGTCACCTTATTCAATGGGGTGGAAGCAAACGTTGAAAATGGGCTTCCGATAGCACGCAACTATCTGTTTGCTGCCGATCCGACTGGGTTCCCGCCGGTTTCCGCTGATTTGTTACAAATTATGTCCGGGCCAGCTTTCGACGGCTTTGAGCAGCTCAATTTCCGAATGACCTATCAGTTGAGTAATACCTCCCAGATTAATACACCAGGCTACGAAGCAGTGGGCCGCAATAACTCCGTCAATCGCTTTACCGTTTTTGATAATTACTTCGCTTACGACGACGGCACGGCCGAGGCCGGGCTCATCGCTCAGGAAGGCGTACAGGTGGCGCTCAAATACACTACGAACGTAGAGGATTCGCTGCGGGCGATTCAAATTCATTTTCCGCGCACCACCATTGATGTGTCTAATCAGGAATTCAACCTGCAGGTCTGGGTCGGCGCACTCGACGAGACGCCCGAATACGAGCAGGTGTTGCTACGGCCATTGTATGCGGATGCTGTGCTTGATACCTTGCAGGGCTTCACAACTTACGTGCTGGTGGATGAAAATGATGAGCCTAAGCCTTTGTACTTGCCCCCCGGCGATTTTTACATCGGCTGGCAACAGGTGAGCCGCTGCGATGGCACCAAGTGCATCCCGGTGGGGTACGATCGCAATTCGCCAAGAGGCGCCGCCAATATGTTTCGTTACTTTCAAGGACGCTGGCAGCCTTTTCCGCCCAATTTTCCTATCGGCTCGCTGATGCTGCGTCCGGTGGTAGGCAATACGACACCGCCCGCTACTACTTCGGTGAATGCACCGCTACTGCCGGAGCGCAATTTCACGCTTTTCCCCAATCCGACGCAGGGCATACTCAACGTGCTCCCACAGGAAGGTTACCCTGAGGATTTTATTTTCCGTATTTTCAGCCCTACCGGTCAGCTCTTGCGCAGCGGTACGCTGTCGCCTCAAATAGATGTGCACGCGCTGACGCCGGGGGTATATCTGTTGCATATTGCCGAGCAGCGCAGCGGCCGCACCTGGCGCGAGCGTTTTGTCATCGCTCGATAGACCACTTGATTGTAAGGGATATTACAAGACTTAGCAGGGCTATAAATACAAATTTTGTTAAATTGTAAATTTTTCAAAATAAACCCTTGGCACTGTCGTTCTAATCAGCGTGTGATTTGCTCGTTTATAGAATAATGTTTTGTCTTTTAGGTCATAGAAAGTATTCTCTTTGCCGAGTCTTGCAAAATTTTTACAGATAGTTCGAACCAAAAGACGACTCAGGTTGTATAAATTGGGTAAAATCATACAGTAACATACAATCCATTCCCTAACCAAACATGAGATGGATATGATAACCAGATCCGTTAAAAAAAGGCTATTGCGAGCCAGAATCATCTTAAACCAGACTATTCAAAAAATCCTGGAAATTAATCGCAAAAAGAAAACATTGCCCTACCGGCCCAATCCAGCTCAAGAAGTCCAAGAAATTCAGGAGGAGCTGCGTATGCTCAACAGAATCGCCGAACAGCAGGCTAAATTGATCAAACATTACGAAACGGCGCTGGCTACCCAACGCTCGTAACGCATTGCCGCGCATCTAAAAAATTACGCACTACAAACACTATTTTAAGGGTTTTTGCTATCACTGCGGATTGCCGGGCTGCAATCGAGCAAGATTGTCTTGCAACCGATTGACGATGCCCGGTATGCAAGGGCGCATCTGTTCGAGCAGGTCGCGCAAAGGGGATTGCTTTGCCTCTATCCCTTCTATGGCTTCGAGCGACTGCCGGAGCAGGTCGGTCAGCTTTTCTCGGGAGAGCTCCATTTCTTTGTAGCGGGCTACGGCTTCGTACCAAAGGATGGTGGGTAGGTAGTTGGCGTTGCTGCGGTAGTTGCGTTCGTGCCCCAGCAATTGGTACTTTTGTACAGTTTTGATGAGCTTGGCATATTTTTCCTGCCGGAGCAAGGCTTCGAGATAGGACGAAAAAAACAAGTGCCAGCGATATTCAAAAATCTCTTTGCGATAAGCTTGCAGAAAAGATTCGGCGTAGTTTTCGGCGTTGCGGTACTGCTGGTTGGCGTTGAGGCATTTCAGGTAGAAAGCGACGAAGCCCGTTTTGCTGTGAAAGCTGGCGGTGGTTTTCATCTCCGGGTAGGCGGTACGCATGAGTTGGAGCGCCTCCTCGTGTTTTTTTTGCCGTAGCAATACGCCGCAGAGATTGTTGACGTAGAACAGGTAGTCGCTGTTTCTGTCGCGCACCGATAGGTAACCGTAGTATTCCGCTCGCTCAAACTCTTGGAAGCGCGTGTGTAGCAGCAGCCGGTTGCCGTAGTAGTTGAGTAAAATTCGGCGAGAATAATAGACGCCTTGCTGGAAAAGCGCGTCCATGTAATCGAATTTTTCGCGCAGTTTTTCAAAATTCCGATAGTTCAAATACACAAAAGTGAGCCGTACCAAGGCCAGGTAGCGGTTCAGCCCATCGAGTTTTTCATTGTAAAATACTTCGGTAAGCCAGTTTTCCCAGTGCAAAGACTGCGCGGAGTTGGTCGAGTATTGATTAACGATATCGAGCGTTGCTTCGTGGATGCGTTCGTACACTTGTTTGCTTTCTTCGTAGCGTGAGCGGTTGTTTTTCAGGAAGTTATCTACTGTTTTGTGGTAGGCGAAGCGCATCCGGATGAGCAAAAAATGCCGATAGCTGGCAGCTAATTCATAAAATTTGGTAAAGAAAAAATCCGGGCAGCTATAGTCGCGGATAGCTTTGATCAATTGCTTCTCTTCCCGGGGCGTGATGAGGTCGGTGGTGATCTTGCGCTCCATGTCGCTCATCCACTCGAAACGCGCGTCCACATCGGCGGCGCGCAGGCGCTCTTCAATCCAGCTTTTCAGGCTAGAATACTTTCGTTTGTCGAGCGATGTATCATAAGGTGTAAATTGCTTGATGTACTGGGCATTATGATGCACCCGTTCTAGAATACTGAGCTTTGCTTTGTCTTCAAATTGCTGTATATCAACAAGATAGGCTGTTTCGTGCGGCAGCAGTAAGTTGGCAAAATCCGTAAATTTCTGGAGCTTGTTTTTCATAGCAGCACCGGTTTTTATACAATTGCCAGTTCGAGTAAAAATACAAATTTCCGGGATTTATACTGATTTCATTCGCTGTTCGCTGTTAAAACTAATGCCATTGCAAAGGAAAGCCCCGCTCAGTGGGAGCGAGGCTGTGATTTTTATCTGAAGGACAACCGTCAATGACAGTACTGCCCGTGAAGGTACTCGTTGCAGTTACTTGCTACAAATTTTATTGCCAAAAAAGCCTTTGGTTTTCGCTATTTCGATAGGATACTTTTGCTGTTATACCGATGTTTCTGAGGCAATTACTGAGGTGAAATACTCGCGGTTCATGCGGGCGATGTTGTTCACCGAAATTTCCTTTGGGCACTCGGCCTCGCAAGCGGTCACGTTCGAGCACATCCCGAAGCCCTCGGCGTCCATTTGTTTTACCATGGCTTGTACCCGGCGGTTGTGCTCTACTTTGCCCTGCGGCAACAGCGCTAAGTGCGATACCTTGGCGGATACGAAGAGCATCGCCGAAGCATTGGGGCAGGCCGCCACGCAGGCACCACAGCCGATGCAGGCCGCTGCGTCGAAGGCTTCTGAAGCCACGTCTTTTTCGATGGGAGTGGCATTGGCATCCTGAGCTTGACCGGTATTCACTGAGATGTAGCCACCTGCTTGTATGATGCGGTCGAAGGCTGAGCGGTCCACCACAAGGTCTTTCACTATTGGAAAGGCTCGGGCCCGGATGGGTTCAATGATGATCGTATCGCCGTCTTTGTACTCGCGCATGTGCAATTGGCACACGGTGGTACCTTTCCAGGGGCCGTGCGGCTGCCCGTTGATGACCATATTGCAAGTACCGCAGATACCCTCGCGGCAGTCGTGCTCGAAAGATACCGGCTCTTGCTTTTGGCTGATGAGTTGCTCATTCAGTACGTCGAGCATTTCCAGAAAGGACATGTGCTCCGTCGCTTCCACCTGATAGGTTTCTAAACGACCTTTATCTTTTGCGTTTTTTTGTCTCCAGACTTTTAGTGTCAGCTTCATGTTTTAAAATTTTGATAAATATTTGAATGAAGAGCGCCTCATAACCCACGTATTCAGACCCTTCAACGCCTCAACTTTTAAACTTTTCAACCTTTCAACCCTTACTTATAACTTCTCGATTTCAATTCCACATTTTCGAACGTCAGTTCTTCTTTATGCAGGGCGGGGTCTTCGTCGCCGCGATACTCCCAAGCCGCCACGTAAGCGTAGTTGGTGTCGTCGCGCAGGGCTTCGCCTTCCTCTGTTTGATACTCTTCGCGGAAGTGCCCGCCGCAGGATTCGTTGCGATTGAGGGCATCTACGATCATCATTTCGCCCAAGTCGAGGAAGTCGGCTACGCGGCCCGCTTTTTCGAGTTCCGGGTTGTACTCATCGGCAGTGCCAGGCACGAACACATCGGCGTAGAATTCTTTGCGCAAATCGCGTACCATTTGGCGTGCTTTGGTCAGCCCTTCAGCGCTGCGCGACATGCCGCAGTATTCCCAGATGATTTTGCCGAGGCGGCGATGGAAACTTTCCACCGACTGGTTGCCATTGGTATGCAAAAATCCTTCCAACTGGCTGCGAATCGCTTGCTCGGCTTGCTCGAATTCGGGCAAATCGGTGCTGATATGCGGGGTGCGAATTTCGTTCGACAAAAAGCTACCAATGGTGTAAGGCAATACGAAATAGCCATCTGCCAGCCCCTGCATGAGCGCGCTTGCCCCGAGGCGATTGGCGCCGTGGTCTGAGAAGTTGCATTCGCCGATAGCGAACAAGCCGGGTACGTTGGTTTCTAAATTGTAATCCACCCAAAGACCGCCCATCGTGTAATGTACCGCCGGATAAATTTTCATCGGGGTTTTGTATGGGTTGTCGCCGGTAATTTTTTCGTACATATCGAACAAGTTGCCGTACTTTTCCTTGACAACGGCTTCGCCCAATTCACGGATTTTCTCTTGGTTAGCATCGTGCAAGCCCATGGTATTGGCTTTGGATTTGCCATAGCGCTCAATGGCCGCTGCAAAGTCCATAAACACCGCCAGCCCCGTGGGCGACACGCCGTGCCCCTTGTCGCATTCTATCTTGGCGGCACGCGAAGCTACGTCGCGGGGTACGAGGTTGCCAAAAGCCGGGTAGCGCCGCTCCAAGAAGTAATCTCTATGCTCTTCTGGAATATCATTAGCCACTTTTTTACCTTGCTGAATAGCTTTGGCGTCCTCAACATTTTTAGGAACCCATACGCGCCCGTCATTGCGCAAGCTCTCCGACATGAGCGTCAGTTTCGACTGGTACTCGCCCGATTGCGGGATGCAGGTCGGGTGAATTTGCGTAAAGCAAGGATTTGCCATCAAGGCGCCGCGCTTCACGGCCCGCCAGGCAGCCGTCACATTGCAGCCCATAGCGTTGGTAGAAAGGTAGAATACGTTGCCATAGCCGCCGGTAGCCAGCACCACCGCGTGTGCACCGAAGCGTTCGAGCTTGCCGTTGAGCAAGTTGCGAGCGATGATACCGCGCGCTTTGCCATCCACCACTACGAGGTCGAGCATTTCGTGCCGATTGTACATTTCAACCGAGCCGAGCGAAATCTGCCGCGACAGCGATTGGTAAGCGCCGAGCAACAACTGCTGGCCGGTTTGGCCCCGCGCATAAAACGTGCGGCTCACCTGCACCCCGCCAAACGAGCGGTTTTCGAGCAGACCACCGTACTCGCGGGCGAAGGGCACACCTTGCGCTACTGCTTGGTCAATGATGGACGTACTCACCTCCGCTAAGCGATAGACATTGGCTTCGCGCGAGCGGTAGTCGCCACCTTTGATGGTATCATAAAACAGCCGATAGACGCTGTCGCCGTCGTTTTGATAATTCTTCGCCGCATTGATACCGCCCTGCGCCGCGATGCTGTGCGCCCGCCGCGGACTGTCGTGGAAGGTAAAACATTTGACATTATAGCCCAATTCGCCGAGACTGGCTGCCGCCGAAGCTCCTGCCAAACCCGTACCTACTACAATCACGTCAATCCGACGCTTATTCGCGGGCGCTACCAACGGAACCGAAGAGCGATACTTCGTCCATTTCTCTGCCAACGAGCCGGGTGGTACTTTGCTATGTAATTCCATATTGTAAAAAATTGCTTATTGTTACTTATTAACCCTCAATCTATTAATCCTATTACCCTATTCGCCCTATCCCCCTATTCCCCCAATTCCCCCTTCAACCCTTTTCAACCTTTCAAAAACATCCACACCGGAATCAGCGCGAACAAGGCCGGCACCACCACCGAATACACTTTTCCGATAAACTTCACCGCCGGCGTATATTTCTCGTGCTCAAGCCCCAGCGTCTGAAAGGCGCTCTGAAAACCATGCCACATGTGGAAGGCGATAACAATCATTGAAATGACGTAAAACGCCACGAAGCCCGCATTTTCGTAGGTTTGCGCTACCATCCAGTACATATCCTTGTACTTTTGCCCCTCAATTTCGACGTAGGGCAGCGCATCCAATTTCAATTGCAACCAAAACTGGTACAAATGCACCATGATGAACACAAAAATAATGGTGCCCAGCGCGCCCATGCGCGTAGATGCGAAGGCGCTGGTGCCTTTGGTGCTGCGAACTTTTTGTACGGCGTAGCGCTGCGACCCCCGTGCGGCGCGATTTTTTGCCCACAGCAGCCAGCCCTGGATGGCGTGCACGAGAATTGAGATGTACAACACGTAGGACACTATTTTGATGAGCGGATTGTGCGTCATAAAATAAGTGTATAAATTGAAAGCGACGCCGTTATCATCATTCATCAATTGAAGATTGCCAATCAGGTGGATCGCCAAGAAGAGAATAAGGAAAAGCCCCGTGAGGCTCATCACAAATTTTTGTCCGATGGATGAAGTTAGGAAATTGGTAAACCAACTCATGTGTTTCGTTTTTTGTCGTTTTGTTTTTTGCAGCCGGATGCAATGTTTTTTATTGTAATTTTGCCGAGTGCAAATCTAATTGTAAAAAGCATTTTTCGCCAACGGATGTTCGGTGTTTATACAAATGTCTAAATTATTTAGAATTGTTCTAAAGAAAAATTAAAAACCAGCACTTGACTTTTCGTAAGAAAAAGTGGACTATTGTAGTAAAAGAGCTGAAAGCATCAAAAATGGCAAGCTAATGCCCAAGAGACGTTCTATGCAAACACATACGACCAATTATATTAACACCTTTATAGAAATTGCTGACGATTGTCCGAATGCTTCTGGCGAAGTACCCGAGTCGAGGGGCAACAAAAAATCCGTTGCGCAAATGCAGTACGGACTGATTGCCAATTGCCCTTACCAGCTAAGCTCTGACGATGTTTTTTTTCAAGTATTCGCCGAGCGAAATGACTTGACGGAAGCCGAGTATCCGGCAGCCAGAGCCGCGTTTTTTTCAAAAGGACGCCCCTGTTTCCGAGCTTCACCACTGACGCAACGATACGGATTTGGCGTACATTCGGACCACGAAGGAAAAGTAGCCATTTATGGACGCGAAACCGAGGAATACGAGCAATTCCTGCGCGACCCCGGCATTCGGAAGGTAAAAGCAATGCGCACTTCAAAAAGTAAATAAACTATGCAAACAAATCACAAAATTGAATATAAGACAAGCATCAAAGCTCCGATAGAAAAGGTCTGGGAGGCGCTGACCAATCCGACAATCGTCAAAGAATACTTTTTTGGGACAGAATTGGTGACAAATTGGCAAGTCGGAAGCCCCGTCATCTTTCAAGGCGAATGGGAAGGACAAGCGTATAAAGACTTAGGCGAAGTGCTGGAATACACGCCCAATAAAAAATTGGCATTTTCCTATCTGAGCAGTTGGAGTGGTAAGGAAGACCTGCCAGAAAACTACCTCTGGGTTTCTTATGAAGTAGCATCGAATGGAGACGAGACCGAGCTGACGATTTCTCAAACCAATTACGATGCGGCCACAGCAGAGCATTCAGCAGGAAACTGGGCGGCGCTCGTAGCCGAAATGAAAAAAATAGTGGAATAAATGGCAACTGCCAGTTGAGCGCTTGACAATTACAACCAAAGCGCTCGCCTCGACGTTTTAACCTCAAAACAAGCACTTTATGAGTGAAACACAACCCATGCGCCCGTCCGCCCGGTTGGATGCCTTACTGGAATATTTTCCGACGGTACAACTGCCCGTGACGCTGACCGACGAGACGCACCTCGAATTCAGCAGCGCCAACGAGCCCCTGCCCAGCTTGCTTATCGAGCAGTTTATCCTGCCGTACGAACTGGAAGAATTTGACGATATGACCGAGTACATCGCTTGTTTTCGTATTCCTGAAACCCATGATTTTCATGCCATTGTGATCTGGCGCGCCGGTCTGATGAGCTACACCTACAGCCTGATGACCTTCACCAAAAAAGGCGAATTGATAGACAAAAGAGTCATTGCCGGAACTTTTTACGACGGTACACACCTTACACAATCGGTAGCTACTATTGATGAAGATTGGGAAATCTTAGTTATGACGGGCCAAACCACTGGCAACGAGCGCTACAACCCCGCCAACAGCCGCGTGACGCGCCTCGAATTGCTACCGGAAGGACAAATTATTGAAAATATAGTGTAGCGGTTGGACTGTTTTCAGCGGTGATCTGGTGAGCGAGTGAACTGGTGAATTATAAACCCTTCAACATCTCAACCTTTAAACCCTTAAACCCTTCAACTTTTCTAAATCGCAAAACTTATTTTGAACCTGTGAACGGCGAAAAGCGAATAGCAAACAGCGAACCACAAAATCACAAGATGTCAAAACGAAAAAAAGAATCCCAAAACAACAAACTGACCACGAAGCAATTGCAACAGGAAATTCTGCAAATGTTGCAAAAAGAACCCCGCAAACGCTACAATCCGCGTCAGATTGCCAAAAAATTGCAAATTGACAACAACAAGGATTCCATCCTGCATGCGCTGGAACAACTCGTGGACGCTGGCCAGGTGAGCGCGCTCGGCGATTTCAAGTTTAAAATCAAAACCCAACTGCCCGACGAAGCGGCCCGCAATGGCAGCAATATGTACGAAGGCTACGTGGACATGACCCGCAGTGGCTCGGCTTATATCGAAAGTGAAAACCTTGACGATGACGTCTTTATACAAGCCAAAAACCTCAACACCGCCCTGCATGGCGACCGCGTGCTCATCCGGGCGTGGGTGCCCCGCGGCCGTAGGCGTGCCGAAGGCGAAGTAGTGAAGGTCGTAGAGCGCGCTACCGAGTATTTCCTTGGCACCATTCGCATTTTTGAAAAATATGCCGTGATGACCCCCGACCAAAGCCTCGCGCTGGAAATCCTCATCGCGCTGGAAGATACCAAAGACGCAAGCGACGGCGATAAAGTGGTGGTGCGCATCAAAACTTGGGGCGAAAAACGCGGCGAAATGCTGCAGGGGCGCGTCACAACGGTGCTGGGCAAAGCCGGTACCAGCGATATTGAAATGAAAGCCATCCTCATCAATCACGGTTTCAACCTCGATTTTACGGAAGAAGTGATGGCGGAAGTGGAGCAATTGGACGACCACATCACCGAAGCCGAAATCGCCCGCCGCCTCGACCTGCGCGAGGTGCTTACCTTTACCATTGACCCCTTCAACGCCAAGGACTTTGACGATGCACTGTCTTTCCGGCGCCTCGACAACGGGCACCTCGAAGTGGGGGTGCATATTGCCGATGTGAGCCATTATGTAAAACCCGGCACCAAGCTCGATTTGGAAGCCTACAAACGCTCGACTTCGGTATATCTGGTGGACCGGGTGCTGCCCATGCTGCCCGAACGCCTCTCAAACGAACTCTGCTCGCTGCGGCCCCACGAGGATAAATTCACCTTTTCGGCAATATTTACCTTCGATGAAAACGACAAAATCGTCGGACGCTGGTTTGGCAAAACCATCACGCATTCCAATCGGCGTTTTGTGTATGACGAGGTGCAAGAAATTTTAGATAAAGGCGCGGGCGAATTTCACGATGAATTAAAAAAACTCAACGAGCTGGCGCACAAATTGCGTAAAGCCCGCTTCCGCAAAGGGGCGATCAATTTTGAAACCGAGGAAGTACAGTTCAAATTGGACGAGCAGGGCGTGCCGATAGAAGTGTTTGTGAAAGAGCGCAAGGACGCGCACCTACTCATTGAAGATTTCATGCTATTGGCCAACCGCGAAGTGGCGACTTTCATTGCCGAAAAAGGCAAGGAACAGGAAATTCCTTTCGTCTATCGCGTACACGACGAGCCGAACCCCGACAAGGTGGAAGCGCTGGCCGCTTTTGCCCGAGAGATGGGCTTTGTGATGAAAGTAGATTCGCCGAAAGCGATTTCCCAATCGTACAATGCCCTGGCCAAAGCTGCCGAGAAGAATCCGGCGCTGCAACTGCTCGAACCCATCGCTATTCGCACTATGGCTAAAGCCGAATATAGCACCAACAACATCGGGCACTACGGCCTCGCTTTTGAATATTACGCGCATTTCACTTCGCCCATTCGGCGCTACTCGGATGTGCTGGCGCATCGCATTTTAGAATTGAATTTGCAATCCGACAAGGTTTATCGCGCAGAAAAAGAGCCGCTGGAAGAGCGCTGCAAACACGTTTCGATGCAGGAGCGCAAAGCCATGGACGCCGAGCGCGAGTCGGTGAAGTACAAGCAGGTAGAATACATGTCGAAGCACGTAGGCGAGGATTTTCCAGGCTACATCGCAGGCATTCTGGATCGCGGCTTTTTTGTAGCCTTGGAAGAAACGCTGGCCGAAGGTTTTGTAGGTTTTGAAACCATGAGCGAACCCTTTGAAATAGCCGAAAACCGCCTGCGCATGAAGGGCGTGTACAGCAAGCGTGAGCTGAAAATGGGCGACCCGGTGACCGTGCGCATCCTGCGTACCGATATTGACAAACGGCAGATTGACATGATGCTCACCGATGAAATAGACAAAGCCAAAACCGAGCGTAGCGCTACCTCCGCCGAGCGCCCGCGCCGCCGCAAAGCCCCCGAAAACAGCAAAGGTAAAACCGGCGCGGCTACCCGCAGGCACAAGAAAAAAGCATAGTGGCGGCTTAATTTTTTTCAGATGGATACCCCACCGTCCACGCTCAGCGTAGCGCCATTGATGAAAGCAGCCTCATCCGAAGCGAGAAAAAGGTACGCGGCGGCAATGTCTTCAGGCTGCCCGAGGCGAGCTAATGGCGTTTTGTCTTCCATCATTTTGATGACTTTCTCCGGCATGGCAGCCACCATTTCTGTGGCGATGAAGCCCGGCGCTACGGCATTCACCGTGATGCCCTTGCGGCCCAGTTCACGGGCCCAAACTTTGGTCATACCAATGACGCCCGCCTTGGTGGCTACGTAGTTTGTTTGCCCGAAATTGCCGTATAGCCCCACCACCGAAGAAGCATTGAGAATGCGGCCGTAGCCCCGCTCCACCATGTAAGGGCTAATAGCTTTGGTGCAATTGAACACGCCCGTCAGATTGACGTCTATCACTTGCTGCCATTGCTCCGGCGTCATTTTGGCGAGGGTAGCATCGCGGGTGATACCGGCGTTATTCACGAGAATATCAGCGCTGCCAAAGTCAGCAATTACCTGCCCGGCGGCCACGGCCACGGCCGCAGCATCGGTAGTGTTGACTCGATAATACTTGCCTTTGGCGAGCGCGGCGGTGGCCTGCCCTTGCTCGTCGTTGATGTCCCATATTGCTACTTTGGCGCCTTCGGCTGCAAAACGCAGTGCGGTGGCTTTGCCAATGCCGTTGGCACCCCCGGTAATAATGGCTACTTTGCCTTCTAATTTGCCCATTGTGTCAGTATTTTTTTGTTTTCTAACGAAAGAGGAAAAAATAATCTGCCGGAAATAAGAATTTCAGCCTGATTTTATTCCAAAAATAGCGGATGTGTATAAAAAAAGAAATTGGATAGCAGGATGAAAGGGGTGGACTCAGCGGCAGTTGTGATGAAAAAAATTGTATAAAAAATTGATTTTCAATTATTTGTTACTTTTTAAAACAACACGGACTAAGCTAAATGTATCAAAGGCAATTCCACAAAAAACGAAACCCCGGTCGGAACATTATCTTCTAACCAAATACGCCCGCCGGCCGCTTCCACAATGCTTTTGGACATGGCTAACCCCAGCCCGGTGCCGGAGTTTTTTGTCGTAAAATTTGGTTGAAACACGCGTTCACGCATATCGGGCGGGATACCTGCGCCATTGTCTGAAACTTGCACGACAGCGTGGGTGGCATTTGCGGCCAACGCTACCTGGATGTAGCCCTGGCGCTCGTCGGGGACGGCTTGTAAAGCGTTCTTAATCAGGTTGTTGAACACTCGGATGAGGTGCCCCTTGTCTGCAAATACGAATAATGGCTGCTCTGGCAATTGCAAGTGCAACTCCGCGCCGCTTTCGTTTTCCTGTGCAAAAAGTGCGACTACCGACGCGACCACATCGTTGAGCAGAAAGGTCTCATTTTCGGGGCGTGGCATGCGCGCAAAGTTGGAAAACTCGGTAGCGATGCGCGCCAGCCCGTCTATCTGTTCGATGAGTGTGCCAGTGGCCCGTTGGAGCATGGGCAGGGCTTCCTGCGGATTGGACTGCGCGGTGCGGAGCAAGTGCTGCAGGCTGAGTTTCATGGGAGTCAACGGATTTTTGATTTCGTGGGCTACCTGTTTGGCCATTTCGCGCCAAGCGCTTTCGCGCTCGGTTTGTCGGAGTTGCTCGGTGCTTTCTTCTAATTTGGCAATCATGCGGTTGTATTCAGCAATCAGCTCTCCGATTTCGTCGCGGTTGGGCCAGCGGATGGGTTCGTTGCGTCCTAATTGCAAATTGCGCAGTTTTTCGCCGAGGCGCACAATCGGGCGAGTAATAGAATTGGCAACCGCAATCGTAACCACGGCTGTAGTCAAGAGCAGGAAAACATAGACCTTAATAAGCTGATCTACAAACAGATAAATCTGGGCATCGCTATCGGCTATATTTTGTCGGAAAAAAGAAATCGTAACGCCGCCAACGACTACGAAAGTAAGCAGTGTAAGCAATACGAACAGACCCTGAATTCGATTGCGCAGCGAGGGTTTTCCGAGTATGGGAAAGCGTTCATTGCCGAGTGCCTGCCCGAAAAAGTACAGTGCCGACACCATGAAAACCAATGCTAAGAAAGCGCAAGCAAAGAAAGCACTCAGTAGCTGGAATCCGCCATTCGGCTCCGGCTGGTACTGGTAGAGCAAAACGGCGAGATAAATGGCAAAAAGTACTAACCAAGTGACAAACCAGGTCAGGCCAGGTATTTGATAGTCAATAAACAAATCGAACAGGGCGATGTAAATGAAAGTAGCCAGCGCCAGCGTCAGCAACGGAAATTGTAGGTCGGCAGCAGCCATCAATGGCAAAGATAGCCCCAGCGCCACGCCAAGGGCCAGCAGGCGCGTATATTTTGACAAACCGATGCGGGCGATGTTGAGCATCAGCCGATGCGAAAACAGATACAGTGCCAGCAGCAGTAGCGAAATGCTACCCAAAGCCAGCAACGCCTGACCGTTCAGGCTATAAAACCGGTACAAACTCAAGGGCACATCGGGGTGCAAGGCCAGCCTTTGAATATAGCGCGTAAGCAGCAACAATAAGAGGATGATACCGAAATAACTTAACCCAGTAAGTAGCCAGCGCCAGACTTCTGGCCAGTGTTCCATGCGTCGGATGTCACCTTGCCGATGAAAAATAACGGATGCCACTGCCACTATGATAGCGGTGCTGCCCATGAGGAGTGGGTGCGCCGACAGGCTGGTAAAACCGGGCAACAAGAGCGCCGCTACCAACGTCAGACCAGGTAATATGCGCATTAGCTTACGTTTCAAGGCTCGTGCAATGCGGGGGGATTCATTCGGGAACTTAAAATATCGGCTTAAAGTTACACTAAATAACTTACATTTGCTACTTGCTGCGGGCTACTCTATCGCGGTTTCGGTTGTGCTTTGCGCAGCGAAAATGAGGAAAGTCCGGACAACGTAGAGCGCCACGCCACCTAACGGGTGGGGTTTCGGCTTCGGCCGGAATACGGAAAGTGTCACAGAAACAATACCGCCCTGCATTCGTGCGGGGTAAGGGTGCAATCGTGCGGTAAGAGCGCACGTCCGAGCTGGGCAACCGGCCCGGAGGATAAACCCCGTGGGTTGAAATGCCATGTACATCCCGATTCTGTTAAGAGTTGCGTTGCTCGCGCAATTTGCCTTGGCAAGTCGGGAGGGGTAGGCAGATACAGCTGGCTGGCGACGGTCAGAGTAGATAAATGATAGAGATTCCGGCTTCGGTCGGGATTACAAAATCCGGCTTATTGGCCCGCAGCAATTTTCAAAATAAGACGTGACAGGTTGTTACAAAACCCATCACGTCTTACCTTTATTACTCGCTCATAGCGCCAAAATCAAACAGCAGCGAAAAGCGCAGGGTATTATCCAGGGGGTTGCGTTGGTTGGTTGTTGGTATCAAATACGAGAAATTGATCCCGAAAATGTTGTATTTCAGCCCCAGCCCTACCGTAAAGAACTTGCGGTTGCCCTTTTGCAGGTGCTCGTTGAAGTAGCCAGCGCGCACGGCGAACTGTTGGTCGTACCAATATTCTACCCCCACCGAGTACATCAGCTCGCGCATTTCTTCGCGGAAGCCCTCGGGCGCATCGCCAAAAGAGGAAAAGATACCCCGGATGGAAGACTGCTCGCGGTAGTCTGGAATGCCGTTACCGTCAAGGTCGCAGTCAGCGCCCTGGCAAGGGGTTGGCACCATGAGCTTATTGACATCCGCAGCGAAAGTCAGGCGATTGAAATCATCAAAATCAATATTCCAGGCAGCGCCGATGCCGAGGTTCGCTGGAATGAAGTCGCGGGTAATCGAGCGGGTATAGGAAATCTTAGAACCAATATTGGTGGCTGCCAGACCAATCATAATGTCCGATTTGGCATTCGCCATATCAATGTCGGTTTTGTAAGTAAAAGAAAAATCGGCTGCTCCAGCAATGCCCGCTTCAATGGTTTCACCGCTGACGGTTTGACCCGCCGCGAGGTTAGAATAGATGAACTTACCCGTCACGGCCGCCGAGAAATTGTCGGTCAGTTTGCGAGAGTAAGCTAATGCCACCTCGAATTCATTAGGACGCCCCGTGATAAGTGGCTGACCATTAATATCCGTAAACTGGATGCTGCCTAATGAAAAATAGCGCAAACCAAAGCCCACGGCCTGAAGGTCGTCCACTTTTTTGAACCCCGTAAGGTAAGCTAAGTACACGTCGTTCAGCCCCAAAGAGCGCAACCAAGGCGTGTAGGTAGCCGACATGGCAAAGTCTTGCTCGGAAAAAACCAATTTGGACGCATTGAAGTGCATCGCATTGGGATCGGGCGATAAGCCGATGCCCACATCGCCCATGGCACCAGAGCGCGCGTCGGCTACAATGCGTAGGAATGGCACCGCTGTAGAAACCGTATTGGTACAAGGTGTTCCATCCAAGTTGAAATAGGCATTTCTATCGGCATCAAAAAAGCATTGCGCCGACAGTTCCGTGCTTGCAAGGGCGGCAATAGCCATTATAAAAAGGGCTGAGCGTAGTAGTTTCTTCATGAGATGTTCGCTTTTTGATAAATTTTTGTCAAAGATAGTATTTCAATAGTGTTTTGGTCAGGTTTTGCCACACAAAACCGGTGACAAGTGTTAAGAAATTCTTATCAAATTGCTTGCCAACCTTATCTAATACGCAAAAAGGCAGAACTTATTTTAGAATAACTAATTTTTCAAAATCACTTTCTCCACTCACGCCAGCGGAGCTGCCTGCGCCGGTGCGCACTTTCACTTTGTAGAGGTACACGCCTCGGGCCAAGCGGTCGCCAAAGTCATCGCGGCCATCCCATTCGATGCAGTCGCCAAGGCGCAGGGCCCCATCAGAAAACACCGTCTGCTGCAAGGTTTTGACTAAACGCCCGGAAATGGTAAAAATCTGGATTAGCACGTCCAATTGTTGCCCGGCCATATTATGATCGAACTGAAAACAGGTACGATCGGTGAATGGATTCGGGTAGTTGAGCACGCGCTCCAAAGCTATTTTGCCAGAAGCGGCAACAAAAAATTCGGTATAGCCCTGCGCGGGGTTGTTGGCTACATCCCAAGCAGATACACGTATTTCGTGGCGGCCTTCAGGCAGATTGAATAAGGGATAGCGCACCGTGCCCCGGCGATAGTCGTCGAGGTCGGATTCGTAGAAATCGTTGAGTAAGAAAGTATTCTGCGTATTGTTGTTGAGAATGGCTTCGAGGTCGTGCCCGATGCTATTGCCCACTACATTGATGCCGTTTTCATCTTCTAATTTGACGAGCAAGGTCGGATTTTTGTTGGTAATGCCGCCAAAGATAAAATCCTCGGTATTCATATACACCTCCACATCGGGCCCGCGTGTGTCGGCCACGGCATTGGGGTCGGTGCCGCCAATGATGACCCGCTCATAATAACCGGTGGCATCGCTCATAGTTGCTTCATTAGCAGCATAATAGCTTACTTTGCCTGGGCCAAACTGGTAGTTGATATCTCTGGGCACCACGAAGGAAAACTGAAAACGGCCATTATTGACAGAAGCACGCCCCCGAAAAATGATGTTGCGTTGTACCGTAAAATCGAAAGGTAAGCTGGGGCGGGGGCCGGTGTTGTCTTGCACCAAAGTGGAAGTGACGGCTGCTTTATCAAATACCGTCGGATAGACAATGCCGTTGAAATTAGTCAACGGTTGTCCTTGATTATCAGTGAGTTCGCCTTTTACAGTCACACGTTGTAAGGCGCGGATCGTATCCTGCGAAGCCACCGTTACCGGGCGTGCATTGATGTCGGTAGTGCGTACGCCCATTCGAGGGATAGCTAATTGCAGGGCCGGATCGCCGATGAGGGAAAACTTGCGGGAATTGGTCACGGTGAAAGGATTCGTATAACTGTTTTTCGCCAATCGCATCGCGGCTCCTAAGGAGGGATAGTCGCCTGTTTCTTTAGAAAAAAGCTGTTCGAGCGCGGCCTCAGTCAGGCGAGCATTTTCACTGGCAAACACCGCACGCACCGTAGTGAGCAGTGCAATGGCCCCTCCGCGCGGATTGAGGAGCGTTTCTTCGCCAGCAGTAGTAAAAGTCGGATTGTCATAGCCCGTAAACGAACAAGTAGCTGTGACAAAAAGCGGCAATTGATCGAAGTTGGTCCAGCTGGTAATGTCGGGAATTTCTAATACCCGCTCCTGCGCCCAGCCGATTTCGCCGCCGTGGCCGAGGTAGGTAATGGCTAAAATGCCCCGGAAAATGGAGCGATTGATTTCTTCCTTGGCTGCCGGAAAGCGATTGCCACCAGAAGCTGCTATTTGCGGAAACGCGTCGAGATAAATTTTATTAACATTCAAAAACGGATTTTCGCGCAGCATTTTATTGGCAATGCGATCGGCGTCGCGTACGTGAATGTTGTTGTCTTCATCATCACCCACAAATACCATGCGATTGCGCCATTCGCCCAGCGTGGCCGGGTTGGTGTCGTAATGGAGAATTTTGTTAATAACGCCTTGTGCCTCCATGAGCGACTTGACCGGGAGGCGCCCCACGTCAATGGACATATTACCCACGAGCGGATTGCCCGGATCGGTACCATATAATATGGCGTAATAATCGTCGGAAGGAAAGGCAAAAATCGGATTGAGCGATTCGGTTTGATAAGTAGGTAGAAAATTCGTGCCGTTTTTATAAAAATCCTTATTGTCGAAAGAGCCATCACCGAGTAACAGTAGATACTGAAAGCGGTTGTTGCGCTCGTAGAGCATGCGAGCAAAGTCGCGGATAGCAGTAGCATCTTGGCGGCCGGAGGAGAACTCGTTGTAAATCTGGTCAATAGGTGCCAGCGCTACTTCTAAGCTGCTGTGCCGGCGGCGGTGGTCAGCTAAGCGTTGGGCCTCGGGCAAAAATTCGGGATGATAGACAATGAGCATGTCCACATTGTCAAGTCCGTGCAGGTTTTGGTTAGAAATTCTGCCCACCGGCTGCGGTGTCGGAAAGTCAAAATTGCGATTGAAAGCCACGAAGGTGCGCAAGGTAGTGGTGCTCACGCCAAAGCGCAAGGTGGAGCCGCTCAAAGTGTACGCCTGATTGCGAGGTGCCAGCGGTTCGCTGATGTCCCAGACGAGTAGATTCTGGTTGGCATTGTCCAATTGAAAAGTGGTATTCGGATGTGCAAGGCTTTCTATATCTCTGAAAGCCAATTGATTGCCTGTCATTATCAACTGGCGGCGCACATTGAGTTGCACAAAATCGAGCCAGCCTTCGCTGCCATCATTAGCACCTGCCGGATGCGGATAGCGCACTTGCACGTTCACGTTGGCAGCATTGAGCGTCAGTGGAGTCTCGACGGCAGTACGATGCGCATAGTTTTGCTCATTGTCGCGCTCGCCGCTAAAGGTAGAAACCGCCGTAGCCGTAGGGCTGGAAAAAGATTGCCCATTGACACTGACCGTAAAGCCCGATCGCTGGAGTGCACGTAGGGCCATTTCTACCCGAAGCTGGGCCGGAGCACTGCTGATGATGTTTGGAAAATTGAACAGATTGTTGTACGTATATTCGCGGGCATTGCGAAACCAGTCGCCGTACCAACGCTGCCCTGAGCCTTGTGCCTTGCCGGTGCGCTGCCCCCAGTCGTAGAGCAGATTGACTTTATCTTCTTCAAAACGAGCAAAATCATTGAAAGCCGAAGACGTAAAGGCGGTAGCCCCTAATGAAGGCTGCTCCGTGACGCGCCGGCCGTTGCCAGGACTGATTTTTACAAAGTAATAATTGACATCGTCATAAATATTTTTTTGCAAATTGAATTGCGTACCGCCATCAAATATCCATTTATCGGCACCTTCGGCGTAGAGTAGAATGTAATCGCTGGGGTCGAATTTGCCATCGGCTTCACCCACTACGAGGACGTGATTTTCAACCAAATCATCCGGCCGCTCCGCTTCGGTGTAGGCGGGCAGCATTCCGCCGCCATTGCCAAAAATCTTGATAGTGCGCGGATCAATATTATCTAAATTGCTGATGCCGAGCCTGTTTTTTAAAAAATCGTACGTCAGTTTGTGCATCCCCGTCGCCGATACCGAGAATTTGTAAATTTCTCCATCGTTCAGCACACTGGTGCGCGTTCCCTCTGGCCCACGCGGCCGAATGACGGGCTGTGGGCTGTGCCGCACCCGCAGTTCTGCCTCTACGAGCCGCTCATAACGGCTGCCATTTTTCACAATCGGCACAAAGGAAACCTGTGCGCTGTAGCCCTGGCGGTCGCGGGCCACCTGCGTGACAAAACGGATATTTTCTTCTAAAAAATCGTCGTCGAGGGTAGCCTGCCTTTCAAATGGCTCGAAGCGAGCGTTGATTATTTCTACCGACAGCGTGCCAGCGGTATTGACCGGAAACTGCCGGATCACCCAGGGCAAAGTGGGCATTTCGTCGCTCAGTACTGCATCTGCAAAACGCCAGCGTTCGTAGCTTGTGCCTTCTACTGTCACCGCGCTGGGGAGGGCTTCCCAGTTTAGGGCAACGCGCAATGCCACCGGTGCTTGAGCACCTATTGAAAAGGCAAAAAACAGGAACAAAAGTGCAAGCGTAACATTTTTCATATCAGGCTGTTGATAAAGCATGAACAGTAGTGCGCCGATAAATGTGGCAATTTTCTCGTAAAAGAAACGTTGTTTGAATGGTCGTATTGCCTCGGCAAAAGGCAAGCAGCCGACACATTTTACAGCTGCTGCTGATTGGTTTTTCCGGTTCTTTTTTGCAAAATTATCACTTGTATTTTATCAGACAAACAAGTGGGCATATTCGTTCATTTTTAAGAACCCTGAACCATAGACCTTTAAATCATAGACCAATCCACTGACTCATGCACAAATTCATACCAACGAGCGTCATCGCCTTGCTGCTGAGCCTGCCCGCTTTGTGGGCACAGGACCCCATGTTTTCTCAATTTTATGCAGCACCGCTTCAGCTCAATCCTGCCTTTGCAGGGGTGACCAATGCACCGCGCTTGTCGCTCAACTATCGCAACCAGTGGGCGCAGATTTCCGGGGGGTACCAAACCTACGCCGCTGCCTACGAGCAATCTATTGAATCGCTCAACAGTGGCATCGGCATGATAATTATGGCAGATGATGCCATGAATGGCGTTTATCAGACTACTCGCGTGAGCGGCGTCTATGGTTATCGGCTGCAAATTAGCCAGACGGCTTTCATCAAATTTGGCGTAGAAGCTGGCTTCATTCGCTCTTCTTTAGATTGGAATCGCTTGCAATTCGGCGACCAGATAGACCCTATTGATGGGTTTACTGAGCCGCAGAGCGCGGAGCGCCGCCCAGAAAATCTCAATACCATTACACCGGATATTTCCGCCGGATTGCTTATTTATAATGACAAATTTTATGGCGGCATTGCGGTAAAACATCTCAATAATCCGGATGATAGCTTCTTTCCGGTCAATGAAAATATAGGTGCGGGCATTCCCGTTCACATCAGTGTGCAGGCAGGTGCAGAATTTGATTTAGGTGGGGGCAATAATCAAAATGGTTCGGCGTTTATATCACCGAATGTGCTCATTGCTCGGCAGGCCGATTTTGTGCAAGCCAATGTGGGCGCTTACGCCGGTAGCGGCAAGTTCTTTGGTGGATTATGGTATCGGCACACGCTGAGCAATGCAGATGCAGCTATTATTCTCGCCGGTTTTCGGGAAGGGGCGCTGCGCGTGGGGTACAGCTATGATTTTACGCTATCGCAATTGGCCAATGTCAATCCGGGCGGTACGCACGAAATTTCCATTGCCATCAATTTTGACGACAGCCGCGAAGCCCGACGCCGTAGCCGCAGCAATTACAACGATTGTTTCAAGATGTTTAAATAAACCCTCTTGCGGGTAGGAAAAAAGTTAAATCGTTGCAGCATTATAAAAAACAAAGTGCCTCAATCGTTCAAGATGTCAACTTTGAATTATATTTGTCAGTCATTTTTCTGAAAAAGAGCAAATAAGAAGGAATCCATGGAAAAAATGTTCAAATCAGGTCTTATCCTGCTGGGTGCCGTATTACTATTGGCTGCCTGCAGCAAGAAGGAGCGCTCCTCAACCACCGGTTGGAAGTACAACGATACCAAGTGGGGCGGCTTCGAAAAACTCGATTATCCCGGCCAGGCTACCGGCCCCAATCTGGTACTGGTGGAGGGGGGTACCTTTACAATGGGTGTCACCGAACAAGATGTAACCTACGACTGGGACAACATTCCGCGCCGCGTGACGGTCTCCTCTTTCTACATGGACGAAACCGAAATCTCCAACATTGACTATCGAGAATATCTCTACTGGATCAATCGCGTTTTCGGCGAATCCTATCCGGAGGTATATCTGAGCGCCCTGCCCGATACGCTGGTATGGCGCGAAGAACTTTCGTACAACGAGCCGCTGGTGGAGACATACTTCCGTTTCCCGTCTTATGACGACTACCCGGTGGTGGGTGTCACTTGGTTGCAAGCCAATGAATATTGCAAGTGGCGTACCGACCGCGTGAACGAAATGATGCTCATCGAAAAAGGTATTCTCAATCCGAACATGGAGCAAAAGGACGAAGACAACTTCAATACCGAATCCTATCTCGTGGGGCAATACCAGGGCAATGTGCGCAAAAACCTGAAAGACCTCAGCACGGGCGGCGAGCGCTCGGTGCGTTTTGAGGACGGGATTTTGCTGCCTTCTTATCGTCTGCCAACGGAAGCAGAGTGGGAATATGCGGCATTAGCCTTGCAGGGCAATCGCTCTTCCGAAAAGGATGAACTGATCACCGATCGTAGAATTTATCCTTGGAATGGCAATACCGTGCGCTATCAAAAGCGCGATAAGTACCAAGGTATGATGCTCGCTAACTTCAAACGCAGCGGTGGTGACTACATGGGCACGGCTGGTGCGCTCAATGACAACGCCTGCCCGACGGCGCCGGTACGTTCCTATTTGCCGAATGACTATGGCCTCTATAACATGGCGGGGAATGTTAGCGAATGGACTGCCGACCTTTATCGCCCGCTCACCAGCTTGACCCTGCGCGATGTGGAAAACCACGACCTCAACCCCTATCGGGGTGGCAAATTCCAACAAAAAGTATTGGATGAAGATGGCAAGCCAGTAGAAAAAGACAGTTTGGGCCGCATCCGCTATCGCTATGTGGAAGACGACGAGGTGGCCAACCGCGAGAACTATCGCCGAGGCTCTGTGCACAACTACCTCGATGGCGACCAAGAATCGCAGGCTTATTATGATTATGAAATTTCTACTTTAGTGAGCGACAAGTCGCGCGTTATCAAAGGTGGCTCATGGGCTGACCGTGCTTATTGGCTCTCGCCGGGCACGCGCCGCTTCAAGCAGGAAGACCAGGCCGATCGCACCATTGGTTTCCGTTGTGCTATGATTCGTGTAGGCTCACCCACTGGCAACGACAAGCCAGGCGGGCACCAGTTCAAGACCAAAACGAGCAGAAAAAAACGCACCAAGTACTAATTTCTTAGCAATACCGAAACCACCGCAGCCTCCATTCCGCAACATTTGCAGCATGGAGGCTGTTTGTTTTTATTATAGACTGATAAATTTATCGGAAGTATTTTATGACGATTGACCAACTGTACGACGTCTATTCACAGCACCGCCACATTGTGACTGACTCACGCAAGGCTGGCCCCGATGATTTGTTTTTTGCCCTCAAAGGTGACCGCTTCGACGGTAATCAATTTGCCCGACAAGCCTTAGCGCAAGGTGCTGCCTACGCCATCGTGGACAACCCAGCCGTATGCACCGACGAGCGCTACCTGCTCGTGGAAGATGCGCTCCAAGCATTGCAACAATTAGCCCTGCGTTTTCGGCGGCACTTTTCCATTCCGGTGGTGGCTATTGCCGGCAGCAATGGTAAAACCACTACCAAAGACCTCGTCAGCGCAGTAATGGGCAGCCATTATCCAACGCACTGCACTCAAGGCAACTTCAATAACCACATTGGAGTGCCGCTCACCTTGCTGGCTATGCCCTTGCATACCGAAATTGCCATCATAGAAATCGGTGCCAATAACATTGGCGAAGTGGATTTCCTCTGCCGCATCGCCGAGCCTACGCACGGCTTGATTACCAACATCGGCAAGGAACATTTGGAGGGCTTTGGCAGTCTCGAAGGGGTAAAACAGGGCGAATCCGAGTTGTATCGTTACCTTGCAGAGCACGGCGGGATGGCTTTTATCAATCAGGATGAGGCATTTCTCGAAGCATTGGCTGCTCCGGTGCAAAAGAAGCTTCTCTACGGACAAAGCGAGGACTTCAGCGCCAATAATCCGGTGTATGAGATACAGTTGGTGGGGGCAGCTCCCTTTGTAAAAGCCGCTTTCATGGATGATGAGGGGCAGATAATAACCATTCAGTCGCAACTGTTTGGTAAGTATAATTTTGCTAATATTATGACCGCTATTGTGCTGGGACGCTATTTTAAAGTGCCGCCACACAAAATTAAGGCTGCCATCGAGCAGTACCGGCCGCGGAGCAATCGCTCCGAAATCAAAACTATTGGTTCGAATACCTTTGTACTCGACGCTTACAATGCCAATCCCAGTAGCATGGAGCAAGCCATTTGTAGCTTTCGGGAGCTGCCGAGCGAGCATAAAATTGCCATTCTCGGCGAAATGTTAGAGCTTGGCGATGCGGCCCCGACCGAACATGTGCAAATTGTCGAACTTGCGCTGGCACAGGATTTTGAGCAGGTGGTGCTAGTAGGATCGGGGTTTGAGCAGGTAGCTAAAATGTGGCAAATTCCTTATTTTCAGAATGTTACAACTCTGAGGCAATGGTTTGAAGGGCAGGCTTTTCAGCAAAGGTATGTTCTATTGAAAGGCTCGCGGGGCGTGCAGTTAGAAAAAATGCTCGCGGAGGGATAGATTTTTCGACTTGCCAAAATTATTACACTCCCGAACATATTGTCTGACCACTTCACTAAACTTATTATTCCCACGTATCGTTTTTGATGCAGAAGTGTTATTTTTCGCTTTGCAATATATAGCGTACCACCTGAAACTGCTGCGATGAGTCTATTGAAACGTATTTTTGGAAACAATGAACCGGAAATCATTCCACCCGACATTCGGTTTGGGCGATACAGCGATTCGTACAAAGAATCAGACAACTACGAAGCCTGGGATCAGGCCCTCGATAAATTTGAGCAAGAGGACTACTTAGACTCTTACCGAGCTTTCTTTCGCTATCTGCGCGACGAGCAGGAGGACAATGTGCGCTGGTGGGACGAAGCCGAGGGCATCCGGTTTGAACTGTTTCAGGGTTCAAAAAAAATAACCGGGCTGGCAGATGCCAAAAAACTAAAAGCGGAGGCCCGCATTGCACGCTCTACCGAGTTGAATGTCAACTTTATGCGCCAGCTCATCGAGCGTAATTTTGAACTCAATTACAGCCGCTTTGCCCTCGATGATGACAATAACCTCACCATCGTTTTTGATACTTATACCCTCGATGGCTCGCCTTACAAACTCTACTATGCCCTCAAAGAAATAGCCACCAATGCCGACAAACAGGACGATCTGTTGCTCGAAGAATTCAAAGGCTTGGAGCCGGTGGGCATTACCCATTTGACCGAAATACCAGAGCCGGAAAAAGAAACAAAGTACCATTATATTTGCAATAACACACGGCAGGTGCTGGACGCCATTGACGGCGAACGGCTTAGCCCAGAGCAGTACCCGGGAGGGATTGCTTATCTTTTGCTCGATTTAGTGTATAAAATTGACTACCTCACCAAGCCCGAAGGCTACACCATGGAGCTGCTGGAGCGGGTGCACCGGCAGTATTTTGCTAAAGATGACAAAACCACCCAGCAAAAAAATGTGCTGCTCTGCAAGGAGCTGCGCAAACTGCTCGAACGCCCCAAACCCGATTTCTTTCGAGAAATGTATCGCATCACGGCTACCTTTGGTATTACGACCCCCGTCAACCACGACCGGGTGGTGAGCATCATTGACGGCGAGCTATTCAACATGGACTGGTACAAGGACAATGGCCACCACAACGTAGCTTTGGCCGTGCCGGGCTACATCGTCGGGTTTTGTTTGTTCAATTATGCTGTGCCCAAGCCCGTCCGCGACCTGTTTCATTTGTATTTCCGGATCATCGAGTCCGCGTATTTCAAGGAGCTTGGCTTCCAACCCGATTATTTCGACCCGCAGAAAAATACCTTCAACCGATCCGCTATCCGACGAGCCATCCAGGCGATTGTAGATGAAAATCGGCGGAAGTACAACAAGTTAAACCCCTCGCTGGGAATCTTGCGGTACGACTCGCCCGCCGAGTTTGCCCGCTCGTATCTGATGATGATTCGCAATATGGACGCTACAAAAACGGACTAAATAGAATTCAGTGGGTAATGTTATTTTGTTAATTGTTAATTGTTATTTGGGAAGGTGAATGGGGTGAATGGGGGAATAGGATAAATAGGGGAATAGGACAAATGGGGGAATAGGTTCAGAGAGGTTTAAAGGTTGAGCGTGCGTCTAAAATCTATCGTCTAAAATCTATCGTCTATTTATTGATAATCAGTGGTTTGTGGCTTTTCGTTTTAAAACAACGATGTCCGAACACTTAATAAATGATAATCATTGCAGTTGAGAAATAGCTGATTTTCATTCGCTTTTAACGATATTTGGCGGCAAGTTTTTTAGTATCATAATTTTTCAACGAACCATTCCTGATGATCAAGGAAGTAGAGCTGAAGTTGCTGCCCGAAGAGGCGGCCCTTGAGCAAGTAATCAAGCACAGAACGGCTCGTAAATTGGGTCTGCAAACCGATAAAATAACCGATCTGCGTGTGGTGCGCCGCTCTATTGACGCACGCGGAGCGCAGCCCTTTTTTTTGCTAAAAATAGAAGTCTATATCGGGGAAACTTTTCAGCCAGAGCCCCTGATTATCAATGATTTGCAGCCGGTGGACGGACGTCGGCGCGCCATCGTAGTAGGCGCTGGGCCGGGTGGCTATTTCGCTGCTTTAGAACTCATTGAGCAGGGTATTCAACCCCTTGTTTTCGACCGCGGTAAGGACGTGCGTACCCGCCGCCGCGACCTGCGGGCGATTCAGCAATTCGGCATCGTGCATCCGCATTCCAATTATTGCTTTGGCGAAGGTGGTGCCGGCACTTATTCTGATGGCAAACTCTACACGCGCTCGCACAAGCGCGGCGATATTTACAAAGTATTGAAACTACTCGTAGAGCATGGCGCCAGCACGGATATTTTGGTGGATGCGCATCCGCATATCGGATCGAACAAACTGCCCAACATCGTAGCCAATATTCGGGAAACGATTTTACACTATGGTGGCCAGGTGCATTTCGACAGCCACGTTACTGATTTTATAATCGAAAAGGAGCGTATGCGCGGTGTAATAGTGAACGACAGCACCGAGCACTTTGCCGATGCCGTGCTATTAGCTACCGGGCATTCGGCCCGCGATATTTATGCCTTGCTGCATCGCCATCATATACTCCTCGAAGCCAAGCCTTTCGCCCTTGGCGTGCGCATTGAGCACCGCCAGCAGTTGATTGATAAAATACAATACCGGCAGTCGCCCCGCGATCCGCACCTGCCTGCGTCGAGCTACAAATTAGTTTGTCAGGCCGACGGGCGAGGCGTGTTTTCGTTTTGTATGTGCCCTGGCGGGCTGGTGGTACCTGCGGCTACAGCTCCGGGTGAGATTGTGGTGAATGGGATGTCCATGTCGCGGCGCGATTCGGCTTACGCCAATTCTGGCACGGTGGTTGCCATAGAAAGTGAGGATTTACAACCATTTGCCGAGCACGGTGTTTTCGCCGGGCTGGCTTTGCAGCGAAGTGTGGAGCAGGCAATGTTTGCCTTTGGCGACGGTAGCCAGCGTGCGCCCGCCCAGCGCCTGACCGACTTTGTGCAAGGGAAAATCTCTGCCAGTTTGCCAGGATCGTCTTATATTCCGGGGCTAAGGGCCGCGCCTTTGCATGAGTTGTTGCCCAGCGAAATTTATCGTCGGCTGCGCCTCGGCGTGCAAGAATTTGGCAAAAAAATGCGTGGCTACTACACCGAAGAAGCCAATGTGATTGGTACCGAAAGCCGAACCAGTGCTCCGGTGCGCATCCCGCGCGACCCCGAAACGTACATGCACCCGCAGATCACGGGTTTATTTCCTTGTGGCGAAGGGGCAGGCTACGCCGGAGGCATAGTATCCGCAGCGATGGACGGGCAAAATGTAGCGCGTGCTGTGGCAAATTTTTTGTAGCGTACGAATCAAGTAAAGGGGTATTATTATTTAAAAGCCTTTTAGTTTGATAATCAGTTGTTTATGCGCTTTTTAATTAAAATAATTATGCCCGGGCATTCAGTACAGGGACAAAAGTGTCCTTAAATAAAAAAGCCATAGCTTAGTAGTCAACCAAAACATACTGCACTATGGCAAAAAGGATTAAACCTTTGTGCAGAGGTAATGAATTGCTGGAGGTTTTGCAAGTAGAATTACCATTCTGGTCCGGTGTAATACCTTGTTATTTTGAGGTCAAAAATGTAAGCATATCCAAACTACATGAGAATGCTGCTTTAATTTTTAACAAAAGAGTTACGAACAACATTTTAAAGCGTTTCTAATTGACCTTAAGATAAATAAACATTACAATCTAATGCTATTTACGATTTTTTTAAAGATGATAAAAATCAGAATTTTAAACACAAACAAACACGTCACGTTCAATTGAAAATCGGTATAATTTATTGAATGACCCTTCTTGAAAGGGTCATTCTCATTTCTAAGAATAGAAATTGCTAATTATTGTCAAAAAAGAGAATTATTTCTTTGTCCAAAACAGAAAATACGTATTATTGTCTGCTCATTTGGTACTTTCTGCCAAATGACATCACAACCTTATTCAAACACCAAAACAAATATGTAATATGATGCATTTTACTCAGTCTGGTTTCAAAAAACACTTCTTTCTACTCGGCTTTCTGTTGCTGAGCAATATTTGTAGCAATGTATTGGTGGCTCAAACCACGCACACTTTAACGGTAGAAACACCCGAATCTATTGCAGGTGAATATCCTGCCCAAATGGCTGTTTTTGGAGCTTGCATCCAAGACGTGCAGTCGCTGTCAGGCGAACTAATCCTAACACAGGATAACTTGGCCTGTAATGCCGTCACGAATGATCTGACCGGCAAAATTGCGGTCATTGATCGGGGTACTTGTGGTTTCAGCATCAAGGTGCTCAATGCCCAGCAGCGTGGCGCTATTGCTGTGATTATAGTAAATAATACGGCTGCTGCCCCCGCTGTATTTACGATGGCTGGAACACCGCCCTCCAGCGAAATGGTAACGATTCCGAGCTTTATGATTAGCCTTGCGAGCGGTAATACCATTAAAGCGCAAATAGCCAATGGCGTAAACGTAAGGTTGGTACTTAATGATGCCTTCACAGACGCTGGCGAGACAGTTATCTGGGGTAATAATCCCGGCGAAGGTGATTTCGATGGCGGGCTGAACGAATGGACGGTAGCCAACAGCTCCTGCGCCAATGGTGCGAATGTACAAACCTGGAACTGGCGCGCAACAAGCGATGCCAGAGGTAGCTGCGGGCCAGGCTCTCTGCTTTCTCCCAGTAGCTGCAATGGCGCTATGTCTTTTGAGTCCAACTTTCTTGACAATGGTGACCGTGAGTGTGGCGCAGCAGGTGGCGGTAGCTGTACCGCCCGGCAATATGGCGAGCTGATTTCTCCAGTGATAGACCTGAGCGGCTCCAACTCCGCAGCCTACGTGTTGCTATTTCATCAAAATACGCGTCAGTTCCGTAGCAATTATTATGTGGCTTGGTCCACTAACGCTGGTACAAGCTGGGACTCTGTCCAGATTAATCAGGACGTGCCGCTGAATGAAAGCAAAACCGGTAAAATGCGAGTGCCTTTACCAGGCACCGGTGGCGCTAGCAGCTTACAAATTCGCTTTATCTACGACGCTAATTATTACTATTGGATTATTGACGATGTAAAAATTGCCGAACTGGAAGCCAATAACCTCAGTGTCAATACTTTCTTTGCGGTGCCGCCCAATGCTGCCACGCCGCTGGCGCACGTAGAGCCGGTTGGTTTTCTCGCCGATATTGAAAATGTAGGTGCTGTTACACAGACCAATGTCAACCTCAATGTGACCATCCGCGATGCGGACGAGAACGAGGTGTTCACGGCTGATCTGCCCTATGGCTCAGTACCTGCTGGCGCGCTGGTAGAAAACATTCCGTTTCAAGCGCTGTACACGCCCACGTCGCTGGGAGCTTTCCGGGGCACCTACACCATCACCGCCGATGCGGAAGATTTTGACCTCGGCAACAACACCCGCGATTTCGATTTTGTCATCACCGAAGGTACTTTCTCGAAAGACCTCACCGGCGTATCCAATGCCACCCGCCCGGCAGATGCTGGCTGGGACGCCAACGAGCCGCACTCCTGGGCTTGGGGCGTGGGCTACTACATCCCGGAAGGTGCTGGCAATTTTGTACGCACCATAAGTTTTGCTATACAGCCAGAAAACGCTGGCGCTGTCGGGAAAGATATTCTTATCACAATGTACAAATGGGTGGATACCAACGAGGATCTCTTTGCGCAGCCCAACGAGCGGGAATTAGTCGGGTTTAATAATTATACCATCACTGGCAACGAAATGTTTTCGCAACTCATCACGCTGCCTTTCCCCGATCCGCAAGACGATCCCGTGCAGCTCGAAGACAATACGCAGTACATCGTCATGGTAGAATACCTCGCTGACGATGCTTCCAACGTCTTTATTTCTTACAATAACGAGATTGATTACACCGCTACCGTAGCGGTGCTCGGCGATGTTATCAACCGGAATCGCTTTGCGGGCTTCCTCGGTATCGGTGGCAATCTATTCGAGGAAATCTATTTCCCCTTTGGCTTCACGGGTAGTGCCTACAGCAACATTCCTGTGGTGCGGATGACCGTGGGCAGCAGCCCCTCCAGTACGGAAGACCTGAATCGCTTGGCGAGCAACTTCAATATTTATCCGAACCCAACTAATGGCTTGCTCAATTTGCAATTGGACCTCGACAAGCCAGCTAAGGATGCTACCGTGCGGATTTTTGATATTTCGGGCCGCCTGCTACAGCAGTGGCGCTACGACAATGTGCAGCGCGAGCAGATGCAATACGCTGTCAATCAATTGAGTAGCGGTACGTACTTCATTCAGTTGATTACAGAAGACGGCGCCGGCACGAAGAAATTTATGGTAACGAAATAATCCATTTACAGGATTCTATTCAGGCAGAAAGGATGGTATCGAAAGATGCTGTCCTTTTTGTTTTTGGCGGTTGGCGGTTCGCAATTCGCGGTTCGCGGTTGGCGGTTCGCGGTTGGCTTTTCGCGGTTCGCAATTCGCAATTCGCGGTTGGCGGTTCGCTTTTCGCGGTTCGCGGTTGGAAGTTATTATACTATTTTCAATTGGAAATGACGTACTTATTTATGCCCAAAAGCTTGTTTTTCAGAATTTTACAAAATCGTAAATCGGACTTCGCAAATCGAAAATGGTATTATATGGGTTGTAATAAAAAAACGCATTTGCATTCAGCTAATCACTATGACCTATCACCCATCACCTACAAAATTTCCGCCATCTGCCGGAGTATTTTCGGAGCACGGAAGCGCTGTCCGAAGCCGGTTTCGTACACTTTACAACGCGCCACAAATTCGGCAGGGCCATAGTCGTGCACATATTGAATAACGCCGCCCTTGAACGCCGGAAACCCCCAGCCGTGAATGCTGCCCAGATTGGCCGCCGCCACCGATTCAATGACTCCCTCCTGCATACACCACATCGCCTCGATGACTTGCGCAAAGAGAAAACGCTCCAGAATGGCTTCCGTTGGGTACGCTTGTTGGGTGACCGGAAAATGCTCTTGTAGCCCGGGCCAAATTTGCCGCTCGTCGGGTTGTTCGTAGCTATAAAAACCTGCCTTGCGGGCGCGCCCTGGCCGTTGGAGTTCTTCCAACATTTTGGCTAAGACACTCACCGCCGGATGCTGGATGTATTTGGCGCCGTAGAGTTCGGCGGCTTGTTGTTCGTAGCGCAGCGCCAGTTCCAGCCCGATGTCGTCGGCCATAGCGAGCGGGCCTTTCGGCATACCAGCTTGCTGCCCGATGTTTTCGATGAGCGCTGGCGGATAGCCTTCTTGTAGCATGGTGATGCCTTCGAGGATGTAGGTATTTTGTACCCGAGCGGCGTAGAACCCCCAGTCATCCTTGACAATAATCGGCGTTTTGCGAATGGCGCGCACAAAATCGAAGGCGCGGGCAATGGTTTCGTCGGAAGTGCGGGCACCGCGTACAATTTCTACCAAAGGCACTTCCTCAGCCGGATGAAAAAAATGCAGCCCCACGTAGTTTTCGGGTCGCACCGATGTTTCCGCCAGTTTTGTAATCGGAATCGAAACCGTATTGCTACCAAAAATAGAGTACTCGTCCATGTACATTTCGGCTTCTTTAGTCACCTTTTGTTTGACATTGCGATTTTCAAAAACCGCTTCGATGACTAAGTCGCAGTGCTCAAAATCTTTGGAGGTTTCGGTGGTGCGAATGCGTCCGAGGATGCCCGCGCGCTCTTCGGCAGGCAGGCGTCCATGGGCAATCATTTCGTTGAGCCGATTGGCAACAAACTCCCGCCCCCGCTCGGCAATAGATTTGGAGACATCTTTCAGTACGACCTCTATGCCATTTACTACACAAGCCAACACAATGCCCGACCCCATCTGCCCGGCACCAATCACGCCCGCTTTGCGCGGTCGAAATTTACCAAAACCCTTCGGCCGGTTTTTGCCCTCTTCTATAAAATGGAAATCAAACCAGAAGGCTTTGATCATATTTTTGGTTTGGGAGCTACGCAACAGATGCGTATAGTAGCGACTTTCGATGCGGCAGGCTGTGTCGAAATCTACTTTGGAACCCTCCGTAAGCACATTCAGAATGGCCTGAGGGGCTAAGAAGTTGCGTTTTTCAGCCAAGTGAGCTGTGAGTTGCACAATACGTTGGGCCACAGCAGGCTGTTTGGCTGTACCGCCGGGTATAGTGCCATCCTGCCGATCCCAGGGGCGGCGGCCCTCCTTGTTGCGCATCAGCCAGGCTTTGGCCTTGTCGAGCATATCTTTGCGATTATCTGCCAGTTCGTCCACAATGCCCGCCTCCAATGCCTCGTGAGGTGAGTAGCGCCGCCCTTCGGTCAGTACGGCATAGGCTTGTTCGATACCGAGCAGCCACATTAGCCGAATGATGCCGCCTGCGCCGGGAATCAGGCCCATGAGCACCTCCGGTAGCCCCACATACGTGCGGGGAGCTGCCAGCAAAATACGCCGATGGCATCCCAAAGCCAGTTCAAAACCTGCGCCCAGCGCCGTGCCGTTGATCGCTGCCACCACGGGTACTCCGGGGCTTTCGAGGTCTCGCAGGAAACGTTTGAGTTTTTCGGTAAAATGAAAAATTTCCGCCGGATCATTGGCTTGGTACAAATATTCGAGGTCGCCGCCGGAGAGAAAAGTTTTTTTCGCAGAGGTAAGAATTACGCCACGCAGCTTGCCTTTTGATTTTTCTTCTTGCAAATGCTGCAATACGGGCAAAAACAAATCTCCGATTTCGTGATTGATGACGTTGGCGTTGCGGCCGCTCATATCGAGCGTCAGGGTGACAATATTGTCGGTATCTTTCTGGTATTTGATCATGGTACAGTTTTCCGGGTAGCGTAAAATATTTTTCAAAGTTAGGGCTTTTTGAACAGAAAACCCTTGCAGGAAGACGACAAATGCAAACAGCGAACAGCAAACAGCGAACAGCAAACGGTGCCACTTATTTAGAACCAGTTCAAACTAATCGCATCAGAACTTGTTTATGAAAGCGACAAAATATAATTTTGCAAACACTTAACGAAAAGCATTCGCATCCAATGGCCACCGTGAAATTCACTTTTGAAGATACAAAAATTCAGCCTGTCACCGTCGAAAACGTACCGGAGGGGTATTCCGTTCTGGAAGTTACGGAAGATAACGACATCCATCTCAATCACAACTGCGGCGGCGTGTGCGCCTGTAGCACCTGCCACGTCTATATCGAAGTTGGGGAGGAATTCTTAGAAGAAATTTCCGATAAGGAGGAAGATTTCATTGATCGGGCTATCAATCCGCGGGTGGAGTCGCGCCTCGGCTGCCAATGTATCATCCTCGATGATGCCGCCGTGATTGAAGTACAAATTCCGGATCAGTCCAGAATCATTGGGCATGAGCATTGAGGGAGGGGTAAGGTTGAGAAGTTGATAAAAGTTGAATGGGGTGATAGGGGAATTGGGGAATAGGTTTAGAGGGGTTGAGAAGTTGATAAAAGTTGAATGGGGTGATAGGGGAATTGGGGAATAGGTTTAGAGGGGTTGAGAAGTTGAGAAGTTGAGGGGTTGAGGGAAATGGTGATTTAAATAATTAATAATCAAACATTTACAAGTAATAATTTTCAAAACTATGGCATTCGAAGACATTGACAATCTCCCTATTACCTGGACGGACTACGAAGACATTGCTATGAAGCTGTACGAGCGCTTTGGTGATGAGTTTACCGAGGGTAAAATTTACCGTATCCGCTTCACCGACCTGATTGAGTGGGTGCTGGAAATCTCGAATTTTGAGGGCCAACGCGAAGATTGTAGCGAGGGGCATCTGGAACAGATTCAGGCAAAATGGGTGTATGAATGGCGTGACAATCAGTGATTTATATATTTTATTCTCAATAATTCACCTGAATAACGACTATTCCGGATATGAACCAGCTTGAAAAATTTGGCGAGATACATACCTTCATCTTCGATGTGGACGGAGTGCTCACCAATAACGAAATTTTAATCACCGAGCAGGGCGAATTGCTTCGCAAAATGAATGTGCGCGACGGGCTGGCGCTCAAATACGCCGTGCAGCAGGGCTACAATCTGTGCATTATCACTGGCGGCCGCTCCGAAGGGGTGCGCAAACGCTTGGAAGGGCTGGGCATTACCGACATTTTCAGTGGGCAATCAGAAAAAACAGCAGCTTTTGAAGCCTACATCAAAGCGCACGATTTAGATCCCAATGGTATTTTATACATGGGCGACGACCTGCCAGACTATCCTGTAATGCGCAAGGTAGGTCTGCCTACTTGCCCGCGCAATGCGGCTCCAGAAATCATAGACATTGCCGAGTACATCTCCCCGTACAACGGCGGCGAAGGCTGCGCCCGCGACGTCATCGAAAAAGTACTGCGCCTGCATGGCAAATGGATTGAAGCGTAATTCGTACATTTGACGCGTCGGATGGCCGTTTGTAACGCAGCCTTTCATCCCTCTATGCCCATGTCACTATTTCGTCTTATTCGCCTGCCCAATTTGCTCATCGTCGCTTTGACACAATACCTGCTGTATCTGCGGGTTGTACTACCTGTTTTACACCATTATGGAGTGACTCCGGCCCTGCACGAGCGGCAATTTTTGCTCCTTGTCATCATCACGTTGATGATCAGCGCAGGCGGTTATATTGTCAATGACATTGTTGACCTGCGGATTGATTTGGTGAACAAACCCGACCGCGTCATCGTGGGGCGGCACATCAGCCACGCAACGGCCTATTGGCTGTATTCCTGCCTCAATCTTACTGGATTCATCTTTGCCATGTACTTAGCAATGGTGGCGGATCGGGTGGTACTGTTGGCATTGTTTCCGGCTGCCGTGGTAGGCTTGCTATGGTATTCCGTGCAGTTGAAAAAACGGCCTTTGGCCGGCAATATATTGGTAGCACTGTATTGCGCAGGCGTAGCAGCTTTAGTTTGGCTGGCTGAGCAGCCTGCTTTGGCACAACTTCCGCCCGAAGCGGCACGTAGCACTGCTCGGTTGCTGGGGTTTTACGCAGTATTTGCATTTTTGTCCACCTTGTTCCGAGAAATTATAAAAGACCTTGAAGACGCGCACGGCGATGCCCTTGGTGGCGCGCGCACAGCTCCTGTAGCTTGGGGCACGCTTACGGCCAAAGCCATAGCCACCGGCACCGGCGGGCTGCTACTGCTGGCGCTGGCCCTCGGCGGACATGCCTTACAAGCACAATTGTACGCTGGCGGGCTCCCTTTTCTGGGGCTTACGGCAGGGCTTAGCTGTGGGGCACTTTTTTTGTTGTGGCGGGCTACGACCCCCCGAAATTATTACCTCCTCAGCCAGTTGGCCAAAGTGATTATGCTCTGCGGGCTATTGTTGTTGCTATTTTTCAAATAGAAAGAAGTGCCCCACAGCAGATTCCGTTCTTCCGGGTCTTGCCTATATCTCGAAGGTTTGTTTTATCATACGAATAAACCAACTGACTGGCAGCAGTTTGCGCAAGGTGAGCAACAGCGGCCCCGGAGGACCTACGGCATAGCGCAGGCGGCTACCCTTAGCGGTGGCAGCCCGAAAAATGACGGGAGCTACTACTTCTGGGCCTTTGGCCTTGGCACCAGATGCCTGCGACATTTTATCCACTTTTTGAATGAACTGGTTGTAAACAGTTGTATTTTCAGGCTGTATAAACTCGCGGCTGCGGTCGTAAAAATCCGTCTTGATGGGCCCTGGCTCTACAATACGCACCTTGATGCCGAAGGGTTCTAATTCATAATGCAGCGACTCCGAAAAGCCCTCCACCGCCCATTTAGTACCATGATAAATACTGTACAAAGGAAAGGCCAACTGACCGCCCATGGATGAAATTTGCACAATGGTACCTCCGCGCTGCTCGCGCATGATAGGTATGACCGCGCGCGTCACACGCATCAAGCCGAATACATTGGTGTTGAACTGCCGGAAAATCACGTCGTCGCTCATCGCCTCGAATACCCCATCCACGCCGTAGCCGGCATTATTCACCACTACATCTATGCGCCCGAAATCCTGCCGAGCGGCTGCCAGCGCTGCGTCAATCGTGGCATTATCCGTTACATCGAGGGTATAAAGCCGTACCTTGGGCAATTGATTCAGTGCGGTTTCCTTGCTGGGATTGCGCATGGTAGCCGCTACATTCCAGCCTTGCTGGGCAAAATATTCGGCCGCCGCCCGACCAATACCCGACGAAGCGCCAGTGATAAAAACGGTTTTACTCATTGTATAAATGGTTTGAATGCCTTGCAAAATAGGTTTTTATGATGGAAATAACCCAAGTTTTCGATAAAATGATTTTTTTTCCGATATTACAACAAGGTCTCTGCCTATAAAAATTGCCGAAGGCATCAAAAGGAAGCCCCGTTTATAAAAGCGCAAGACACGCGGCATTCCTGAGAAAAACCGGCAATTCGATTGTCTAATAATTAAGCAGAAATTGAGTCATCAGTCATTACTCATAAAAAAATAACATGCTGTTAATCTGTAATTTATAATACATTGACAATAAATTGCTTTAACCGGCAACTACTTTTTCTAACCAAAAACACCTAATCCTGTATGAGCTTTCGCCAATGCTACCTACTGGCTTTGTTGCTGTGCTTAGCCGCCTGCAATCCCGTCGCCGACACGCCAGCTACCGAGCCAAT
>CALMSO010000085.1 GCA_937872385.1 uncultured Saprospiraceae bacterium
ATGCACTTGAGCGAACAGGAAATTGTACGACGCGATAATTTGCAAAAAATCATTGATCTGGGCATCGAGCCTTACCCGGCCGCCCTTTTTCCCGTCAATATACACGCTGCCGACATCAAGGCGCGCTTCACGGAAGCTACCGCCGATGACTTTGCCTCGGTGTGCCTCGCTGGTCGCCTCATGGGTACCCGCGTGATGGGTAAAGCGGCTTTCGCCGAATTGCAAGACGCCAGCGGCCGCATCCAACTGTATGTACAACGCGATGACATTGGTGCCGATTTTTATAATAATGTCTTCAAAAAGTTGCTCGATATTGGCGATTTCGTTGGTGTGAAAGGTTTTGTTTTTATAACTAAAACCGGCGAAACCACCGTGCACGTCAAGGAATTTACCTTGCTGGGCAAAGCGCTGCGCCCGCTGCCCATCGTCAAAACCGACGCCGAAGGCAATGTGCATGACGCTTTCACCGACCCCGAACTACGCCACCGGATGCGCTACGTGGACCTCGTGGTGAACCCCCAAGTGCGCGATACTTTCATCAAGCGCACCAAAATGGTGAACAGCATTCGCAGCTTCCTCAACGAGCGCGGCGCCTTGGAGGTGGATACGCCCGTGTTGCAAAACATACCTGGCGGCGCTACGGCCCGACCCTTCGTTACGCATCATAATGCGCTGGATATCAAGATGTATCTGCGTATTGCCAACGAATTGTACCTCAAGCGGCTCACCGTGGGCGGCTTCGATTGGGTGTATGAATTCAGCCGCAACTTCCGCAACGAAGGCATGGATCGCACGCACAATCCGGAATTTACCATTCTCGAATTTTATGTTGCCTACAAAGATTACGAATGGATGATGGCCACCACCGAGCAATTGCTAGAGCGGGTCGCGCTGGATTTGCACGGTACTACCGAACTGCCCGTCGGCAGTAAAACCATCAGTTTCAAAGCGCCGTTTCAGCGCATCGGCATCTTAGACGCCATCCAAGCACATACCGGCTTCGACGTGTACGGCATGGACGAGGCGCAACTGCGCGAGGTATGCCAAAAATTGCATATCGAAGTGGACAATAGCATGGGCAAAGGCAAGCTGATTGATGAAATATTTAGCGAAAAGTGCGAAAAACACTACATCCAGCCGACTTTTATCACCGATTATCCGGTAGAAATGAGTCCACTCACCAAGCGCCACCGCAGCAAGCCGGGCTTAGTAGAGCGCTTCGAGCTGATGATCAATGGCAAGGAAGTCGCCAACGCCTATTCCGAGTTGAATGACCCTATCGAGCAGCGCGAGCGCTTTGAGGAGCAGGTCAAGCTGAAAGACCGCGGCGATGACGAAGCGATGTTTATTGATTATGATTTTCTGCGCGCCTTAGAATTCGGGATGCCGCCTACGGCCGGTATCGGCATTGGTATTGATCGCTTAGCCATGCTAATGACGAATCAGAGCACCATCCAGGAAGTACTTTTCTTCCCGCAGATGCGCCCGGAAGGCGGTGGTAAGTAGGGTGGGCTGAACATACTCGATTTTATTTTATCAAAAAAATAAAATCTTGCCGCGATACTTGCTATTTTTTCCTTACATTTGTACATCTTTTGATGATACTGCTTTTTGGCGTATCTCTCACGCTGCGGACTGTCGCTTCATGGCTACACGGATGCAGTTCGAGTCAGTGTTTCAATCCGATATAATAAGCTACAGTACGTGCGATAGCTGCAAAAGCTGTGGTACGAAAGCATATTTCCCAAACGAATAGCCCCCGTTGCAATCGGTCACTTGTTGGCAATACGCCAATAGCTGGGACATATATTTTATTGTTCGGATTCGGGGGGAATGGCTTCGAAGCATTACCGGCTTGCAGCGGATTATCAGAGCTTAAAAACGCTAACAAATCATAATGAATCATGAAAAAAATCTTTACCCACTTCAAGTCAATCCTGCTCATGGCAATGGCTTTGCTCAGCATAGCTATTCCTGCAAGGACGCAGACCACTATCTTTCTGTTTGAATTTGAAAACACAGAGGCTGTCACTATAGACAATGCTGTAGGCACTCCAACTTTTTCCATTGTAGGTACGCTGACTACCGCCAGTTATTTTGGTGGGGTGCTGGCGAACTGTACCACTACGGGTGGAAATGCTAGAAGCCATGCCGGTTGGGACACCGGTGATGCTTATCGCTTTACGGTAAATACCACCGGATACAGCAGTCTAAACTTCTCTTCGTGCATTCGGAGTTCAAATACAGGTGTTAATAACTTTATTATTAGAGCCAGTACAGATGCGATGTCGTGGACAACAATCGTCTCAGAGTTTGTGCCCGGTACTAGTTTTGCCAGTCGCGGCGGTGCGCTGCCGGCTTCTTTTAATAACCAATCTACCGTTTATATTGAAGTTTATAAAACAGATAATGCTGGCGCTGCGGGTAACAATATTCGTATTGATAACGCCTTGTTGACAGGAACTCCACTTTGCTCCATCACCGGCATCTCCGTCTCCAACATCTCTGCCTGCGATGGAAAAAATACCCACGATACCAGCGACGATACCTTTACGGCTGATGTCACGGTCACTTTTGCCAATCCACCCAACACCGGCAATCTGGTGCTTTCTGGCGATGGCAGTGCCTCGATAGCTGTGGATAGTTTGAGTACTGCCACTTCGCATACGTTCGTTGGGGTGACGCTGCCCGCAGACGGCGGCGCTATTGGGCTTACTGCTACGTTCTCTGCGGATATGCCCTGCACGTTCACTAATAATAATGCGGGCACGGCGCCTGCGGCTTGCTCGCCTACTTGCAACGATGGCATTCAAAACGGCGACGAAACCGGCGTGGATTGTGGTGGGGCAACCTGCCCTGCTTGTCCACTACCTGTAAGACCTATTTTAGAATGTGTAAGACTAAACAATGACAGTTCATACACTGCTGTATTTGGCTATCGGAATGAGAATGCAGGTACTGTTGTAATTCCAGTTGGCGTCAACAACGGACTAAACCCCAATACCCAAAACGGTTTATTGCCTACTACCTTCTTGCCTGATCGCCAAGTAGCTGCTTTTGAAATTCCTTTTGATGGCAACAACTTAACATGGACATTAAGAGGACCAGACGGTATCAGCAGAACTGTTACAGCAAATGCCAACTCATTGGCTTGTCCGCCTGACTGCCCCAGCCTGATGGCAAACATCGGCGATGCCTGCGACGACGGCGACCCCAATACGGAAAACGACATGGTGAACAGCAACTGCGAATGCGAGGGCACGCCGGTCAGTGCCAATGCCATCAACCTCAACCTCAGCGCCAACAAGGATACTACTGTTTGTGGCGACACTGTAACGGTAGCGGTGACTATTTCTGATTATACCAATCTTGGAGGCTTGTCTTTTAGTATCAATTTTGATACGGCAGCATTAGAATACATCGGCTACGAAGAAATCGCATTAGATGGCGAAAACCCGGTAGTCGGCGAACCTGGTGTAGGTCTGGTGCCTTTAAATGCGCTTACTTACTCCTGGCTCAGCAGCGCATTGTCTGGCTCCAGCGATACTTCAGCTCAGACCACCATCCTGCGAATTCAATTCCTGATGCGCATCAGTACCGGAGCAACCACCGTGGGCATATTCGATAATCCGACCGATATAGAAGCCACCGATGGAATTACATTCGATGAAATACCGGTGAATGTTGGGCCAGCCGTAGTAATTAATGGTAGCGCGCCAGCTCCGCCTACTTGCCCTGCAGATTTTACCATTTGTGCAAATGGCAATGTAGTGGATTTGACTACGTTGATGCCGGGGGCCAGTCCTGCTGGCGGCACTTTCACGGGTAATGGGGTGAGCAACAACAACTTCAACCCGGCTACTGCTGGTGCCAATACGCATATCATCACTTATACCTATATCAATGCTCAGGGCTGCCAGAGCAGTTGCGAATTTGAGATTACAGTGACTGCACCTTTGACCGCCGAAATCATGCTTGACACGGCTATCGTTTGTAGCGGTGACCAATTAGAGTTGAATGGCAACCCAATGGGCGGCAGTGGTAATTATATCCACACCTGGATGGGGAGTAGCGTGGACACTTTGCTGAACGCCACCAATATTGTCAATCCGGTTTTCAGTAGCGATGTAGTCGGCAATAGAATGCTGACCTACATGGTGTCTGATTCGGTAACCAACTGCACTGCCCAGGCACAAATCATTGTACAAGTGATCGCCTGCGAAGCAGAAGTAAGCATTGAGGACCCTTGTAGCTGTAAAAATAATGCCACCACCCTCGAAGACGGTCAGTTCGACGATTTTGTAGAAATTGTTGGACCAAGCGGACAAACATGGACGGTAACACAAGTAATCGGCTTTTTTAATGTAAACAGCCCCGCGCCGCCAGCCGCACCCACCGATGATTTGCTCGGTGCTACCTTTAGCGAAAGCGATAATGGTGACGGCACCAGCACCTATCGGCTCGACGGCATCCATGTGGATGGCATTGGCTTCAGCCTAACCGCCAGCAATGGCAGCATCGAGCGCTCGGTGAGCAACCTTTGCTACTATCCGAATCCGGAAATCACGGGCCTGGACGCTATTTATTGCGAAGACGAGCCAGCGGTATTGCTTACAGGTACGGTAGATCGCGGTGACGGACAAACGGCGGCTACGCCCGTTTTTGCTGGTTTTGATATTTTGAGCGGACAAATGGTGGTGCAGCAAAATGCACAATCGTTCAATCCGCAGATGCTGGGCGCAGGGCTTTACACAGTGCGCTACACGGTGCAGGCCGCCGATGAAGGCAGCACTGAGGTGTCGCCCAATATGTTTGTTGGTTTTCCGGGTTGCGTGCAAGCCGTCACCCAGTCCGTACAAGTGGACCCGCAGGTTGTCATTAATCCTTTGCAGCCACAGACCATCTGCTCCACCAAAAGGCTGAACTTGGCGGATGTTTTCAATGGCATTGAATACGATGGTGACGCCACAAATTTGGTGTACACTTGGGCACTGCTGGAAGCCAATGCCGATGGTACATTGAACGATACCGATCCAACCGATCCGACAGCGGGTACTTATACCCCCGGCGCGGAAGATATATTGCGCGGCTCAGTAACTTTGGTGCTGACCGTTGACAATCCAGATGACGCCTGCGAGCCAGTCAGTGCACAGGTACGCATTACAATACAAAGAGTGGACTGTGGGCAGTTTCCTTGGCGCGGCAATGAGTAGCGCAGTGGAGGCACAGCCTATCAATTTCATTCAGTAAAATATAGGGTTAAACACTTTATTTAAGGTCGGGGTCGAAAGACTTCGGCCTTTTTTCTTTGGCGCATATCCTGTCAAGACTTTTGTATCTTTGCTCACCCTGGCAAATGATGCCTTTTTATTTTGAAAAACGAACCATTACAGCCATGCACTTTACCTGCGAACCATTCGACTATCTTACGCTGCAAAGGCTCTACGCCATCATGGCGCTGCGGCAGGAGGTATTTGTTGTAGAGCAAAACTGCCCCTATCTCGATGCCGACGGCAAAGACATAGAGGCATGGCACTTGAGTGGCTGGTTGCCCGATGGCAGGCTGGGGGCTTATGCGCGCTTACTGCCGCCGGGGCTGGTTTATGAAGCATATCCGGCCATTGGGCGTATTGCGAGTGCACCCGCGGCCCGCGGCACGGGCTTGGGGCGCGCATTGGTGCAGCAGGCCATTGAAGAGTGCTACCGCTTGTTTGGCTACGAATCTATCCGGATAGGTGCGCAGTTGTACCTGCTCGAATTTTACCAATCATTCGGTTTTGAGCCCATCGGCGATGAATATTTGGAAGACGGCATTCCGCATATTGAAATGATTTTACCGCCACCTTTTACGCACTAAAGGGAAAAATTATAAAAAAACCCGTTTCCTTGCCCTATTGTACCGTTCCCTGTTGCGCATTTGAAAAAAAGTATGTAACTTTGATTTGCATTTAAATAAAAAGCTGTTTTTACAACATTTTATTAACAATTCGCACCCCCCCTTTTCTGTATGACTGTTTGCACAACAGTACGATTCCCTTTTACATAATTTACACTTTTATTGCAAAGTGTTTCGAGTTATTTATTATACCATTTTAATAGCAAATGTAGCGTTTTAAACATTGTAAAATGCTGGTAATGTGCATTTTCGTAAAGCATGCGCCACATATTATTTAAAATTGGTATAGCAAAAATTATTCGAATAATAGCGCCTGTCACGACCTATTACCTATGTTACAAAAGTAAATAACCCTTTCACCAGTAAAGCGCTGGTGGACGAATAGACATTATAAAACTACACAACACACTATGAGAAAACTGCTACTTTGCGTCGTTACCGGCGCAGGATTGTTGTTCTGTACCATGCTGCCTGCGCAAACGGTTTGTACTTCCTCTCGGAATGGCAATGCCGCCAATGCCATGACCTGGGGCGGCACACCGCCGTCCACTTGTACGGATTTTGTGGTGAATCACTTGGTCGTCATTACGGGTGCGCTGAGCCTGACCGGTGGCACCATCACCATAAACGGCCCCAATGGTTTACTACTCATGGGAGCGGGTGGTTCACTAAGTTTGACCAATTCTACTTTGATACTCAATAACACCACTTTTCTGTTGCTGGGCACACTCAATCTGGATAATTCTCCGCTGTACATCAATGGCCCCTTTGGCTCCTTGAGCGGTATTGGTACGATCAATGCGGGAGACTCTACCTACATAGGAAATGCTGATTTTCTGCTGATTACGGAGGCCGGCGGCCTCGATGCCAGCGGTGCACTACTACCCATTGAGTTGACGGTTTTCATTGGCAAACAAGTGGGGCAGGAAATTCAATTGTACTGGCAAACCGCTACCGAGCGCGATAATGACTACATGGAGGTGCAGCGCAGCCGCGATGGCAAACGCTTCGACGAAACGCTGGGCCGGGTGCCAGGGGCTGGCCATTCCGTTACCACTCAACATTATACTTTCACGGATGTGCGGCCCTGGCCAGGTGTCAATTACTATCGGCTTCGGCAGGTAGATTTTGATGGAAAAGAAGAATTTCATGTCATTATTGCTGTGCGTTTTGAAGATAAAAATGCGCCAACCACAGGTATTTCGGTATTCCCAACGGTCGTTCGAGAGTCCTTTTACATAGACTTTCCGCAGGAAACTACAGCCGTCGGTACGGTCAGTATCGTCAATTTGATGGGGCAGGTGCTTCGGCGTGAGTCCTTTGGCGCGGGGGTGCGTCGGCTCCAGTTGAGTGCATTGGGCTTGCCTGCGGGGCATTATGTAATTATAACAGAAAGCGACAGAGCGCGAGCAATCGCTCGTTTTATAAAAGAATGATAATCAACGCTTTTGGTGAATCGTTTGCCAAGAGCATGGTTCACCATTTTTAACGGACGAAGTCTCGAATAGCCGCATTGACCTGCGCTGCGCCTTCCCATTGTACAAAGTGCCCGGCGTCGGGAATCATCTCTATGCGAGCATCGGGCAGGCGCTCAGCTCCGGCTTCGGCCACGGCGCGCGTGCTCAGGCCAGGGTGCAAAAAACGATTGGGAATCAGGGCATCGGCTTCACCGTAGAGCACCAGCACGGGTAGTTGTATTTCCGACAATCGCTCGAATACCGGCTCGTTGAGCATACCCGCCACACAGCGAGGAATCATAGCACAATACCGGGCGTATTCTGTTGTCTCGCGCATGAAAAGGCGATCTTGGTACATAAACTCCGCGTCTTCCGGAAATTGCACAAAATTGATTTCAAAATTTTTGCGAATCTGCGCCACTGGCAGTGCGAGCAGGAGTTCTGGCGTGTACAAATTGCGTAGCATCTGCTGCTCCGGTGCGGTGAAAGTTTCAAAGCCAGCAGGTGCTAATAGTACTATTTTGCTAATAGCGGAGGCATCTTGCAGCGCCGTCGTCAAGGCGATTTGCCCGCCCATCGAATGCCCTACGAGCACTACATTTTGTAGTTGCAGCGCTTGAATCAATTGCTGAATAATATTAGCAAAAAATGACATATTATAAGCGTAATCGCCTTGATCCGACTTGCCGTAGCCCGGCAAATCAATAGCAATGCAGCGGTAATAAGGCTTGAGGGCGTCTATATTTTTTTGCCAAGCGGGGAGGTAGCTGCCCAGCCCATGAATGAATAGGAGGGTCTGCGGTCCTGCGCCTTCGTCGGCGTAGGCTACCGCAATGCTATCGGATAGGAGTATGGTTTTGGTTGTGTAAAGATAAGCCATATCGCGCATGGATTTTGCGGTTTCGAGTGCTGGTTGCGCTACACTAATAGTTGGTAAACAGATTGTTATAAATAAGATAAATTGCTTCATGCTTCTATGGGTTGTTGCTTTTTTTGCAAAATAAAATACAAACCCAGCCCTACAATGACGGAAACCAGAATGGCAAAAGTAGCGGCGATGGCGGGATTGCGTACTGGCCCCTGCATATAATGCGTGATGCCGCCGTAATACACCGAAAAATGTACAATAACAGCGGAAATGGTAGCAGCAAGGGGTACGGCCGGGGGCACATTTCGGAAATAAATACCGAGCAGTACGGGCACGAAAGCCGCCGAAAAATAGGCATAGACGCCATTTTGGGCAAAGATACCCACACTCAGGTTGGGGTTCACCAACTGGTCGTAAGTGATAAAAATAGTTGCTACCGCCAGCGCCACAATCACACCTTTATTGATGCGGTTCAGGCGTTTGGCCTGCTGCGCTTCTGTGCCAAGCCGACGCCCGGCCAGCGGGCGGATGATGTCGGAAGTGATAGTAGTAGAAAGCGACTGCACCAGCCCTTCCAGCGTGGACAGGCCCGCCGAAAGCAAGCCCAAAATTACGATCAGACCAACATAAACCGGAAATTCCTTTACGACATAAGCCGATACGATGCCGTCCATATTAATGGGTTGCCCTTCAGCTTGTAAATCCGGAAAAGACAGGCGCGCATACAGCCCCACAATAACCACCGAAAAGAAGAGCATTTCGACAATAATGGCACTGACTAAATAGCGGTTGACGTCGCGCTCGCTTTTGAGTAACAACGATTTGGTAATAATGTGCGGTTGGCAGACGATGGCGACGCCGACAATGAAATTGCAAAAAACGACCTCGAAATAGTCGCGGAACAGCGGGCTGGAGGGGTTCACCGGCTGAATCAGCAGTGGGTCAATGGCCGCCAACCTATCCAGGAAACCATGCACCCCTTCGCTGAAGTGTTCGTAGCCAGAACCCAGCAGAATGAACGCCACTACAATCATCATACCCGCCTGAATGGTGTTGGTATAAACCATTGAATTGGCGCCGCCAAACATCATGTAGCCAAAAACAAACGTAACTAAACCGATTAGTATGTATAATTCGCTTACATTCAATGACTTTGACAATACTTTGGTCATGCCAACGCAAATCAACACGATGAAGGTAATGAGCAGCAAGGACAGAAAAGCAAATAGCAGGGCGTAGGACTGACTGCCGTAGCGCTTGCCAATCCACTGGGCCATGGTCAACGCCTGTACCGAAGCGCCGTATTTGCGAAAGCTCTTGGATAAAATGATAAGCGAGCCAAATAACGCGATGGGCAGCACAATGCTCATGGCCAAGATACCGCTCATGCCATATAATGCGATGAAGCCTGGATTAATAATAAACGTAGCCGCGCTGGTAATGGACGCCGCAAGCGAAAGCCCCACCACTACTGGCGAAAACCGAATGCTGCCCACCGCATAATCCGCGATAGAGGTCGTCTTCAGGGCACCCCGGATGACAAAAAAGAGAATGACGCCGCCATAAATAGTCAATAGCGCAGCTGTAGCCAGAACAAGTTGCTGTGAAGCCATAATTTTCGGAAATTAATTTGGCTGTAAATTTCATGTACCAAATAAATCGCCTGAATATAGAACAAAACAATGGCTTGATGCTCGCCTGCGCGGCCCGAAAATTCGGTGGGGCATATTTTTTTGAGGTGGACTATCGGTGTTTTTTTAGTATAAAAAAAGTTGGTTCTTCGCTTCGATGTGATTTATAAATCTGAAAAGCAGCGATTTATAAATTTTAACTTATAATAAAGTAAATATCAGAAATCACCTTGACCTATAGCGTGTCAATGCTGGATAATTTCTTCCAGCACAGGTGCTTGCTCGTTGGTGGCTTTGGGCACCTTGGGGCGTATGATGAGCCGCAGCGACTGGTCGTAAGTGAAGTAATTCCACACCCAGTTGATGAAAACGAACAACCGGTTTTTCACACCCAGCAGCGTAAAAAGATGCACAAACATCCAGACAAACCACGCGAAAGCACCCTGAAAGCGCGCCAGCGGTAGGTCCACCACCGCCAGATGCCGCCCGATGGTAGCCATTGAGCCAGGGTCTCGATAAGCAAAAGGCCTCGGCGGCTGTCCTTTGCCTTGACGGAGCAAGTTTTGCGCTAAGTTTTTGGACTGCTGAATGGCTACCTGCGCCACTTGCGGCTGCCCGTGCGGATATTTTTCTTCGGTCATATAAGCCACATCGCCAACGGCAAAGAGGTTGTCGTAGCTCGGCACTTGATGGAAGCGATTGACCGTAATGCGGTTACCTTTAGTGATATATTCGGGCGGCAGCCCATCAATAATCGAGCCGCGTACCCCAGCCGCCCAGATGACTTTATTGGCGCGCAGCACCGTGCCGTCGTTGGTGTGCACATGGCGTCCGTCAAAACCGGTTACAAATGTATTCAGTTTCACCTGTACGTCTAACGCTTCGAGGAATTGCAGCGCTTTTCGGGACGCTTGTTCCGACATGGTATTCAGTAGCCGTGTAGTACCCTCCACGAGGTGGATGCGCAAATCGTGGGTGTTCAGTTCCGGATAATCTTTCGGTAGGATAAATTTTTTCATCTCTGCTAATGAGCCAGCAACTTCTACGCCCGTAGGACCGCCGCCTACCACTACAATGTCGAGCAAACCCTGTCGTTCTTGCGGATCTTGCGTGGTTAGGGCTTTTTCATAGTCGTTGAGAATGCGATTGCGCAAATACAAAGCTTCTGAGACCGATTTCATTGGAATGGCCCGACTGGCAATTTGTTCGTTGCCAAAAAAGTTGGTATCAGCGCCCATCGCCAGCACCAAATAATCGTAGCTCAGCTCGCCCAGATTGGTGTGTATGGTATTTATTTCTGGCTGAACCGATTGTACTTCCGCCATTCGGATGAAGACATTGGGTTGCTTCTGAAACAGCTTGCGCAAAGGAAACACGATAGAACTTGGCTCCAATCCCGACATCGCCACTTGGTAGAACAAAGGCTGGAACTGATGGTAATTGTTCTTGTCAATCAGCACAATTTGAAATTGTTTTTTTGCCAATTGACGCGCCAGCGTAAGCCCGGCAAAGCCGCCGCCTACAATAACGATGCGTTTTTGGTCGGATATAGGAATGTTGATAGTCATAACCAAATATTATTTTGTCTTGCAAGAAGGCTTTTGAATAAGACATCTTTTCGGACGAAAAAGTTGTTATTACATTCAACATAACTTTTGTAATTTTAGGACAGTTTCTGATAGGAACGATTTGGGTAAAAATTATTCTGAAAATACAATGGAAAGCATGACCGCGCTTACGATGTTGCCGCCTGACACACGCGTATGGATTTACCAGAGCAATCGCCCTTTCCGCAGCGAAGACCTGCCGAAAATCCGCGAAGCCGTACAATATTTTGCCCAGCTTTGGGTGAGCCACAACCAGCAATTGCGCGCCTGGGGCGATGTGCTGCATCATCGGTTTATTGTGCTCATGGTGGACGAAAGTCAGGCCGGGGCCAGCGGCTGCTCAATTGATAAATCGGTACATTTTTTAAAAGCTTTACAAGCTGAATATCAAGTAGATCTGTTCGATCGCTTCGTGTTTTCTTATCTCAATGGAGACACCGTGCACACCGTACCACGTGAGACTTTTGCTCAATTATACGCCGATGGAATCATACGCGACGAAACGCCAGTTTTTGATACCTTAGTCAGCACCAAAGCGGCTTTCGATCAGGGTTTCGTGCGCCCGCTGGGGCAAAGCTGGCACAAGCGGATGGTGTGACCTCGGATGTCTGCGAAAAGCGAAAGCACTAATACCATTTACGATTTGCGAAGTCCGCTTCACGATTTTGTAAAATTTTGAAAAACAATCTTTCGAGCATAAATAAGTGCGTTATTTCCAATTGAAAAAGGTATAAAATACGAATATCGGGTTCAAATGATTAAAGCATCAGACATACGTAAAAACGAACCCCAAGGGGGTGACATATTACACCAGCACGGTGTCACCTCTTTGTGGTTAACTCGATATTCGCATATAAAATATAAAACGGCTAACAGCAAATAGCGAACAGCCAACCACGATTAGCGAACTACAAATAACTGATTTCCAATTCTATAAATATTTCGTCAAATAACAATTAATTAATAACATTCGCCCAATAACAAGGTCCCATTACTTATTCGAATAGTAAAAACCCAATGCTGATTTTATGCTCGGAAAAGTCAAACAATTCTTCGGAATAGAGGGGGTAAAAGTAGAGCTGGTGCTGCCGGAAGCCGTGCGCGCAAGCGATGGTGTGATTGAGGGTGTCTTGCGCTTTCAGTCTATGAATACACAAACCGTGACGCAGGCGCGTATCACCATTTTTGAAAAATACAGCCGAGGGCGAGGCAAAGAGCGCCTAATTGATGAGTACAAACTCGGCGAGGTGGAGCTGTCGGAGGCCTTTGAGGTGCCACAAGGCGAAGTGGTGGAGCTGCCTTTTAGTCTGCCTTTTACTTTGGTAAAATCAGAAATGGACGCTTTCGGCGACCGAAACATGCTTTTTAAAGGCTTGGCCAATGCCGCCAAAACCTTCAATGCAGTGAAATCATTGTACCGGGTGGAGGTAGTCGCCAGAGTAAAAGGTACGGCCCTGAATCCTTTTGATTCGGCTTTTATACAAATTCGCTGATCTGCTGTACACAGCGTGCGTGCTTTCCGTCGGTTACAAAACTGACAAATGTATCCTTTCTGTGCGTTATGCGTATGATCTTCATCATTGCTTGGTTTGCCAGCTTGCCCTATTTTGCATTTCGGGCTTAGTCGGATATACTTCACCATTCGTCGAATAAAAATAGCCATTCGTCGGGGAATGTTTGCTTAAAACCTTGGGGTGTGTATTTTTGACCAACCGTTCATTCAAAAAAAATATTTCTCAACTAAAACAACAGCCGATGATACCCGTCATGTCTTGGCGAAATATCTGGCGCAACCCTGTTCGCAGCATCCTAGTGATGACCGCTATTGCTCTTGGTGTGTGGGCGGCGATGTTTATGACCGGCTTTGCCACCGGTATGGTGCGCAGCTACGTCAGCCTCGCGGTGAATCACATCGTATCGCATGTAC